>CAZJHL010000017.1:6194-9991 GCA_964545865.1 Microcaldota archaeon | reverse complement strand
GCAGACATGCAGCAGACAATAATGCTCCAAAAGGAGATAATGGAAAGGCAGAAACAGATAATACGCGAGCAGACTACGGAATATATGCGACACCTGAATGAGCTCTTAAATGAAAGGAAAAAGTCGGATCAGGAATACAGCAAATCGCTAGCAAGGACCGTCCATGACATGAAGAACCCTCTAACTGGAGTGAAATCCGGAATTGAAGTCCTTCTTGAATACGAAGACATTTCAGAGGAAAAGCGCCAGATACTAACATTAGTGTACAAATCCGCTGTAGAGCTTTCGCAAATGATTGAAGAGATACTGTTTAATAACAAGTTCGTTCACAATGCGGTTGAATTGAAAAAAACTGAGTTCAGCTTGTCAGAACAAATCAGACAAATGATTGAAGTGCATAAGCTTCACGCGGAAAGAATCAATAGGCGGCTGCTGCTTTCTGAGAATGGAAGACTGATTATAAAGGGAGACGAAAGCAAAATAAGAAGGGCGGTCGAGAACATAACACTTAATGCATTGAAATACTCCAAAGCAGAAGTGCGCATAGATCTTGAAGAAGACGATGAATGCGTGGCCGTGAGCATCTCAGATGATGGAGAAGGGTTCAATGAGGAAGTCAAAAGAAAGGTCCTATCGAATAGGGATATGGCAACGACAGATCTTATCAACGGTAATGGCTTTGGGCTGACTAATGCAAAAAGGATAATTGAAATGCATGGCGGAAAGATAACAATAAACTCAAAGGAAGGAAATGGAACTGTAGTGAGAATTACACTTCCAAGAGAATAGCCCCGATACTTGTTTTTTAATATTTTCGAATAAATATGTTTATGAAGATAGAATCATTACGTGCAGATCTTCATTTAATTTTTGCGATTATTGCATTGGTACTGATCTTAACTATATATTTTCAAGAATTTGCTAATGGAGCTGAAAAATCTAATTCTAATACAGACTTGACTGGAGTGGGAAACAACAGCGTGAGAATCGCAGCTTGGAATCTCCAGGTTTTCGGAGACTCAAAGGCTGAAAACGAAACGCTTTTGCGCGAATACGCAGCCAGAATATCCAAGCATGATCTTGTTTTCATTCAGGAGATAAGGGATGAAGATGGAAGCGCGTTTTCGAGACTTTGCAGAGAGTTAGATGGATATTCATGCTTTACAAGCAGCAGAGCTGGAAGAACAAATATAAAAGAGGAGTATGGGGTCATTTACAACAAAAGCAAGATTATAATCAACAATATAATAGATTTCAATCCAGATATTCAAAATAGATGGGAGAGGCCTCCATTAGCCTTAAATTTTACAGCTAGTAATTCATTAGAGGCAGACGATTGGATTATCGTTTATGTTCTTCATGCAAAGCCTGCCGATGCAACCAATGAGATAAGAAATCTAGAACAGTTGATCGGAAACGTAACTTATCCCGTTATTGTAATCGGAGACCTAAACGCAGACTGCTCGTTTTACAACGTCTCGCAGAGAGACTTCAAGGAATGGAATTGGGTGGTCAAAAATAATGAAGACACCACAGTCGGTGTAAGCGACTGTGCATATGATAGAATAATCATAAACAATGCCATGACTATGCGATTTCTTGACTATGGAATTGAAAAGGACATAGCCCCGGAAATGTCTGACCATTATTTAATCTGGCTTATGGTAAAATGAGCACATGTTATCTGCTACTTTTTTCAAACTCAGCCAAAATCCGATTGTGATTGAATCGTCCTCCCCATATTTCTTTCAAAGTCTCAATGATCATTAATGCCTTTAATACCTTTTCGTCGCTTGTCTTACTCAGGTATAGCCTATTTATTATTCTGTTCTGTTTTCTAAGCGAAAATTGAAATTTCATATCTGGATTTGAGTCAGCAAATAACGATTTATATTGGGTTGCGAAATTATTATTCACTTCTGAAAAGATTTTGTACGCGCTTAAATAGTCTTTTTCAGTCAATACTCCGCATGAAATAAGCTTCTTTAGGTATGTCGCTATGAGCTTGGCCCGCATCTCTTTGTATGCGTCTCTAAATTTGAAACCTGATATCTGCCTATCTATTTCCATTCTCAACCAAGGGTCTCCAGTCATTTGTTTTAATTTCATAAGGGCTTCAAGGGAGGTAGAACTTCCAATGTTATTCAGGGCACGAATTATATCCAACTGAATGTCAAATTGGGATTTTGGAAAGAGATTCAAAAGATAGGGGACTGCCCGGTATTCGCCTTGCTCTCCGAAAGACCATATGACTGCCTTCTTCAAGAATTCCACTTCGCTATTAAGGTGCTTTATAAGCAGACGGAACGCCTTTCGGTTATGCCTTGCCCCGATGGCGAGTATTGCCTCTTCTTTTTTGTATGAGTTAGACGAATTGGATCTCAATATCTTTGCATACGCATTCGCTTCTTTATCAGTATCGTTCTTAATTTCTTGTTTGGCCTCTTTTAGCAGCATCAAGTAGTCGGTACTTTGGATTGCTTTCTTTCTCTCGAGCTTTTTGTGATTCAGTTCTGAAGCACGATACCTCTCTCTAGCCTTTTGAAGTATTCTTTCCCTATGTCGTGTGTAATAGCTGAGGTATGATCTCTTTCGCTTTTCAGGGTTCTTTAATCCATACTTAAATGATGAAACGCGTATTTTATCTCTGTTCAACTCAGAGTATCTTTTGATATACTCTCTCTTTCTTTCTTTTAGACCCTCTTCCGTTAAAGACATCGCCATTATCTCTTTAAGTTTTTTCACAAGATCGGGCTCAATCTTGGCTATCTTTTTGATGGCTGCGCGCTCATAGTACTGAATTGTAGAGATAGAAAGGCCGTGCTTCTTTGCTATTTCCTTCCTCTTCTTTGCCTCCATTCTCTCTCTCAATACTTCGAATTGCATGCCCCCGAGTTGCATCCTTTCTGCAGTCGTTATTATATCTTCAGCAACGGGCTTGAATAATTTTGAAACGTTCGGATCAACCATGTATGCGCGATTGGATTCGAATTTAACGTCTTTTTTATGGTTCATTTGAGCACCAAATTATAATCAAAAAAACAAAAAAAACAATAAGGTCTTATTTTAATTCTTCATTCTTCTTTTTAAGTTCATCGAGGACCTTTCTTATCCTTTCGAGCTCTTTCTTGTATTTTTCAACTTCGTCTTCGAAATTTTTTTCATTCGCACCAGGTTTATTGGCTTCTATTTCTTTTGTCTGCGGTTTCAAATTTGATTTAGTTGAAGAGGATTTGATTATGCCTTCCAATTTGATACCTCTTTCTGCGGTTTTTTGTTCACTGCTCTTCTTAGGTGTCGGATTTGTTACGGTCTCTTTCTTTCCATCATTTTTCTTGCTATATTCCTTGCCATTGACGATTTTATCTTCCTTTTTATTCTGCATTTTCGAACCTGTGCCTAATCCATCGGACACGAATAAATCAGAATGTTTACTTGCCTGCATGAATTTTTCTATGAATCCCTCCACTTCGGGATAAAGCCTTAGATACTTGCTTACACAAGTCGCGAAGTTGTCACCTTGCCACCAGTTCTCAACCATGTAGTTGTTGTGGCCGCGATTATAAAAATGATAGACCATAAGAAGGCTCTCTGCGCTGAGCTCCTCAATCCTTGCGTCTACTGAAGCCACCGTGCTTATTCCATCCCTAAGATAATAAAGAGCGAGGATCATCTGAGCTGTTGCACTCTTTCTCCAATCCTTGCCTTCTTTTATTGTCTCCTTTATATATGCATCGTGCTTCCCGTATCTGTTGAACATTAAAGCCATAGTTCCAGGCATAATTTGCATAGGGGAA
>CAZJHL010000017.1:0-6184 GCA_964545865.1 Microcaldota archaeon | reverse complement strand
GACTTTCCGATTTTCTGCACGAATCTGGATTCCGCAACAGCGACCAAGTACGCAATCCTTGGATCTATTCCGAGCCTCATTGCGTGATATTTAATCTCCGGCCAATGCTCAAGGGCGCCTCTGAATATGGTGCGCTCGTCTTCGTCAAGATTTCCATTAAGCTTTTTAATTAATTTTTCAAGATTTTGTTTATCCCATTTCTTAAGCTTTTTCTTGATCTCGTTTAAATCGTTTTTCGTGAATTTTTTCCCTACGCTTGGATTGGTCGTGCTTATCGCAGACTCCACCTTGTTTTTCATCTCCTCTTTACTGCTAATAATAACTCGTCCATCATTGGTCCTGCATTCAGAACACAGATTTCCAAATTTCTCTCCTCTGCAAACCTCACCAGGCTGAAGAGAAAAAGCGAACCATCTGCTTCCTTTAGGACATACTTCGCCCGCATTGTAATCAGCATTGAGAATCCTTGGAGAAGATACGAATATGGATGCGGATAGCAAAAGAGAGAAAGAAAAAACATGCATCCTGCTTCTTTTAACTGAACTGTTTGTTTTGTTCTCTTCCACCCTTATTTTTTCTTTCTCCATGTAAAATTTAAAACATAAGTTATATATAAATCTTTCTATTCATCTGCTACTGGTCAATTTCAATTTTCTTACGCTTTGCTATTGCTTCTTTCTTGTCTCATGCGTTTTCAGGATTTCTTATCTTCTCCACAAGAGAAAAATATTCGGGCTTAATCTCCCTGTAGTCTCCGAGCTCTGAAATCCTCTGAGAGATCTCTTCAAGAACGAGCGAATGCTGTGGCTTTTGATCCTTCAGCCTCTGTATTGCATATTGTGTGGCGCTGTTGTAAAAAAGGAACTCTACAATCTCTTCCTTTGGCAGTTTAGACTTCTTTGATAAATCATCCAGCAGCTTCTTCTCCTTGTCAGTCAGTCTGCTAAGCAACAGATCTGATTTCGGCTCCTCTTTTCCAATCTTTTCGATTTTCTGCGAGCTTAATGCCACCATACCACCTTAAATATCCATACCTTTTAAGATTTATAAATCTACTTTTGCAGATTAATTTATGGTCGTATTTGAAGTCCTCGCATCTGTTTTCATTGTAAGCTTAATGTCGTTGCTTGGAATATTTACAATTTATTTCAAAGAAGAGGCAGTAGAAAAAAGCCTTTCAGTACTTATAAGTCTGGCTGCGGGAACATTGCTTGGAGCAGCGTTCTTGGACTTGATACCTGAATCATTGGAACTCATGGAAGTAAAAAACGCAATGATTCTTGTGCTCTTAGGGTTCCTTCTTTTCTTCATACTTGAAAAATTCATTTTATGGCATCATTGCCATGACAAGAAATGCAAACATAGAGAAAGAAGGACCGCTCTTCCTTACTTAAATATAATCGGAGACGGAATACATAACATTGTGGATGGAATGGTTATCGCGGTCGCCTACCTGACCGATCCGTCTTTAGGAATCGTAACAACAATCGCAATCATGATGCATGAGATTCCACAGGAGATTGGCGATTTTGGGATTCTTCTCTACGGAGGTTTAAACAGATGGACCGCACTTGCGCTCAACTTCCTTACCGCACTGACTGCAATAATAGGGGCGATAGTAATATTAGTTCTTAATGTCTCGTTTCAAAGCATAACTGCATTGCTTCTTCCATTGGCTGCCGGGCACTTCATATACATCGCAGCTGCAGACCTAATACCTGAGCTGCAACGTACGACAAGCAAAAAGGAGTCTGCAATGCAGCTGACCTTGCTAATTCTTGGTATTCTACTGGTCATGTTTGTAGGCGAAGCATTCAAGCATTGATCAGTATCTAAGTATTTCAATCAGAAAGAAAATCACTATCAGTGTTTCAAGAATTAACATCCTAACTGTCTGTATTCTATTGACGATTGTATTGTAGAAGCTCTCTATGATATCAAGCTTGTCCTCCACACTCTTTTTCCAGGTATCAAGCTTAAATGAAAGCGAAGCTGCACTGTACACTTTGGCGAGATACGGATCACCGACTAGTTTCAGCGCATTTTCAACCCTCTCAATAACCTGTGTGACATCAAGCTTTACCTCTTCCAATCTATTTAGTGTTTTTGAGAATGGATCCAGGGCGATCATAGTCCATTCAAGTTTTGATGGGGTTAACTTGTCATAAGCAAGCTCTATCTCCTTATCCAGCATGTTATCATACGTCCTCAACTCTAGAAGTTCAATGTTCGCGTATTCGAGTACCTCTAGCGTGTCGAGTGAGTCCCTTGGATCGATTATGAACGCAGCGTTCCAGTCGACGAATACTACATCGTCATCGAAATAAGAGACGGATGTCTTCAATGTATCTTTTATCTGGATTTCGCTAAGATTCTCCACTTCTGCTCTGAGCACAGATGCAATCTTTCCGCTGTATTGGTCTACAATCTCGTTGACGTTGACTTTCTTTTCGAATTCCTTCGCTACGAAAATTATATAATCCTCATAATCTGACTTTTCCATCGGCTTTACCAGCGCCTCTCCAAGCTCTTTCTTTATTTTTTCTACCTGCTTTAACGCCTCTTTCTCCAACGCCTCGTTTTCAACAAGAGAACTGCTTAGCTTTTCGAGTTCATCGAATGATCCTGAGAACGGCAGGGAAAACCTTAAACTCACAACTCCAAAATCATATAATTTGACTGTGACTTTGAAAGCTAATCTGTTGTTAGGGGTCACCTCTAATTGCTTCTCTCCTAAAGTGATCAAATATGGGGGCTGGCTGTATCTGACATATCTTGGAGTCAGCTTTGTATACTGGATCTGGGATTCGACCGGCCTTTTACCTAACACCTTTTCGAGTTTTCCGAGGTGAATCTCACTTGCGATATCAAATGCATAATATACGTAAATCTTTCCTTCTTTGATTTTCATTATCCCACCGGACCGATTAAGATGTGTTTACAAGAAATCGATATTATACAATATATTGTGATGAAATATTATAAATGAATAGCCTAACAGAAAGATTTATAAATTTTAACAGCTTCATTATAAACACTAATAATATAAATCTAAGTGTTTTGTATAGACGGTGGTCCTAAAACTTTATTCTTTTGCTCCAAGTAAATAAATCTTTTATAGATTTCGACTTACTTGTAGCCTTCTATGATCTTAGAGGTGTATGGATGGTTAAAGAGAAATGCCCAGAGTGTGGCAGCACAAAACTTATTAGAGACTATGAGCGAGGCGAAGTAGTCTGTGGAGAATGCGGATTCGTTATATCCGAAAATATGTTTGATTCAGGCCCAGAGTGGAGAGCCTTTGACAGCGAACAGATGGAAAAGAGAGCAAGAAGCGGTGCTCCATTGAAACTCACAAGGCCGAACAAGGGATTGGTAACAGATATCGACCAGTACAACAGAGACATAAGGGGAGTAAAAATCAGCTCCAAGAAGCAGGCGCAGTTCTACAGAATGAGAAAATGGCACAAGAGAGCTTCAGTCTCATCCTCAATGGAAAGAAACTTGCAGATTGCCTTAAGCGAGCTTGCAAGAATATCATCCTATCTGGGACTTTCTGATTCTATACAGGAAGCGGCTGCCTTGCTTTACAGGAAGGCGGTTGAAAAAGGCCTGATAAGGGGAAGGCTCATCGAAAGCGTAGTGGCCGCAGTGGTTTATGCAGTGTGCAGAGATTACGGAATTCCAAGAACACTTGACGAGATAGCAGAAATCGCAGGAGTCGAAAAGAAGGAAATCGGAAGAACCTACAGGTTCATAATGCATGAACTTGATATGAAAGTTCCTCTTACAGATCCAAGAGAATATATATCAAGATTCGTTACTGCACTTAAGCTCAGTGGAAAGGTGCAGGAGCTTGCAATAAAATTATTGCAGAAGGCAATGAGCAAGGGACTTGTTTCTGGAAGGGGACCGACAGGAGTGGCTGCAGCTGCGGTATATATAGCTTCCGCAATGATTGGGGAAAGAAGAACGCAGAAGGAAGTTGCTGAGGTTGCAGGAGTTACAGAGGTAACCATCAGAAACAGATACAGAGAACTCAAAGACGAGCTTAAGATAGATGTGGATCTCTGAACTTGCCAGAATTGCTAGAAAAGTAAATACTAAAATGAATGAAGAATGTTTATGGTGGAAATATGAAAACAATAGAACAAACGATTGGTAAGAATGAATACCTGAAATCAGTAGTCGAGCAGTACTACTCGAAGAAAAGTGAGAAGCCTACACGAAAGGCATGGAAGCTTCTTGAGGAAGACCGAAAAGGATTCGAGCAGCTGATGAAAGAGTACAGGAAAATGAAAAAGACATCAGACAAGGCATGTGTAATCCTGAAGGCTGTTGAGAAGGCGGACACTGAAGCAAAGATAAATACGCTTTGCAAAGAGATAGCTTCAACAACTGACACTGGAAGGATAATCAATATAATAGACACTGCTTATCCAGACAGCCATATCGCAAGAAAGGTGATAGAAACAGCGCATGCTGAATGCTACACCAACATGGCAAGAAAAACAAGCGAAATAATCGAAAAGGCGAAGGAGCTCAGAGACATAATAAAATCCTTTGACCTGTAATCCTCCCTTTCTTGTTTTTTCTTATTTTAATTTTTTTATTTTAGTTGCTTCTCTTTTTGCTTATTCGATTGAATAATTAGTTATTGTTTATCTTACTCAATCTCATCCACGCCCATTGCCTCGAGCACGTCTTTTATATTCGCGTTTGTCTTTATCGCAGTCACATTGAAATGAGTCCTTGAAACTGCAAAACCTTTCGAAAGGAGCGCATTGAACACATCTTCAAACCTGGGGGAAGGGATATTGTATTTGTCTGCAATGGCATGGAGGTCGAAATAAAATGGCGGCATTACGCACTCTGCCTTCATAAGATTAAGAATGGAATCAATCTCCTTCTTGCTCCCGTAGCTTCTTTCTGCATTCAGGCTGATCATTCTCTCTATTATTTCCTTGTCATGAATCTGCCCAAGCCAGAGATCTCCAGCCCAGTCAAGGTTCGAGCCGCAAATCTCGCATTTCTTATCAATATTCGGCCTGTCGAATGTCTTGATGTCTCCGCAACCTTGGCACATTGAGACAAATCCTAACTGCATCATTGAATCGTAGGCTGACTTCGCTGACTTTTCCACTCTGAAAATTGTCTTCATGTAATGCCTTTTTGAAAGGGAAAAGACTGGTCTTATTCCCAAATGTAGAGGAGCTGCAGTTTTGACAACATTGCCTATCAATATCCTTAATCCAACCTCATGGCATATCGGACTCTGCATCGGCTTTGAGCCGTAGTTTATTATGCAGGCCCTGGGATGTGCGCCGCATAAGACTGCGGTGTCCGTGGCTGTCACTGAAAGAAAGCCATGCTTTGAGGACCTGAGATTGAGAAGCGCGGCCCTTATGAAAGGAACAGGAGAACCGAAGGGATCAAGCTCAATGAAATTATATTTAATCCCACCTCTGTAAAGATGATGGTTTATATCGTCATTAACAATATTAGCAGAAATTGATTTCTCCTTAAGCGCGTTCAACTCTATATTCTTAGATATGGTCTCGCACGCAGCCTGATCGCCATCCACAAATGTGATATGCTCAATGTTTTCATTTTCTATTGCATACCTGATTCCTCTTATCCCTGACGCCGCCATTCCATCGCATATTCTTAATTTCTGGATGTCAGAGCTGTTTGAAAGTGTGGCTGCTAATGCACCGACCGCTAAAGAAGAAATGTCCCGATTAAACTTCATGTGAGGATTGTAAAAAATAGAGTCCGAGACTGTGATTTTTGCTTTTCCTTCTTCTACATAGTTCTCCTTGTCCATGCTTATTAAATGTGCAACAAAATTAATAATATTTCTCAAAAAAGATGTATAAACGATATGACGCGTGAATGTGATTGAAATGAAAAAAATAGCGAACTTAAATGAGATACCCTACAATGGGTGCAAGCTTTTTGAGATAGAAGGAAAGAAAATAGCAGTTTATAACATCGTGGGAAAAATCTACGCAACAGATGCCGAATGCACGCACATGAAAGGACCCCTTTGCAAAGGAAGAACGATTGTGCAGGAAGGAAAGCCTTACATCCAATGCCCTTGGCATGGAGCTGTTTTCGACCTAGAGACGGGTCAGGCGATGAAAAAAAAAAAAAAAAATCCAATCAAGGTATACAGAATAAA
>CAZJHL010000016.1:12742-13956 GCA_964545865.1 Microcaldota archaeon | reverse complement strand
CAGGACACAGCAGGACTGAAGAGGTGATAGTTGCGCAGGAAATACTTCAGACATCGGGTCTCAGGGCATTCTTTCCAATGGTGACAAGCTGCCCAGGATGCGGAAGGACAACCAGCACTGTATTCCAGACAATCGCAGAAGAGATAAGCAAATACCTGCAGGAGATGTCTCCAGTCTGGAGGGGGCAGGGTTACAAGGGGTTTGAGAACATGAAGGTTGCGGTAATGGGCTGCATTGTGAACGGACCTGGAGAATCAAGAGAGGCCAACATAGGTCTCAGTCTTCCAGGAGCAGGCGAAACTCCTTCCGCACCAGTCTTTGCAGACGGAAAGCAGATCGCAACGCTTACAGGAGCCGCAAAGACAATATCTGAGCAGTACAAGAAACTGATCGAAGATTACGTGAAGAGCCATTACAAAAATTAAAAATTACAAAATTTAGATTATAATTACAACAATATAGTAATTTACTTTACTAGTTAAAATAGATATATAGATATAGTAATATTCATAACCGATACCATATCAATAAATAACTCATCGGATTTCATTCCATCCTAACGATTCCAGTCACTAGTTTCAATACCTATGATTTCTTGCAACTGCCTTAAAGATATATTTTTAAATTTATAGGTTTAATCATTTGTAACCCGATTCAGAGGTCATCGTCAACCTCTTGTTTTACATTTCATGATTAAGGCGTTTAAAAGGTGTCCCACTATGAATAAAAAAATAGAATCTAATCCAGTGTTTTCGTTTTTTGTTTCTGAAAATAGATTCAGAAACCTGTTTGTCTTATCATTTTTATTTTTCTTCATGCTTAGCGTGAGCTTCGTCTCGGCAGCAGCTGGAGATATAAAAGTAACTGTAACTGATGAGTTAGGACAGCCACTTGCAGGCGCAACTGTGCAAGTTCTTTGTGAAGGAGGCTCTTTCACAAATTTATCTGGAGATCCAACTACAAATGGTTTAGGTATTGTTGAAGCACCACCGCAAGTGGAGTCTAGCTGTGATAATGGTGATAATGTTCAATTACATGTGATACTCAATGGCTATGTCCAGACAGATAATTCAAGTGCGGGCGTTTATTCAAATGTAAACACCCCTGGCTTAGATGGCTATGTTTCGGGAGTTAAGTATGCATACAAAATCACTTCTATAACAACCGAGGGGCTCGGTGTGGATATCACTAATTCCGTGACTGGTCTTCTCTTA
>CAZJHL010000016.1:12494-12732 GCA_964545865.1 Microcaldota archaeon | reverse complement strand
CAATGGTTCTGGAACTGATGCGTGTACAAAATCGAGCGGAATCTGGTATTGTCCAGTTCTTCTAGCTAATTCAGGCGGAACAATAACCGGAAGAGTAACTCTAGATGGTTATGTTCAAATGTTCTACGCAGTAAATGGAGTATCTGAAAGGACTTCGAACTCGGATCCACAACAAGTAGGTTCGATTTCAAATGTAATTTATGGTGTAAAAATTACAGCGCTTGACGAGCTTGGCGCG
>CAZJHL010000016.1:8728-12477 GCA_964545865.1 Microcaldota archaeon | reverse complement strand
CCAATTTCAGGTGCAACAGTTACAGTGGGAGACTCTTATGATACGCCATGTACTGGAGTTGCTAATGTTTATTACTGCGCAGAACCAATAGCAAAAACAGGCGCATCTGCAAAGATAGAAAAGGCAGGCTTTGTCACTAAGTCTGCTTCATACACGGATCGTACTGGTGATGGAGATTCACAAAGTCAAGTAACAATTTCAAACGTATTATACACTGTTAAAGTGAATGTGGTAGATGTTGCAAGCAATCCGGTAACGGGAGCAACTGCAGCTATCACAGGTGGTTTAACTGCGATAGATGGTGGCACAAATGATGCAGATGCAACTGCAAATGGCATTATATACATCGCCCAAGATCCATCTGGGCTTGGTGGGGGGCCACATACAATTACGGTCTCAAAAGCAACATATATAAATTATTCAAATTCAACAGAGACAATATCAAGTTCAAGTCAGACCGTTTATAATGCATTGCTTTTCAACCCGACCATCGATTCGATCAATCCAACTGAAGGCAATATAAATTCCTCTGTTTTGAATTCAACAGCGATTATCATAGTCCATGGTTTCAGTCCAAATTCAGAATTAATTGTTAAATTTAACAATACTATCGCAAACATCAACGGAGCGAATACTACAAATTCAACTGGAGGGGCAATTCTGAATGTTACTGTCCCAGTTGTTTCAGTAGGCGTCTATGATATAAACGTCACAGATGAAAATGGACACAGCGCAGTTTCAAACGCAGCATTTACAGTGATAGATGGAATACCTCCTGTAATCTGGGACATATCATTAAATGAAACAGATACATTCGTTTCCTCTACAGCGCCAAACAATGTCATTACAGTAATAATAAACGCTTCAGATCATGGATATGGTGCGGATGGAATCAAATTTATAACTGTGAATTTCAGTGCTTTGAACCAACCTGGAATCGGCTTGATTAATGCGACCTCATTAGGTGGTGGCTTATTCAATGCAACGATTACAGTGACCGATGTAAGCAGTTTTGAGTTTAATGTTTTAAACATAACTGTATTCGGTGCAGACAACTCAGATAACCTTGCAGTTGGTCAGTCAGTAAGACCAGTCATTCTATACAACTTCACAAGACCTTCCTTCTTCGGCAATCCATGCTACCAGTGGGGAGACGCAACAACAGATCTAACTAAAGAGACAGACTTCGAACATGTAAATTATGTGCTTGAATTAAAGGCTAACATCTCATGCATGATGGGTGGATTACCTGAAGGTTCCCCAGCATGGATGTCCCAGTTCGAGACAGTTGCCATGTTCAACTTCTCTTCAATAAACATGTCAGATCCAACTACGGGACCAAAGCTCGGTATGCTCTTATCTAATATGGAAGTCAATATAACATTGCCTGGTGAATTCGGAGATTCAAGAATATACTTCAACACAACATATCTTTCTGAATTTAATACAAATGCAACAGTTAAGCTGTTCCACCTTCCATTCGTTTCCCAGCCAAACATACAGAAGGATGTTGGGGCAGCGGGATATGACAATACCTCAATTGTTTGGGTCCAAGGCGTTGGAGAAGGAAATCTGACGTTCGCAGTTTACGGCTTCTCAGGATATAACATAACTGATAATGTAGCTCCAAATATAACTTTTAATGCCCCGTTATATCCTACAAACGATACGACACCAACAATAAATATAACACTCAACGGAACAAAGACAACAATAAGCTATCTGTTGGTACAAATAGACAACACAAGCTATGTGTTCAATTCAACAGTAAATCAGACAAACTGTCAAGCAACTGCAGATCCGGAAATCATGAATTGTGTGTTTGAAAGCGGCAACTTATCAAACGGAAATCACAATGTATTCATACTGGCACGCGACTTCGGTGGTGCTTCAGGAAATACAGCAAATCTTACACAAATAATAAACATAGATACTGTAGCTCCAGTTGTGAACATTACTTCACCAGCAACAAACTCAATACAAGGAGAAGCAATAACGATACATATCACAGTTTCTGAAGATGCAGATACAAACATTTCAGTGTATAACAGCACCGGCGCGCTTGTTAATTCAACGATGATAATTGACGAAAAATCGATAATCACATCTTTGTCGGTTCCAGCTGAGGACGTATATTCGATAGTAGCAACATCCCGCGATACAGCAGGAAACTATGGAAACGCGACAGTTACAAACATAACTGTTGATATGACAAACCCAGTGGTTGTAATCACATCACCAGCAAATGATACAGAATTCGATTCCGCTACAATAACAATATCTGGAAATTCAACAGATGACCACCTAAACTACACCAACATTTCAATCCATAAGGACGAACAGTTAATAAGCTCCACTACGACAACAAATACCACATGGAGCGTCAAATTGGCAGTTAACGCAAGCTTGAGTGGATATTATATAACTGTAAAAGCATTTGATTTGGCAGGAAACTATGGAAACGAAACAGTTACTAACATATCTGTTAACGATACAGTTGCACCAAATGTAACTGCCATAAGTGCAACTACCTCGGGTTCTACTGTCACATTAAGCGTGACAACAAATGAATTTGCAGTATGCAGGTATGCAACAAGCGACATTGCTTATGAGAACATGTCAAATATGACAACAACAGGTGGCTTGACGCACAGCATATCGATAACATATAGCTCAACAACATCTGGAACATATTATGTGAGATGCGCAGATCCGATCGGAAATGTAATGAATGAATCAAACAGCACTTCATTCAGCGTTACAATTTCCTCAGGTGGTTCTAGCTCTACAACCACTACGAACCAGACAACAAACGTCACACCTTATATCCCACTTGTGACACCTCCATTGATTCAGCCACAGCCTGAAGAAACCCCTGCGCCAACAACTCCAGTAAGCGTCGTGGCTTCAACAGCTTCAACAGCTGTATTCAGCTTGAATGCTGCTGTAGGCGAGCAAGTAACAATCGACATTGCAAAGCTGGCAAGTGGTGTTGCGCAAGGAACTGGAATATCAAAGATATCAATCGCAACAAGATCCTCGGTGTCCAATGTACAAGTTTCAATCAAACCTGTAGAAAGACCTTCTTCAATTCAAGAGCCATCAAAGAAGGTTCTTAATTACATAGAAATTAACTTTGGAGCAGCTAGCGATGCAGTGCAAAGTGCAAAGATAACATTCACATTGAAGAAATCCGAAATAAGTAAGCAGAATGTGGATGCAGATACAATAAAGCTCCTTAGATATGCAAACGGACAGTGGCAAGAATTACAGACAGTTAAAGGATTTGAAGATGTGGATTCAATAACATTCGAAGCAACAACACCTGGCTTCAGCTACTTTGCAATAACAGGAGATGAGATCCAGGCTCCAGCAGAAACTCCAAAGATTACCACAACTACTGGTGGTGAAGAGGAGCCAGAAATAGTTGTGGTTTCTGAGAAGAAGGAGGAAAGCCCGTTAGGCTTGATCCTTCTTGTAGCAGTGATCTTGATAATCGGATACATTGTTCTCAGCAGCCAGAAGCCATGGAAGACAGAGTAAAAACAAAATAACAGCCGTGAATTCAGAAAGGGCGAAAGCCCTTAATTTTTTCTTTTTCCAATTTTTCTGTTTTTGTTATGTTTATATTTCTTTTCTTGTTAATACTCTTGTTTCTAATTAAAGGTGTTTCTTATGGAGATAATGGTAGCTGAGCCTAAAGGATTTTGCTTCGGAGTGAAGAGATCAATCGACATGGTTGAAAAAGC
>CAZJHL010000016.1:6043-8717 GCA_964545865.1 Microcaldota archaeon | reverse complement strand
AGAACATTCAGATATTCGGCCCTATAGTGCACAACCCGCAACAGATAAAGCTCCTTGAGGAAAAAGGAGTGAAAATGGTAAATACGA
Organism: Microcaldota archaeon; assembly: GCA_964545865.1. Lineage (GTDB taxonomy): Archaea > Micrarchaeota > Micrarchaeia > CABMEP01 > CABMEP01 > DTQF01. The sequence goes on along the minus strand of CAZJHL010000016.1, from coordinate 8,630 downwards.
TTGAAGAAATACAGCCAGGTACTATTTTTGTAAGGGCACACGGTGTCTCACCCGATGTATTCAAAAAGATAAAGGAAAAGGCAGGAGTGGTAGAGGTAATAGATGCAACCTGTCCTTTTGTCAAAGTGGAGCAAGAATATGCAAGGAAGCTTGCAGAAGAAGGGTATCAAGTCATAATCATAGGTGAAAAAAACCACCCAGAAGCTTTAGGAGCGCAGGGATATGCTCCAGGTTCAATTATAGTTGGAAGCGTGGAAGAAGCGAGGGCATTAAAAGAGATGCCAAAAATAGGCGCAGTTGTCCAAACTACACTAGAGCCGGAAGCAGTAGATGACATTGTGGCTGAGCTTTATTATAAGGCAAAGGAAGTCAGAGTATTCAATACAATTTGTCAGTCAACAAAGATGAGGCAGCCGGCCGCAAGAAAGATTGCAGAGCAAGCAGACATCATGATCGTTGTCGGAGGGAAGAATAGTGGAAATACAAGAAGGATTGCAGAAGTATGCAGCAGAATAAAACCAACATACCATATAGAGACAGCAGCAGAACTAAAGGAAGAGTGGTTTAAGGGAGTAAATAAGGTTGGCATAAGTGCAGGCGCTTCCACCCCTGAATTCATAATTGATGAGGTAATTGAGGCAATTAAAAAGTTAGACAAAAATAAAAAAAGCAATAAAAACAAAAAGAAGAAATAAACGAACAAATTTTTCAAAAATATTTTATGAGCCAGTTTAATCCTTTATACCTTCCGGAGTAACTTTGAACACGCATTCTCCTTCAGGCATGTTTGGGGAATCGATAAGTCTTGCTATTCTTTTTTCTTCTTTTCCTCTTCTTACATAAACTCTATATGTTGACTGGTGTGCAAGAACGTGGCCACCGATCGGAGTGGTTGGATCTCCGAATAGAATTGCAGGATTGTCCATAACTTGGTTTGTTATGTATACTGCAACATTGTATGTATCCGCAAGTCTTTGGAGAGCACGGATGTGCCTGTTAAGCTTCTGCTGTCTCTCTCCTAACGCACCTCTTCCAACATAGTCTGATCTGAATTGGGAAGTAAGAGAATCTACAATTATGAGTTTTATATTCTCCTTCTTTATAATTTCATCAGCTTTTTCTATAAGCAATATCTGATGGTCAGAATTCATCGCCCTTGCAACATGAATGTTCTTCAATACTTGGTCCGGATCCATTCCATTGGCTTCAGCTATTTGCCTTATTCTTTCAGGTCTGAATGTTGCCTCTGAATCTACGAAAAGAACTTTTCCAGCTAGTCCTCCTTGTCCTTCGGGCTTCTGCACATTAACTGCTAATTGGAATCCGACCTGTGTCTTTCCTGAACCAAATTTGCCAAAGAATTCTGTTATCGCCTGAGTTTCAACGCCTCCGCCAAGAAGATCGTCAAGCTCCTTTGACCCTGTGCTTATCTTTGCGATTTGTTTTCTTCTTTCATATACCTGGTCTCCAGTCTCAAATCCTATTTCAGTGGATTTCTTCGCTGCCTCGATCGCTTTTTTTGCATTGTCAACGCTTATCTCTCCGATTTCAGCGATTTCGTGTGGTGAAGCAGTTGCAATTTTTTCAATAGTATCATATCCCTCTGCCTTAAGCTTCTCGGCAGTAGCAGGTCCGATGCCAGGTAAATCCTCCAGTTCTCTTACATATTCGCTTTTTTCTTTTGCCATATTCCCACCGTCAATAATCATTCAAAGCATCAAGCGATGCGAAAAATAACACTTCATTTTAGTGGTTGTATATTAACTTACATATTTATATATTTCATCCAACCTCATTTCCACTGATTTTCCATTGTTATTCGGTTGGCTTAACTCTGTTTTTCTTATTTTCATTTTTCAGAAAAATCAAGAATTCTATCTAAAGACTCCTTTGGAGTTTCTATCGTATTCAATAAAAGAATATCGCATTTCTTCAACAGCATTGAATAAGCATTCTTTCTTACTTTCATCTTCCAATCATTCTTCTGCAGCCAGTGCGGGTTGAAAAAATCGTTTCCAAATAATCGTTTCAATGCTTCATTCACATTGAGTTTTTCAGTTATCGGCTTTTTCTTTTCTCTTCTTAGTATTATAAATTTATTTATATCTGCTACATCAGCGATTTTTTCTTTCCCGACAACTTTTGCAAGATTCACTATCGCTCTTCCTTTGTTGTCAGTCTTTGCGAATTTCATAATGTCGCAGTACTGCTTCCAGCTTTGGCTTAAATCCGCTCTTATATAGGTATTCTTCTCGCTCCTATATCCAGTCACTGTACTATTTACAAACTTGAAGTAGAACCAATCATCAGCTATTATCTTAACATTTTTATTTGTCAGAAGCCCATAACTAAGTGTTGTTTTTCCAGCTCCAGATGGACCAATTATGCATGTTCCATTTCCGTTTACGCTGAGTAGTGCAGCGTGGGCTGAAAATATATTATGGTTGTCCTCTAACACATCCCCCATCAGTGCTAATGCAACAGACTTCAGCCAACCATAATAGTTATTATTTTTAAAGAAGGCTGTCCTTGATTTAGGATCATAAAGCACAGTAGAGGTTCCTTTAGCTAAGGATCCAGATTCTAT
>CAZJHL010000016.1:589-5984 GCA_964545865.1 Microcaldota archaeon | reverse complement strand
TCTCTCTCGAAGTATAGATGAAGGCATCCCCCGCTTATGTTAGCCTTTCTTTCAAAAATTATGGAAGGGATGGATTTTTGATAGAGTCTTTCCTTTTCTAGAATGCTGATTATTTTTTTTGTGTAACCCATAACTATGGTTAGAGGATAATATTTATAATATTTACACGTGTATATAAAATGTCAGCTTGCTAGCAATATTAGCAATGCAGACATTTAATGATTTAGCAAACAAAGGTGAGATAGTATGAAGAAATTAGGAGTATTGATGGCATTATTCCTTTTAGGAACATTGGTTTTTGCACAAACAGGTTCCGCAACTCAAGCAAGCACACAACTTAAATCAGTCCTTAGAACAGTATGTGATCTTTCTGCAGGCCTTTTAGGTCCAATAGCATTCGTTCTTATTGTTCTTGCAGGTGTTGTATATGCTGGCAGCCAATTCTTTGGAGCTGAAGCAAGAGCAACAGGTTCAAAGTGGGCAATGACAATGATAACAGGTGCAATAGTAGCATTCTTGCTATGGATAATTGGACCAATGATAATATCCGCATTTGGTGGTGGAAGCTACCAGATAGGTTCAAGTGCATGCTCTGGTTTCTAACTAATTTTTCTTTTTATTAAGTGATACAGATGAGAACGTCAAAGGCTAGGAGACATGGTCAATCTATATATTTCAATAGATTTCAGCTAGCCTTTGCTCTGTTTTTTGTTTTTCTATCTTCTTTTTTATCAGCACAGACAACTACAACTACAGGTGCCAGTTCTGAGAAATTAAAATCAACACTTTGCAGCCTCTACAAAGATCTTAATTCAGTTATTCCAACTGTCGCTTTTGTTCTCTTTGTTCTTGCAGGAGTATCATATGCAGGGGGCCAATTCTTCGGAGCAGAAACCAGGGCAAAAGCAATATCATGGTCAATGTCAATGGTTACAGGTGCGGTTGTAGGTTTATTAATTGTTCAGGTTGCATCAGTCTTAATTTCTAACTTATCAGGTTACACACTTAGCGAAGTATGTCCAGTATAGTGAATTTAGCCATATTTTTAAATCTTTTATTACAAACATAAGTAAATTAAATATAACAAACAAAGGTGTTTGAAATGAATAACAAAATATTAGCTTCCTGTTTATTATTAACTGCAATATTATTTGCACAAGGAACCTCAGAGGTTACAGAAAGATTAATAATAGGATTGAATGATATATGCGTCCAACTGACGCAAATCCTTCCAATAATAGCTATAGTATTATTCGTATTAGCAGCAGTCATTTATGGAATAGGGCACGTATTCGGCGCAGAGATGAAGTCAAAGGCAACAGGGTGGGCAACCTCCATGGTTGTGGGAGCAGTTATCTCGCTTTTAATCTTCCTTTTGGCGAGACCCATATTGAGCGTTTTCGTTCCTGAGATAGCAACCTCTGACTTCTGCACAGAAAGGTTCTATCCATAAATTTTTTGTTTTATTTTAAACATTTATTTTAGCATCTATTTTTAGTATAATTTAACTCTATTTTTAGCAAATTTCTATTCAATACATAGCATTTAAAAACTTTATAAAGAAATAATAAACGATAGCTATGGCACTCGGATTTACCACTAGACAAATGGCTTACGGAGCAATAGGAGTTTCTATATTGATTTTCTTAATAATGGCAACACTTCCAGGGGGAAGCACACTGCAATTCATTATGGCTGGATTGTCTTTGTTCACCGCAGTCCTATCCTTCCTGCTTTGGAAATACGGATACTGGGTTGTCCCATACATAACAAAGAGGCTTAATATCATAGAAGTCCACGACGGACAATGGGAAACCACTCCAGCCCAGGATGCGATAGTAAAGAAGATAGGAGACGAATATTATGCATCTGTTTTTCTGCATATAAAGATGTATAAGTCAACAACAGAAAGATCTCAAGAAGAAAACATGGTTTTTATTGATTCATTTGAAAGAGCGATTGCAAACATAAAATACCCAATCAAGATCTCAACTCTTCTCTATGCTAAAGATATAGCAAAATACAGAGAGGATGTGGAGACAAAGAAGTATGAAGCGCAATTAAAGCTTCAGAGAGAAAGAGAGAAATCAGAGCCAGATGTTCTTGCACTAGATAGGTTGGAAAAGGAAGTTGCAATGTACGAAGCAGAATTAAATAGAATAATGTCCGGAGAAAGGCCGATGGGATTGATTGCATACGCAATGACCACGGGAGTGGGCGTTACAAAAGACGCAGCAGTTGCAGTTGCAAAGAACCAGGCAGCAGAAATAAAGACATTGCTTGCAAATGCCCTCAATGTAGAGGTATCCTATTTATACGGAGAAGACATGATGAAATGCTATGATCTTGAGCACATGGTGCCTCCGACCATCAAAGCGTTGAAGGAATTTGTAGAGGCATAAATATAAGCAGCTGGATAGCTAGAGTCAAAAAGTGGTGAATAGATGGGTGACCTGAAGATAAATGATGTTCAAAATACAGACATAGGAAGAAGAGCTATATTAGTAAGCCCGCCCGAACCACCTGCAGAATATCTTATGGGTGACCCTAAGGATTCAATCTATTTGGGAAGGACAGCTGTTTTCAACGTTCCGTTCTATTGGAATTTCAAGAGACTTACAAATCCGCATATCGCAATCACAGGAATCACTGGTTCTGGTAAATCTTATTTGATAAAGACCTTCCTACTCAGGGCAGCGTTGGTCTGGAACGCAAACGCGGTCATCATTGACTGGGCTGGCGAATACAAGGCGTGGGTAAAGCAGGTTAATGGAATGGTTGTTGCATTAGGGAGGGGATCCTATCTCAATCTTCTTGATTTAGGTGGAATGAAGCCATCGGACAGGATAAAGCAGGTGATTCGTTCTCTTGAGATTCTCACAGACATCGGCCAGTATCCAGAGCAGAGAAGATTGGTGGAAGAGGCCATTGAAAAGGCTTATCTTAATGCAGGCTTCAAACTTTCTGAAAAGGACCAGAAGGATGCTTTAGGAAATCCACTAAGGCCTCCAACACTCAAGGATGTTCAGAAGAATCTGCAGCAGATGCTTGAGGCAGGAACCTATGAATTTCCAGCAGAGCTCCAGAATGCGATTTACAAAATCAAGAAATTCACGCTTGAAGGCGACGACTATTTCGCAGAGCAGTCGACAATAGACCTTGACAAGCTTCTCACGTCAGGTCTTGTCGCGATCGACCTTTCAGGCCTTCCAGACGAGACATTCCGTGCCTTAGCAGCTCTGACAATCCTGCAGTTCATAAAGGAAAAGATGAGGATGGAGGGCTGGAAGCCAGAGAAGGGAATAAAGCTTCTGGTCGTGCTCGACGAGGCCTGGAAGATTTCCAAGGATGAGAACAGCGATGCGGTCATGATTGTGAGAGAGGGAAGAAAATATCAGTTCGCACTGATAGTCGCATCTCAGACTCCGACCGACATCAGTGAAGTTATATTCAGCAACGTCGGAACAGTGATCATGCTTAGATTAAAGTTTGAAAAGTATCTTGACTACCTGCAAAATTCACTAAGATTCAGCAACTACATAAGGCAGCAGATCCTGGGATTTGGAGTGGGGCAGGCAGCAATTTCAATGGCGTACGAGCAGACCACTCCATTCAGCGAGACATTCATACTAAGGAGAGTTGACGGTGAAGAGCCGATAGTGGACTACTTCATTGATATTTTATCTGTGCTTACAGAGGCACAAAGAAGGGATGAGACAATGCCGAAGAGTTTTTCAATGGAAAGGACAGCATTCAAGAAGAGACTTAGAGAAATGGGGCTTAGCGATCAGAGAGTTGAAGAAATATCAACGTTAATTGAAAAGAAGGCAAAGCATCTTGATGCGATAGAGTTCGTAATCGAGCTTGAAAGAAGCGGTGTAAATAGGAAAACGATCACAATGTTCTTCAGAGAGCTTGGAATAGACGACAGCACAATCATAAACATTTTCACCAAGGTGGATCAAAAGAAGACGGGCGCCGGTGAAAGGGAACTGACTCAGGTAACATTAGAATAGTATCACATCAACATGCCGATAAGGCCTAAGTTATCTGTCACATTCATCTAAAGAGGGATTTTGATGGCGAAAGTATGCATAATCGGAAAGGAAGAGGTCAAGGGAGGAGATTACAAACGCGTTAAGGAAGACATAGTTATCTCATCCATAAGGAATCTCAAGAGATTCTTCAAGGTTGCGGCAGAAAACGAGCTCGTAGTATGCGAGAAGCATCTTGAAGATGCAATCAAAAGAAGAAAGGAATTTGAATCCTCTATAGTCAAGATAGTCGCAGTAGTTGCAGTGATTACAGTAATAGCAATCATACTGGCTTTGCTCAACAACACTCTCAATTTCATTCCAGCCACGATTTCAATGGTCATCCTATTATTCGTACTGTTGATATTCGTTTCATTGTTCAGATATTTCCCAGCAATAGAGACAGAATCTGTTTCAAAGGAGAAAAGGCAGAAAGAGGCTGAAGCGTCGAAGAAATCAAAGCAAAAAGTAAAGAGGAGATAAGATGGTTTCATTGGACAAGAAAGATCAGCAGGTTTCATCAAGAGAGCCATTCGTAGAGGGATTCAAGATAGAGGCGAAGATGCTGAAAGGAACGCAGGAGATAATAGACGCGCTTTCACCGCTGCAGTTTTTAGACATAGTAGAGACGAAATCAGGGATAGCCGCGATCAATATTGAGAGAAGAGACATCCAGAAGAACCCTTATCTCTTTTCAATAACATACCTCAACCCAGACAGCATAGAGATAATATACAGCTACAATCCAGAAGAGAGCCCAAAGAAAAGAAGGTTGGAGATACTTAGGTATTTTTTGAACCTCGCAACCCTTCTTGAGAATGTTTATTTCATTAACCACAAGCAGCTTTACCAGGTTGTCGACAACTTCATGTCGCGCCTTTTGGAATACACCTCCTCCACTTACGAGGAGCTTTTCTCAAAGTACGATTCAGTGAAGGAGGAATGCGACAGGATAAAGAAGCAGCTTGCAGAGATAACGGCTGCAAACGAAAGCCTCAGGAAATCAAACATGGAGCTAAAGGAGCAGCAGAATCAGCTGATGCTGAGGATAAAGGAACTCGAGATGGTTTCTGACGATGTTCTCATCTCCAGGATACAGACCTGGCTGGATGAGCACAACTACGAGATTAACATCTCTGACTTCGCCAGGATAAACAAGGTTAGCGAGCAGAGAGTGGAAGAGATACTCAATAAGATGGTTCGAGAAGGATATTTGGCGCAGAGAGAGTGACACAAAGTGGCAAAACTCTGATTAGTGTGGCTTGATGATTTAACAAAGAGGATAGGTATGCCGGATGAGAAGATTCAAACGAATCAAAGAAAATTCGCAAAGGTTCACAGGGCAGTTTACAAGTTTAATA
>CAZJHL010000016.1:0-561 GCA_964545865.1 Microcaldota archaeon | reverse complement strand
TAAAGAAGACAACCGAGCTCACCCCACAGATGATCCTGGATTCATTGTCATCTGTATTTAAGCCGAAGGAGAAGTACGCAGAGAAAAAGGAAAAAGAACCTAAGCAGTTCAGTCCTGTAAAGGCAATGCCTTCACCTATAATCAATTTCATAATTGTATTTGTTCTTTGTTTGCTGGCGATCGGAGGATATTTTCTTTTCATTTACTACACTGGTCCTTCAGTTCCAGTAACTCCTCCAATAACTGAAATAGCAAAACCAACCATTTCAGTAAACGTATTAAGCTCCGGCTATCTTGACTCTGGCTCTGACAAAACAAGATGGTTCGCTCTGGTTGAAGTTTCTTCCCAGAACGCTACAAACATAAGCTTTGACATGGTAATCCAACAGAATCCAATACCGAATGATGTTTATATATTGAGGGTGCCGAACTACCAATTCGCATCCAATTATCCCCAGTTCTATTCTATTCTGAAGAGCAAACTCGAGAAGAAAGGAATATACCTTTCAGAAATGACTGTAGATGAGCTTGTCTCTTTGCCATCGACAAGAAAAATAATCC
>CAZJHL010000015.1:7431-14049 GCA_964545865.1 Microcaldota archaeon | reverse complement strand
TAAAATATAATTAAGTAAGAGTTAGCCATTACTGGTTAAGATTACAGGTCGCTATATATCGGTCCTTCCTGAGTAAGCTGGCTTCTCTTTAGCTTTATCATCTCTTTGCTGATTGTAAAGCTTCCAAAATCCTGCTCTCTGTATTTATCAAGAAATCCTTTGAAGTCTATCTTCTGTCTTACTCTGCCTATGGTTAAATGACTTACGAACTTTTCACATCTCTCTTTTTTCAATCCGATAGATGCTAATCTTTCTGAAAGTGTTTTTTCTACCTTTTCCAATTTTCCATCGCTGTCTCCACCGATCCAGATTACCCTTATGTAGTTTTCATTTGGAAAAACACCTGTTCCTCTGCATTTCAGTTCGAAATCTTCGAATTCTAATCCTTTGATTGTATCTTTTATTTTTTCAACTGTATTTTCACCTATCTCTGGGAAAAACCTGAGCGTAAAATGAAGATTCTCTGGTTCCACCATTTTTATCTCTTTCTTAAATTTGGCCCTAATCTCTTCCTGAAGCTGGATTATCTTCTCCTTAATTTCGTTTGGAATTTCAATCGCAATGAAAGCTCTCACAAAAATCACTGTTGCTATTTCTGATAATTGATTATTGTGAATAAATAAAAAGTTTCCCTCTCTATTTAGATTATGAAAGGACTGATTTTCAGTGAAGGAAACGGATATGGGCATGTCGCAAGAGATTTCTCAATATCGGAATCTTTGGGCATACCTATAATGACATTCGGAATGGGGGCCGAATATCTTAAGATGAGAAAGAAAGATTTCATTGAAATTCCTTCCCCGTACAAGATAGAGACAAAAGGAAAGACGAAAATAGTTGCAAACCTGAGACAGATAATGCGATTTTTCAACCCATCCATTACATCGGACATAATAAAGAGATTTAGAGAGGTGGATTTTGTCATAGTGGATGGATCGCCACTAGGTTTAATACTTGCTAGGATTGCAGGAAAGAAAACTATAATGATCACAAACGACACCTCTTCTTTAGTAGGCATCAACGGCATACAGCGGCCGATCGCGAATGAGCTTAACCAATTGATTTTGTCCTATCCTGAAAAGATACTTGTTCCTGATTTTCCTCCCCCATTCACTGTTGCGAAATACAACCTAATGGAAAATGAACGCATCAAAATGATCGGCCCGCTTATAGAAAGCGCAAAGCAAGCCAAACACAATAAGGATTGCTTAGTAATAACCACAAATGAGACGATCAATAAGAAGCTGAAAAATTACTTGGGAGATTATGCAGTATACAGCTCTGAGGTAGGAAACGTTAAGCCGTATTATGGATCCTGCAAAGTAGTAATCTGCCATGGTGGACATACCACAATCACAGAGGCATTAAGCTATGGAAAACCTGTGATTGCGATCTATGATAAAAGTTATTCGGAAAGAAGCAATCATGTCAGATTCATAGAAGAGATGGGAATCGGATACGGGATTGAAGAAAAAAGTTTTGAAGCGGAATATCTAAAATTCCTGCCTGAGATAATGGATTCGTTTGATGCAAAAATGCTGGCTATATATAAGAAAATGAGAAACAAATTAAATCCAATAAAAGAAATAAAGGACTCGGTTGGAGAGCTAAAATTATAAAATATTGAAGATTGTTGTTGGATACTTGTTGAATTTAGTAAAACAAACGAAAAAGAATATTTATAAAATTAACAAATCAATAACACATAATACATTTTAATTATTGAAATGGATTGGATATTTCAACAAAATATATTTCTACGAGGCAGAAATATAGTGTGAGCGTGATCAAATGGTAAAAGAGTATTCTACATCTGGAGTAAAGATTGCAATAGTGGGAGTTGGTGGTGGAGGTTGTAACACCATTAAGAGACTAATTGATTATGGGATGAAAGGACCAGAACTGATAGCAATAAATACGGATAGAATTCATCTTGATACAATCAAACAACCAGCAAAGAAGATACTGATCGGCCAGTCAATAACACGAGGCCTTGGAGCTGGAGGGTATCCCGACATAGCGCAAAAATCTGCAGAGTCAAACAAACCAGATATAGAAGCTGCTTTATCAGATGTTGATCTTGTTTTCCTGGTAGCAGGTATGGGAGGAGGTACGGGTACGGGCGCTGCACCAGTAGTTGCGGAAGTTGCAAAGAAAAACGGTGCAATAGTGGTATCTATCGTCACCTATCCATTCAGAATCGAGAGAGCAAGATTGCAGAAAGCAAAGGAAGGTATTGAAAATTTAAAGAAAGTAAGCGATACGCTTGTCATAATTGACAATCAGAAATTGCTTGACTTTGTTCCAAACCTGCCAATCGAACAGACATTCATGATAGCAGATGAAATAACGGCAAGAGCAGTAAGAGGAATAAGCGAAACGCTTCTCAATCCTTCACTCATCAACCTTGACTTCGCTGACCTGACTACCATAATGACTGGCGGTGGAATATCTATGATCGCAGTAGGGGAAGGAAAGGGAATCGGCAAGGTTGAAGAGGTAGTGAAGAACACGCTTGATCACAGATTGCTTGATGTCGATCCCACTGGGGCAAAGGGAGTTCTTCTCCACATAACTGGTGGACCGGATATGACATTAGGTGATGCAAACACAGTGGGAGAAATGATAACATCCGAAGTTGATCCGTATGCAAATGTCATATACGGAGCAAGAATGGATCAATCCTATCTTGGAAGAATAGAAGTGATCGCGATCTTCACGGGCCTTAAGGAAGGAGAGGCTTTGAAAGCAATAGGCCTTGAAGACAAGAAAAAGAAAGAAGAGAAAAAATATGACGATCTCTGGTACTAATTCAGGTTTAATTCTTTTATGCTTTTTTTAATTTTTATTTTTAATTTAAAGTTCAAAGGAAAATGGTTTTGAAATTTCGAGTTCTTCACGTATAGTTTCACTTTTTTCGATTTTTAAAAGCTGCTCTATTCTAGAAAATACTGTTCTTTTATTATAGCTAAGACCATTCATCTCTATGTCGAATGCACGGAATACTTGCATTTTTCTTATAAACGACATTCTTTTTTCTTCATCTGTGAATTTGTAAAAGGCAAGGATTTCAGGCATTACATTCTTGTCTACGTGTATTAAGCAAGCTGCAGCCATTGTTTTGATATCCTCATCCGGATTGGTTTTGAGGATTGACAACAGAGTATTAATTGCATTCCAGTCTCCCATAACTGCAAACACTCCAAGTGCGGGAATTGAATCATTAAACATCGGATCTGGACCGTTCGAATCTGATTTTAATCTTTTTATTATGGATGGGACTGCTTCATCGATTTTGTGACTCTTTATTACCTCCATGATTCTCCCATAATCAAAATCGTCTGCATATAAAACCAAGTCAGAAACCTTTTTTCTTACTTCTCGGTTAGGGACAGCATTTTTGTTTAACAATTGCATAACTGCTTCCGCTACATCATCTTCATTTTTTGATGAAAGGCATTTAGAAATTTCATTCATATCATACTTCTCTGTGTTGTCATCTTTACAATTTAATCTCTCTTGTATTTGGTTGGTTTTTTCTTTTTTAGATGCGAAACCAATTGCGCTATTGATAACATCTTTGCTCTTATTTACTATCTTATTTATTGTAGTGTTTAATGAATTGCTCGTACTAATGTCCAAACTGGAAGTAGAGTAAGTAATACTTGATTGAGATTGTTCTGATGGCACAGATACTTGATTTATAGAAACTGAATCTGTTGAAATTGCTTCCTCTGCTTTTAAAGATTTAGAAACCAAAAAAATAGATATGCCTATCGCAGTAGCAACTGCAGCTCTTTTCAATATTCGTCTAATTTTATTAGTTTTATAATTCTCATCGGAAGCAATCTTTTGTAAATTCATGTAATGCTCCGTCCTATCTGGATCTATAATCTTTACTCTACCATTTGGAACTTTGTAATTTGTCATAATTATTAGACATTAAACCCATATATAAATGTTTGCTTTTTTGTTGTTTTATGGAACATATTAAATTCCAAAAAAGAGCGTGTTGAGAATTGAGAAGTTTTTTAAAATTAGCATGAGAAAGAGATGCATGAAATGTCCTTTCTGTGGATACAGAGATACTGATGTCGTTGATTCAAGAGACACAGAAGAGCTAAACGCAGTTAGAAGGAGAAGGGAGTGTCCTTCATGCAAGAAAAGATTTACCACCTACGAGAGGCCTGAAGAAAGCATAATCATAGTCATAAAAAGAGACGGAAAGAGGGAAAAATTCGACAAGCAGAAACTGATAAACAGCATAATCAAATCTGTTGGCAAAAGGCCAGTTAGTTACAACAAAATAGTTGAGCTTGTAGAGGACATAGAACGAGAGCTTAGGACAAAGCAATCAGAAGAGATCGAAAGCAAGCACATAGGAGACATGGTACTAAAAAGACTAAGAAAACTAGACGACATTGCATACATCAGATTCGCAGCAGTCTATAAAGAATTCAAAACAATAGATGATGTAATTAATGAGATCAAATTTTTACAAGGGAAAAAGAAGTGACCGAAGACAAAGGACTGCCTTATACTAGTTATAATCTAAACCCATAATACAATATAGATTAGATGAATATAGAGGTATATTAAAATTAAAACAAAATAAAGCACTGGGCGTCCCTCTAAAAAAATGGAATTAATAGTGCAACAGAAGAATATAATGAATTATATTGATATAAATAACATTTATAATATTCTATTATGCTTATTTTTTAATTAAATCTTATGAATTTAACTTAAATTAAAAAATAAACACTAAAAAATAATAATTTTGAAAACGCTAAAGATCTTATGTCCGACGTGAAAGCAAAGGTTTATAAACAAGCAAAAGTAAGAAATTGTAATCACTAGATGTTGGTTATTGAAAATTTAGACACCACTATATAATGTGTTCAAAAAAATAAAAGTTGAATAAGGTGGTGTTCCAATAATCGACATTAGAATAACTTAAAGGCATGCATGAGGCAGGCGAATGTAGAATAAAGATTGAGGTGTAATGATGGCAAAGAAAGAAATAGAACTTCCAGAATACAAGATGCAAAGAGTTTTCACCAGGGATGGAGTACATCCATATGACATGATAATGTGGGAAAAAAGAGATTCTATAATCATGGATGCAAAAGGAAAGAAAATATTCGAGCAGAAAGATGTAGAAGTTCCAGCCAGCTGGTCCCAGACTGCAACAAATATCGCTGCTTCCAAGTATTTCAGAGGTAAATTAGGTACGCCTGAAAGAGAAACAAGCGTAAAACAAATGGTAGACAGAGTTGTAAGAACAATAACTGAGTGGGGAAAGAAAGACGGATATTTCGCTTCTGGAGAAGAGGCGAAGATATTCAGCGATGAATTGACTTATATTCTCGTTAACCAGTATGCTGCATTTAACAGCCCAGTATGGTTTAACTTCGGGGTTGAGAAGAGACCCCAAGGTTCGGCATGCTTCATAAACTCAGTTGAAGACGACATGAGGGCGATTTTGCAGCTGGCCGTAACTGAAGGAATGTTATTTAAATACGGTTCTGGAGCGGGAGTTAACCTTTCAGTGCTCAGATCCTCAAGAGAATATCTCTCTAGCGGTGGAAGGGCGTCTGGTCCTGTGTCGTTTATGAAAGGATACGATGCGTTCGCTGGAGTAATAAAATCGGGAGGAAAGACAAGAAGGGCTGCAAAAATGGTTATACTTAATGTTGATCATCCGGATATAAGGGATTTCATCTGGTGCAAGGCAAAGGAGGAAAGAAAGGCAAGGGACCTAATAAAGCTTGGCTACGATGGATCCCTTGACGGGGATGTGTATGCGAATATCTTCTTCCAAAATGCTAACAATTCTGTAAGAGCAACGGACGAATTCATGCAGGCAGTGAAGGAAGGGAAGGAGTATTCAACAAAATATGTTTCGACTGGAAAAGAATGTGAAAAACTGGATGCGAGAACCGTAATGAAAGAGATCGCAGAGGCAACTTGGGAATGCGGGGATCCGGGAATACAATTCGATACCACCATAAACAAATGGCATACATGCAAGGCAAGCGGAAGAATAAACGCATCCAATCCATGCAGTGAATACATGTTTCTCGACAATTCCGCATGCAACCTGGCATCAATAAACCTGTTGAAGTATCTTGATCCAGAAACTGGCAGATTTGACATTGAAAAGTTCAAGCACACAGTTGCGATAATGATTACTGCCCAGGAAATAATAGTCGGCAACGCCGCCTACCCAACACCTGAAATAGAGAGGAATTCAATCGACTTCAGACCTCTTGGTTTGGGTTACGCAAATCTTGGTGCTCTACTTATGGCATGTGGACTTCCTTATGACAGTGATGAAGGAAGGACATACGCATCAGCAGTAACTGCGTTAATGACAGGATATGGGTATTATATTTCTGCAATGGTTGCAAAAAGAATAGGTGCATTCAGCAAATACGAAATGAACAAGGAGTCTATGTTGGAAGTAATAAAAATGCATCTTGATCAAGCTGAATCTATAAGCGATATTGTACCGCACTATTTAAGGAGCGCTGCGATTGAGGCGTGGAGACATGCATTTGCAACTGGTTCTATGTATGGATACAGGAATGCGCAGATATCCGCGCTCGCTCCAAC
>CAZJHL010000015.1:0-7415 GCA_964545865.1 Microcaldota archaeon | reverse complement strand
TACACTCTTTCCCTACACGACGCTCTTCCGATTTGATACCACTGGAATAGAGCCTGACATTGCATTAATTAAATATAAGTGGCTTGTTGGCGGGGGAATGATGAAGATAGTAAATTCAACGGTTCCAATTGCCCTTAAGAAGCTAGGATACACTGAGCAGCAAGTAAATGAGATAATGCAATACATAGACGACAAAGAAACAATAGAAGGTGCGCCCCACATTAAAGAGGAGCATCTTCCTGTGTTTGACTGCGCATTCAAGCCTGCAAATGGAAACAGATTCATTAGTTATCTTGGCCACATCAAAATGATGGCTGCTGTTCAGCCGTTCATATCTGGCGCTATTTCAAAGACAGTGAACATGCCAAAGGAATCTACAGTAGAAGACATATACAATGCATATGTTATGTCATGGGAGCTCGGACTCAAGGCGATTGCGATATACAGAGATGGATCGAAAGGGGTCCAGCCTATCACGCTCACCAAAGAGGTGAAGGAGGTAGATAAGATCGAGGCGGCCAAGGTTGAAGTTAAAGAGGTTGTAAAAGAAGTTGTGAAGGAAGTGGTGGTAAACCGACCCACCAGGAGAAAGCTTCCTGACGAGAGAAAATCAGTGACCCATAAGTTCAGCATATCTGGGCATGAGGGTTACATAACGGTTGGGCTGTATGAAAACGGACAGCCGGGCGAGATATTCATCACCATGTCCAAGGAGGGCAGCACCATCTCTGGGCTGATGGATGCGTTTGCAACATCCATATCAATTGCTCTCCAGTATGGGGTTCCATTAAAGACCTTGGTCAAGAAGTTCGTCCACATGAGGTTCGAGCCGTCTGGCTACACCTCGCATCCGAACATAAGGTTTGCGAAATCATTGATGGATTACATATTCAGGTGGATGGCGTTGAAATTCCTGAGCAGGGAGGAGCAGATAGAGGTTGGGTTGAACCTTGAAGCTGAAGGACCTATTACATCATACATTAAGGAAGAGGAGATCCCTGAAACGATAGAAACAGCAAGCCAAATCCCTCCTGAAAACAGCGCTATCGGCTCGCCCCCAGGGAGCCAAATAGCCTTGGGCAGCGATGCTGCAAGCGGAGCTGTTGAGAAGTCGGTTGAAACAAAGCCGATTGTAGCTCCAAGCGTTGCTATTGCAACTGAAAAGAAAAACAGCAAGGTTGCATTCCAGAACTCGGAGGATGCGCCAGCCTGCTCCTATTGCGGAGCAATAATGGTAAGGAATGGCGCATGCTACAAGTGCCTTAATTGCGGTGCAACAAGCGGATGCAGCTAATAGAAAATCTTTATTTTTTATATTTTTATCTATTTTTCTTTTTTTTTGAAAAATACAATATAATTACGCTACTTTAGGTATGTTTGCTATATTATTTCTAAAGTAATGCCACCCAGATATAAGTAGAGCAGAAAAATTCTATTTTTTGGTTTGTCACAATCTAAGAGATAGAGTTATATCTGCACAACATATACAAATCTATCAGTAGTAAAAAAATCAATGAAGCTAATGAAACTAATGGAATTCCCAGAATCTCTTTGTTCTTATGAATGTCTTCTGGGCTTCAAGAAGAGCTGCGAAGAACTCGTCCTCAGTCTTGTAAGGCTTGCTCAGTATTGAAGATGCCTTGGTTGGGCCTATCCCATATGTGGAAAGCGTGATCACTCCGTTCCTTCCTGATGCGCTTATTATTGCTGCCGACCTTTCAAGCTTTTCCCTCCAGCTCTTTTCCTCTGAATTGAGCCTCTTTTTCTTCAGCAGCTTCCTGACATCCTCCACCGACACGAAATTAGGCACGATAGTGACAACGCTGCTTCCGCACTTTGGACACTTGACCTTCTCTGGCAAAGTGCCTATGAAGGATATCCAATCCTTTCCGCAATGCATGCAATAAAGGACACCTGATTTGCCTAGCAGCTTTGCCCTGAAAGCCTTTATTATCTCCGCGGTTGGCTCTATTGATGTGATAAGCTCTGAGCCATGATTCCTGATTAATGCCCTGGTTGCAACTGGCGATAGCTTCTTAACATGCACTGCATGCACTGAAATCTCCTTCTTTGCGATTCCGTCAAGTATTTTTTGCGCGTTCCTCAAGTCATAGTAAGAGGAATAAACATCCCTGAGAGTCTCCTCGTAAACAGGGGTTCCTATAAATGCCTGGATGAAGCGTTCTGAAATCCTTGGTGTTTCGCGGAAAAGGTTGAACATCTTCCCTATGTGTATGAACTTGAATCTGAAAAGCTTATGCTTGGATATGTGGGTTTCCAAATCCAATCTTATGTCTGACCTGGAGATGGCCAAAAGGTGGTCTTTTATCACATTAGACTCTGCCTTCCTTGGAAGAATCAGTGCTATCCTGTACGCGTCAACCAATGTTTTTATTGACGAGCCGTATTCCTTTGAGAGCCTCTCTGCCAGCACTGCCGCCAATGTCCTGTTTGCATTAAGTCCCCCTAATACATGGATTACTGCGACATCGTTCCAGCATTCTATCAGTATGTTCTTATGTGTCGGCATCCTCTCTCTGAATTCAGATGATTCAATTAAATCCTTGATTGCTTCTGCCTCTATCCCTAGCTCTTTGGATGCTTTCTCTGCATTCTTACTTCCGTCCTCCCCCTTCAGGAGCTCCATAACATCGCTTCTTAATTTTCCAACAGTCTGAGCAACCTCGTAGCTTGTAGGTATCTCCTCCCCTTCCCAGTCTGGAATTGCTGCGCTGATGTCGTCAGCTGCCTCCACCACCACTATTCTCCTCTCATTGTCAATGTCCAATATCCTCCATGGGACTCCTTTTGTTATGAAAAGCTCGTTTGTCTCAAAGAAGGAAACGAAATCCTCGTCAAGAGTGGAGATTATCTTGTTTGTTGCCGCGTCCTTCACAAGGAACTTTTCAACTGATGGAATGGTGGAGAGATGCTCGTAATAATATAGGCGCGTAGAGGACATTCTCTGCAGCAGGTTTCCGTTCTTTTTCAAAAGCCTCTTGTCCTCCATGAAATTGATCACAGATAAGAATTTCTCTGGATCAAGCGTGGAATAAGGATAGGCCCTCTTTATTATGCTGTAAACCTCCTCTGTGCTCACATCTTTCTCCCTTTCTATCAATATACCTGCAATCTGATGGGCGAGAACATCCAATGCATTCTCGCAGATATGTTGCTCCTCTAATTGGCCCTCTTCTATTAGCTTTAAAAGGGCATGCGCCTCGAAAACATCATCCGGATCCGCGCATATTATCGTTCCCTTTGAAGTTCCTTTTATAGTATGGCCGCTTCGTCCAACTCTCTGAACAAGCCTTGAGACCTGGCGAGGTGACATGTATTGGATTACATGCGAGATGTCTCCTATGTCAATACCAAGCTCCAAGGAAGAGGTTGCGACAAGCGCATGAAGCTTTCCATTCTTGAAATCGTCTTCCAACTGAACCCTTACCTCTTTTGAAAGAGAGCCGTGATGGACTGCTATCTTCGGGTCAAGCTTCATCAGCCTTGAGCCAAGGATTTCAGCAATGGAACGGGTGTTTACGAATATGAGCGTTCTGTTGTTTTCTATTGTCTTCTGGATCTCTTTAAGCCTTGCAACAGCAGCTGAGTCAATCTGCAGCTCATTCGCTTCCTTTTCATGATGCTGGGTTGACTGCGGGTAGGAGATATTAAATTTCATTGACTTCATGTATTTCAAATCAATTATCTCGCAAGAACGGAACCCGCATAGGAACTGAGACAGCTTTATTGGATCAGAGACTGTGGCGCTTATTCCTATCCTCTGGAATTCGCCAGACTTTTCGGCTAACCGCTCCAGGCAGATGGAGAGCTGGGCGCCTCTCTTGCTGTCTGCAAGCTCGTGCAGCTCGTCCACTATGACATACCTTACATTCTTCAGATGCTCTCCCATCCTTTTTGCAGGGAGAATTGCCTGAAGCGTTTCTGGTGTGGTGATAAGAAACTGCGGGGGCGATTTGGCCTGCAAGGATCTTTCGGATGTCGGAGTGTCCCCATGGCGGACAGATATTGAAATTCCTAACTCTTTGCCCCATTCAGTCAGCCTTTTAAGCATGTCCCTGTTTAATGCACGAAGAGGAGTTATGTATATTGCTGCGATTCCCTTAAGATTGCTCTCTTTTATCTTTTCCATCACTGGGACTGCCGCTGTCTCTGTCTTTCCTGAACCCGTAGGTGCGATTATTAAAATGTTCTTGCCTTGTTGCACTAGGGGAATAGCTTGCTTCTGGATTTCCGTGAGAGAACCGAATTTATTTAATATTAAATGTGACATGTTTCCACAATCCGAACTCTAAAGCAGATAAGTCTGCAATGTTAAAAAATAGACAAACACCTATTTAATACTTCTTAAAGAGTATTTCTTGTGATTTATTTTTTCTTTAGATGCGAAGGTATCTCATACTTTTTGAATTCGTTCAATAAATTTTTACCGTAAATTATTCTTGAGAATGATTCGGCAATGAATTTTGCGCCTATGATTGCGATGTGGGGATGAGGTTCCTCTGGAAGGCCGACGTACTTGAAAGCATAGTCGGATGTTATGTTTGTCCTATTTTTGTTCAAAGGAAGAAGTATTCCTTTCCTTAAGTGGTCGGCGTAACAAACTGAATGAAGATCGACAGACCTGCTTTGGATTCTGAAACTTAGCTGGCATATCTCAATGGCTGCTTGGATAAATTTAGAGTCAAAAGAGCCGAAATTATGGCCTGCAAGGGTCTGCTCTTCTGATTGGAGGATCCATTCAATTAAATCAGTGATCGCATCTTTGAGAGGGATTCTTTTTGAATACAGCAGTTCTTCCCTCTTGAAGCCGTTGACTTTTAACGCTCCCTCATCTATTAATGCCCCGTTCCATGGCCTGCATTCTCTGTAGAATTGTCTTTTCGGATTGGAGAAGTCCACTGCTCCTATGCTAACGATAGAATTCTTCTTTGGATCCAAACCCGTTGTCTCAACATCTATTACTAGCAGAATCTCACCAAGAAAAAAGACGCATTTGCAGTATAAAAAGATTGTGATGGCATTAGAAATCAAATGTTAAATCTTAAGATAATCTGGAATAGGGTATTTTGCAAATTCATTAAGAAGAGATTTGCCATAAAGGAGACGTGAGAATGCTTCTGCGCCTGCCTTTGCTCCAAACAACGCATTGTGCGGGACCGGTTCATCGGGTATTCCTACATAATTGAGAACCTTGTTGAAGCTCAGATCTGTCCTGTTGTCCTTGAGCGGAGGGAGGGTGCCTCTCTTTAGGTGGTGGGTATAGCAGACTGAATGCAAATCCACTATTCTCCTATGCGGCTTCCACGAAAGATTGTATATCTCTGCTGTTTCTTTTAGGAATGCCCAATCAAATCCGAAATTATGGCCTCCAAGCGTTTGATTCTCAGATTCGCTCACCCATTTCAAGAAATTGTTCATTGCCTCGTAAAGTGTTTTTCTGTTTTCATCCATTATCTGCTCTTTTGTGAACCCATTAACTGCTAACGCATCATCATCTATCTCTGCTCCGTTCCATGGCCTGCACTCCTCATAGAATGTTCTTTCAGGATGAAGAAAATCTATTGCTCCTATGCTCACTATTGAATTCTTTTTTGGATTAACGCCTGTAGTCTCAAGGTCCACTATTAACATCATCTCACCTTTACAATTTTTGGATTAATCTCTGAATTAAATTAATAAATAAAAAGATTATCTCTGTTCCTCGTACATTTTTTGAAGTAAATCTATTGCCTGTTTTATGTTAAAGAATGCCATATATGCCCTTTTTTGGTATGTTGTTTCAAGCGCTGATGAGAGACCGTCGTATTGGAATCCTGAAAAACGGTATGTCCCCCTGTTGTCTTCTATGACTCCCATCTTCCTAAGCTGCGTCAGATGGTATCTGACTGTCTTTTCATTCATTTCTATATTGTTCTTAGAAAAATAATCAGCAAGATCCTGGTAATTCGGCTCTTTTTTCTCCTTCAAATGGTAATAAAGAAGTGCCTCAAGAACGTTCAATACGGACTGCCTTGACTCGTTTTTTGATATTATTCCAAGCGAAAGCGCGAGCCAACGAACCAATGATTTTCTTGTCATCTTGACTTCGTCATTAAGATCCATGTCGCGCAATGTTATCTCTGACTTTATAAGCTTAGACTCTGGAAGTTCCATAAATATATTAGAACAGCAAGATTTAAATTAGATAACTCCACATAATTATAGTATATTAATTTACTTATCACAAAAGAATAGAAATAAGCATGGCAAACTATTTTTAAAATCCAGGGAATAGTCTAGGTGAATTTTATGGTAGATGAAAAAAAGGTAAGAGAAGCGTATGAGATTGATTTTGGAACGAAGTCAGTTGAACCAGAAGGTGAAATAGTAAAAGGATACGATTTCAACAAAGAATTCAATTTTGATGAGTTATTAAAGTCTTACAAAGCTACAGGGATGCAGGCTACAAACCTAGGAAAGGCGATAGAGATAGCAAAGAAAATGAGGGAAGAAAAGGCAGTTATTTTTCTTGCTTACAACTCCAACATGGTAAGCTCTGGATTGAGGGAGGTAATATCATATCTTGTTAAAAATAAGATGGTTGACGTTTTGGTTACCACTGCGGGAGGAGTTGAAGAAGATATAATCAAAACAATGAAGCCTTTCATAGTCGGGGACTTCAGGGCGCCTGGAAAAGAGCTCAGAGCAAAAGGCATCAACAGGATCGGAAACGTGTTCGTGCCTAACGACAGATATGCAATGTTTGAAAAATTGATGCATCCATTTCTTGCTAAGCTCTTAGAAGAGCAGAGAAGAACCGGGCATATTTTCACTGCATCTGAGTTCATACACAAACTTGGAGCGGAAGTTAACGACGAAAATTCAATCTACTATTGGGCTACAAAAAACAATATACCGGTGTTCTGCCCTGCGTTGACAGACGGATCAATAGGTGACATTATTTACTTCTTCAAAGAAAGCGATAAAAGAAACGCGGATTTCAAATTGGACATAGCAGACGACATGGTAAAAATAGTAAACATAGCGCTCGATGCGAAAAAGACCGGAATGATAATCTTAGGTGGCAATTTCATAAAACACCATACGTGCAATGCAAATTTGTTCAGGGGTGGCTCAGATTATGCAATCTATATCTCAACAGAAACAGAGGAGGGGGGCTCTGACAGCGGAGCAAATCCGGACGAAGCTGTTTCATGGGGCAAGATCAGAGGCAAAGATTCGAAAGACACCACTGTGAAGGTATTCTGCGATGCGACCATCGCATTTCCATTGCTTGTGGCTGGCGCATTCAAAGAAAAAGAGTAGCAAAGCCATGCTTGAATGAAATAGACTAAACTTTTTAAATTAAACTATATAAACTAGATTATGGCAGAAAAAAAAGAAAAATCGATATT
>CAZJHL010000014.1:10709-14116 GCA_964545865.1 Microcaldota archaeon | reverse complement strand
GTATTTTAGTTTTTATTTTTTTCTTCGTTTGCATTTTCGTTTAATTTTCTGTCCGTTATCTGACGTCTTCATACTCCTGCTTTGACTTCCCAGTAAGAGTGTATTTTATCAGGTTTGTCGCATGGAAGAGGAAGAATTTCTTGTATCCCCAATGCTTCAGTCGCCTCGCTGAAGTGTATGTTACCGCATCAACAAATCTTATCTTTCCTTTCTTCTTTATCCTGTTGAAGAGGTCTATGTCTTCTGCAGTCTTAAGATCAAGATTGAACCCACCTATCTGATCGAACGCATCTTTTCTCACAGCCATGTTCATTCCTGCCACAGCAGGCTTTCCAATCAGGTCAGTGAATCTGATGGGGTGAATAGTTTTGCAAGCATGTTATCGATCTTGCTTCCGTCCCTCATCAAAACCCTTCCATATACAGCTACAACATTTTCATCCTTGGAGAATGCATCCGCTATCTTTTTCAGCCAATCCTTCTCTGCAATCGTGTCAGAATCAATGAATGCGATTATTTCTCCCTTAGCTATCTTGGCTCCTTTCTGCCTTTCAGCAGCTGCAGACCTCCTTTTCTCGATTATCACCTTGTCTGCGTACTTCCTTGCGATCTCTCTTGTCCTGTCCTCGCTGTTTCCGTCGCAGACAATTATCTCTAAAGGTTTGTATGATTGGCTCTTCAACGATTTCAAGCAGGATTCTATGTATTTTTCTTCGTTCAATGCAGGCACCACTACGCTTATCTTAAGCCTGCTCTTCTCGCCCTTATATGTTCGCATCTTTTTATTGTTTCTGTTCGCATCTTTTTTCATCTGAGCACCTTATAAAATTTATAAAATCTGAAAGAGATAAGAACAAATTAAGAAAAAATAAATGAAATTAAAAAAATAAAAACAGAAAGGATTAGTCCATAAAGTCCTTTGCTGTTGGAGGTTCTTTGGGCTCTCCCTTTCTTTCACGGACTTTGGTTACCAATTCGGTCTGCAATGAAGTTGGAACAAGCTCGTATCCCGCATATTCGTGATACCAGATTGCTCTTCCCTGTGAAGCAGATCTTAAATCATTTGACATTCCAAAGGTCTCGGATACTGGAAGCTTCGCCTTGACTGTGGAGAGCTCTCCTTCCTGTCCGATCTCTATTATTTCACCACGTCTTCCCTGCAATGCAGTTATTATGTTTCCTGCATATTCCTGTGGCGACTGCACAAGAAATATCTGCTTCGGCTCCATGAGCCTTACTCCAGATGTGAGCATGCTTGCATAGATTGGTCTCTTGATCGCAGGCATGATCTGTGCTGGACCTCTGTGCGCAGGATCTTCGTGGATTATTGCATCTGTCAACAGCACTTTCACGCCCACCACTTTCTCCTTTGCAAGTGGTCCCTTGTCCACTGCTTCCTCGAATGCCTTGAGTACCAATTCCATGATTTCCTGCATGTACTGTACTCCCTTTGTTGCATCTATGAGCACGCATCTGTTCTTTATATTTAGGACCTTTTTTGCCTGGTCTCTTTCCATTCCCGCCTCTATGAGGGCCTCAACAACAGCCTTTCCTTTTGGTCTTCCCTCTGGAATCTTTCCTTCTACTATCGCATTGTAAACTCCCTCTTCAAGAGGTTCGACCTCGATCTTGAATTTGTTGTGCTTGTTTGGAGATTTGCCTTCAAGTTCAGGCCCTGGCTTGAGTATTGTTTCCCTGTAGACTACGATTGGTGGGGAGGTTTCGATTTCTACTCCCTTTTCCTTTGAAATCTTGTATTCCACAATCTCAAGATGCAGCTCACCCATACCACTTATGAGGTGCTCACCAGTTTCCTGGTTGATTTCTACCTTGAGTGTCGGGTCTTCCTTGGACATCTGTCTTAATACTTCAATTAGTTTGACAAGATCCTTAGTGTTCTTTGCCTCTATTGACTTCGTGACTACGGGCTCAGAGTAGTGCTTGATCTGTTCGAAAGGCTCGAAGTTCGGATTCTCACTTATAGTTTCTCCCACGTAAAGGTCTCTCAATCCCACGATCGCGGCGATATTTCCTGCCGGAACCTCTTCTGCAGGAATCCTGTCAGGACCCATGTAGATTCCGACCTGCTGAACCTTTGATGAGGTGTGCTTCGAGGCAACAGTCAATTCTGTTCCCTTTCTCACTGTTCCGCTGAATATTCTTGCAACACCCACCTCTCCTGCATGCTTGTCTACAACCACACCGAAGATGATTCCGCAGACCTTTGCATTCGGGTCTGTGTTCAACATTGCCTTTCCGTCTTCTGTGTTAACATCTCCATGCCACAGGATCGGGATTCTGTACACCTGTGCCTGTTGCGGGTTTGGAAGATGCTGGATGACCATGGTGAGAACAACCTCGTCAATAGGTGCCTTTTCCACCAATCCCTTGTGGTCGTTCTTTGTACATAAGTCATATATGTCAGTGAATTTGACTCCTTTGAGCTTCATGTATGCGAATGAAGTCGCCCACTTGTTGAAAGCAGATCCGAAAGCAATGTTTCCTTTCTCAACATTTATCTTCCATTCGTCTTTCTTGTCTGCGGGCGCGTATTTATCTATAAGCTTGTTTATATCAGTAATGAGCTTAATCAGTCTTTCTTGTGTTTGCTGTGGTGTGTACTTCAACTCATTGATCAACCTGTCAATCTTGTTTATGAATACTGTCGGCTTTGACTTTTCCTTTAAGGCCTGTCTCAACACTGTTTCAGTTTGAGGCATGATTCCTTCTACTGCATCCACTACGAGAATGATTCCGTCGACCGCTCTCATTGCTCTTGTGACGTGACCTCCGAAGTCTACGTGTCCTGGTGTGTCGATGAGGTTGATGACGTAAGGCTCTCCGTTATATTCGAAACCGAGAGAGATGTTAGCAGATTTGATTGTGATTCCTCTCTTCTGCTCAAGCTCTTCGAAGTCCATGACTCTCTGCTCTCCTGCGAGCTCCTTGCTTATAAGTCCTGCCCTTGCCACTAGAGAGTCCGCGAGCGTTGACTTGCCGTGATCTACGTGCGCCACTATAGCAATATTCCTCACGTACTTTAGATTTTTCATAAGTTTCTGTACTTCTTCTACAACTAATTCTTTTCTTACCATAATACCTACCTTTGTATCAATATAAATGAAAAAAGCGAGCGAAAAGCCCGCATGAAAACAAAAACAAGAGATTATCTCGCGCTTCTTGCCATTCTTTCTGTCTCGTCCTTCTTCTTTATCGCGTAGCTGTTTACGTCTCCGGTTGCTGCAAGTATTATCTCGTTTGCAAGCGCCTCTGCGAGAGTTGCTTTCTTGTCGAAAGATGAGATTATTGCCGCAAGGCTGATGTTTCTAAGAGCCATGTCAACTCTTCTCTTTGGAGAGACGTCCACTGCGACCTGGTATCTCACTCCTCCGTATTCCACTCTTGTGA
>CAZJHL010000014.1:6336-10683 GCA_964545865.1 Microcaldota archaeon | reverse complement strand
TTCTATAGCCTTTATGAGGTATTGGATAGGATTCTGCTTTGTTTTTTCATGGATTATGTCGAACGCCTCCTCTACTATCTTGATTACTCTTGTCTTCTTACCCTGCAACTTTCCATGGGTTCTTATGAGCTTTCCTCCTACCTTTTCACCGGTTCCTCCTCTCATGAGCTTGTTCACCAGTCTTTCCACTATATTCTTTTCTATTCTTTTCTTTCTTTTTCCTACTCTACCGAAAGTGTGCGGCATTAGCGAGGGCCTTAAGTTTATATAGTCCCTCATTGTCTCGTCATTGATCTGCACATTGTAATCATATTTGTTGAAAAGCTTATCATTGATTTCCATAGTATCACTCTACTAAATTTAATTAAGAGAAGAGAGAATCATCTTCTCGGTTTCTCTTTCTTGCCTCTTCTTACCTGTTCAAGGCAGGTGTTGTTTACGGCAATGACCTTGTATCTGACTCCAGGGATTGAACCCATCTGTCCTCTTTGCGATCCGCCGAGCCCTTCCACTAATACTTCATCATGCTCGTCTATGTGGTTTATTGCGCCGTCTCTTGGGGCGAACGCGGTGATTATCTTTCCGTTCTTTATGAGCTGGATCTTGACGCACTTGATAAGACCAGAGTGAGGCTGCTTCTGCTCAAGCACTTTCTTCTCTAGCACTATTCCTCTTGCCGCATGTGATCCTTCAAGAGGATCGTATTTCTCCTTGAGCTTTTCAGCTCTTCTTCTCCATGTTTTCTTTAACCATCTGTATTTCTTTCTTTTCTTCAATATATCTCTTCCAGAGAATTCTCCCATATAATTACACCTTATGATGTTTAACAGCGACAGCTGATAAACTTAAGAACACCCATTCAGAGTTTCGGCAAACGCCAGGCGCGTCCACGCCTTAAAAGCCCGATGCACAGAAAAAGTTCTGTAAGGGCATTATCTTGATCTTACTTTGCTTAGTTACTTAGATATGGTGATATAATATATATGTTTGTAGTGTTTTTAAATCTTATTTTATGGCATCAGCTATGCTCTTATGTCAATTTTTCTGAAGTTTCTTTCAACGAGTATGTTCGCGAGCTTTATTTTGTTGCCACCTCTTCCGATGACATATTTCCTCTCTTCCGAGCTGGTGATCACCTTTGCCGTGTCTCCCTCCATCACAACGTTCACTTTTATTGGAGAGAATATGTTGCTGATGAATCTTTCTAACTCTTCAGACCATTCCACTACCACTATGTCTCTTTTGAGCCTTCGTTTTAGGTTGTTTATCATCTTTCCTCCAGGGCCTATAACCTTTCCAACGTCTCCTTCTGCAACCACTACAGCAAGAGTTTTTCCATCGTCGTATACGTCTCTTATCGCTGCCCGAGTTGCATCCTGGAGGAACATCATCATTTTAATGTCTTCATTAGTTAATTTCGTCATTCAATCTCCTTATGTTTCGCAATAAGCTATTTACTCTATAATCTTCAGAATCTCTGAATCTCCCGGGTCTATTACTGCCATCATAAGTACTGGGAACGGTTTTCCAGCCAATGACCCCAATTCTATAGAAGGATACTTTAACTCCTTGCAGGGAACATTGGAGTTTTTGCATATGTCTATTATTTCATTTTTCAGATTTGTTGGGCAGTTTCCAGCAAGCAGTATCAGCTTTGCAGTTCCATGCGCAGCAAGATGCTTGCATGTTCTTGTTCCGAATTCAATCTTTCCAGTATCAACGCTTATTCTTATTGATTTCTCAATATCTATGCTCATATTTTCACCCTATAAACATTAAATTTTATATCTCATCCATATTATCTGGTCTCTTTCATTTGCTTTCATGCTTCATTGTGAGTTTGACAAGTCCTGTTCCTAATGGAACCGGTTGGCCTATTAGTATATTTTCAGTTACTCCATTCAATCTGTCTTCCTCGCCGTTTATTGCAGCGTTCACGAGATGTTTGACAGTCTCTTCGAATGCCGCTCTAGCAAGGACCGAAGGCTTTCTTCCGCTCAGTCCGTGCCTTCCTACTGAGACAACCTCCCCATCCGCAGTCATTGCATCTGCAAGAAGACATATGTGCCTTATGTCAACATCTGTTTTCTGGATCTTCATGGTTGTATATATCTCGTTCACTATAGCATTCCTTGCAGCTTCCACCCCAAAAAGGTTGTAGATTTCCATTATGTCGTTGGTAATGGATCTGCTCGGATCCACGTCTGGGAAGTTGAACAAATCTGTGAGATTTGATCCTCCGGCTATGATCAACCATTCTCCATCCTCATCTTGGGTTACGACTGGTTTTGTGATTCCCTTTACTCCCTTGACGTGAAGGTTCTTCATCTTGTTAGTGAATTTCCTTAACATTCTTAACGGGGTATTCTTGGCTATGAGGAGCACCTTGTCTGCCTGGTGCTTCATGACTATATTAGGTTCCAATTCTGCCTTTATTTTTTTCTTCACACTGATGAGATCTATGTCTCTTTGCTTTATCTCATCCTTGTCTATCTTGATCAGCACCTGTTTCTTTCTGAAATCCTCAGAAAAACTTGCTATGTCGTTAAGGACAACTTCATCTATCTTGTTGGCGATTTCCTCCACTTTCTTCTTGTCTTTGTACTTCTCTTTGAGGTATATCATCACAATGGGCTTCTTCGGCTTCTTTTTCGCGTCCACTATCTCAATGAGTCTCGGAAGACCAGTTGGAACTGCTTCTACTACTCCTGGAAGGTGGAAAGTACGCATAGTCATCTGAGTTCCAGGCTCACCGAGAGAGTGGGCAGTCAATATTCCGACTCCTTCTCCCGGAGTTACCATGATTTCCTTCTTTTCTTTTTCAATATTCTTTGTCATAATTATCACCTTTTATTCCAATTCATTCCTTTTCAGGGACTCCAACTGGTGTCAACAGCTCCTCCTTTATTTTCTTTATTTTCATTGTGTCCTTACCGTCTCCACCATACATGATTTCGATTATCCTTCCGCTTCCATCCCTTACGCTGTAATCATCTTTTACAACGAGGTCCTGGAGCGCATTGATCATTCTTCTCTGCATGTATCCTGATCTTGCTGTTCTTATCGCAGTATTAACTATTGATTCTCTTGCGGACATAGACTGGAAGAAATATTCTATCGGATTGAGCCCTTCTACGAAGTTTGATCTGATGAATCCTCTCGCAACTGCGCTAAGGTCTTTAGGCTTGAAATGCGAAAGCGGCCTGTACCTATATCCTCTGTGCAGTCTCTTTTCCCTTACTACCTGCTGTGCAATCGCTCCAGACATCTGAGTAACGTTCGTCATGGAACCTCTTGCACCGATTTTCGCAATCACAATTGCCTTGTTCTCCTGTCCAAGATCGCTTTCAAGCACCTTACTTATGTCGTTTCTTATCTCACCGAGCGTGTTAACTGATTTGCTTTCGAGAGTTTCCTTCAAGCTCTTTCCTGGTTCTCTTTCAAGAGTCTTGTTCTTATACTGCATTATGTAAACATTGACTTGTTTTTCTGCATTTTCAACTATTCCTTTGAGCTTTTTCTTTCCTTCTTCCGAGATTGTGTAGTCTCTCAGTCCTACTGTCATTCCCTTTCTAGTTATCATTTCTGCAGCGATTCTTCCTATTGCATCTATGAATTTTCTCGCTTCCTCGTCTCCATAATTTAGGCTTATCGCCTCCACGACTGCGTTGAGCGATTTCTTTTCGAAATAGCCGCTCATTATCTTTCCATCCTTTATTTCCACGATGCTCTTGTCGCTTCCTTTCTTTCCTATCTTAGATTCTATCCTTAGATTTAATCCCTTTGGCAAAAGTTGAGACAGCAATAGCTTTCCGCTGTATCTGTCTTTCAGATCAGGCTTTGGAAGCTCGTATATCCCTACAGTTGCAAGAAGGTCTGCTGCTTCGTTCCTTGAGAATGTAGTCTCGTCTAGCGAAAGCAAGTAGGTTCCAGTTATACGATCTTGCGTAGGTCCGATTATCGCATGGCCATGGCGTGGTGAAATGATTTGCTTTTCTACAAGCATAAGTGTTTCCGCCTCTGCCCTTGCCTCCTCCCTCTGCGGAACGTGTATGTTCATTTCGTCTCCATCGAAGTCAGCGTTGTACGGAGTTGTTACAGATGGGGGAACCCTTAATGTCTTTCCAGGCAGTATCTTCACTCTGTGCGCCATGATCGACATCCTGTGAAGAGACGGATATCTGTTGAATAATACTATGTCCCCGTCTATTAGCTGCCTTTCCACTATCCATCCTGCTGCGATCTCATTCAGCAATTCTTCCTTGTTCGCATCAGTCACTTTTCTTCTTCTTCCGTTTGGAGAGGTCAAATAAATAGCTCTTGGCTTTTCGTTTGAGGTTATCATCA
>CAZJHL010000014.1:6033-6326 GCA_964545865.1 Microcaldota archaeon | reverse complement strand
TTCTTGCATTCCTCAATGTTCCAGTCCGTTACTTTCACCGGCACGGTCAATTCATCAGCTATCTGCTGTGGCACACCCACTTCGTTTATGGATATGCATCCGTCTGGGGATACCACAGTTCTTGCGCTGAAGTTTACTCTTTTTCCAGAAAGGTTATATCTGAATCTTCCCTCCTTTCCTTTAAGACGCTGTGCCAATGTCTTCAGCGGCATTCCCGACCTGTGTGTTGCGGGAGGTATGTTAGGACTTTCGTTGTTGAAGTAAGTGGTAACGTGATATTGGAGAAGCTCCCA
>CAZJHL010000014.1:0-6011 GCA_964545865.1 Microcaldota archaeon | reverse complement strand
CTATGATAAGCTGGGGCGCCCCTGCGTTGATGTTGGATTCCAATCTCTGGTTTATTCTTAAGACCTCTACAAGCTTGTGCGTAAGGTTGTCTTCGCTTCTTTCACCGCTTTCAAGTGTTATGGACGGCCTTACATTGACAGGCGGGACAGGCAAGACTGTGAGGACCGCCCATTCCGGTCTGCTGTACTCAGGGTCGAATCCGAGCTCTCTTAAGTCATCATCGGAGATCTTTGCAAGCCTGTCTCTTACCTCTGTAGGAAGCATGAGTCTGTCATCTTCATAGAAGTTTGTAGGTCTTTCAAACTTTATTTCCTTCTGCTCAGTCTGGCAGTGAGGACATTTCTTGACTTTCTTAGTTCTTGCAAGAACAGTAGCGATCATCTCATCTCTTGTCATCAGGCTGCTTTTTATCTCGTCAATTTCTTCCTTTGTAAGGAGAACCTTTCCACATGAATGGCATGTTGATCTAAGGAACATATGTATCATTGGAGCGAATTCCGGATGTATGACTGGCCTTATCAATTCTATTGAACCGAAGTGGCCAGGGCATGTTCTGACTGTGCCTCCACATGTCTTGCATCTCAAACCAGGATCTATGACACCCATCCTTAAGTCTGCGAATCCTCCCTCAATAGGATAACCGTCGTCATTGTAAGTGTCAGGCACAAAAAGCTTCACTGCAGACATCTTTCTGATCATCTCTGGTGAGAAGAGAGTGAATTTTATCTTGCTTATGTATTTTTCCAAAATTTCGTTTTCATCCAACATCGCCACAATACCACCGTTTATAATAATCAATAAATTAAACAATACTAAATGATTACTCGTCCGTCTTGTTACTTGTGATCATTCTCGGGAATATTCCGAGCGATTTTATTTCATCAATCAGAAGTTTGAATGCGTAAGACATTTCAACTTGCGAGAAGTTCGCTGAGTCGCATACTGGACATATAGGTTTGTTCTTCAGATAGTCGTAGTATGCGAAGGAACCGCAATCGTTGCAGATTATCTGCACTGTCTTGTCTGACTCATCCATGAGACGTTCTTTAAGCAACATTGTTGCACCATATCCTATGATGCAGTCCCTTTCCATTTCTCCGAATCTAAGACCTCCTTCTCTTGACCTTCCTTCTGTTGGCTGGTGTGTCAAGAGCTGCACAGGTCCTCTGCTTCTTGCATGCATCTTGTTTGAAACAAGGTGCTGCAGTCTTTGGTAATAAATAACTCCTACGAATATCTCAGCTTCTATTCTTTCACCAGTGACTCCGTCGTACAGGACTTCGTATCCGTCCGATTCAAACCCATATCTCTTTAATGTTTCCTTTGCCGCTTCAGTGTCGCTTGGCGTGAATGGAGTTCCATCCACCTTCTTTCCTTCAAGGCAGGCTGCCTTGCCCAGTAATGTTTCAAGCAGATGCCCTACCGTCATACGGGAAGGAATTGCATGCGGGTTGATGAGAAGGTCTGGCACTATCCCGTCCTTTGTGAACGGCATGCTTTCTTGCGGTACAAGAAGTCCTATTACTCCCTTCTGTCCGTGCCTTGACGCGACCTTGTCTCCATTCTCAGGAATCTTAGTTTCCCTTATTCTGACTTTTACCATTTTGTTTCCTGACGGGCTTTGGGTAAGCAGTACTGAATCGACTATTCCTTTTTCTTCTGCCTTGAGGGTTATGGATCCATCCTTCTTTTTCTCTTCCGCTATTCCGAATGCGCTAACTTCCTCAAGGAATCTAGGCGGTGAAGTTTTTCCTATAAGGACGTCTCTTCCACCAACCTCCACTCCGGGGGAGATCAATCCATCCTCATCCAAATACTTGTAAGCAGTTTCTCCTCTGTATCCGTTCACGGTTGGAGCTGGGATTTCAAACTTATCCTTCTGTCCTCCGGGGTACCTTCTTTCCTCTGTGGAATAGGTTTTGAACATTTCTACTCTGAGCATTCCTCTATCGACTGCGGATTTGTTGACAATGACCGCATCTTCCATATTGAATCCTCTGTAGCTCATTACTGCAACTACGAGGTTATTTCCACCTACTCTCTTTTCAGTCCCCAAAATTTTCTGGGGTCTTGTGCTTACAATCGGAGTCTGCGGGTAAAACATTACATATGCCTTGGTGTCGTATCTTAATGAGTAATTAGATGCATAGAGTCCAAGCGCCTGCTTGGTCATAGAGCAAGCCATGGTGGTTCTTGGAGATGAATTGTATTCCTGCATCGGAAGCTGAGAGGTTACGAAACTAAGTATTCCCACTGGATCCATCTCCAGGTGCGTATGTTCTGGCGTTATCTCTTCTTCCTTCACTGCGATATACGAGAGTGTGTCTTCCTCTCCAGGGTCAAGATATTCTATTATTCCGTTCCTTATCAGGTCCTTCCACTCTATTTCATTGTTTCTTATCTTCGCCTTTATCTCTGGAGTAAGTTTAGACTTTCCGTTTTCTACGATTATCAAAGGTCTTCTGCTTCTTCCTCCGTCGCTGTTTATATAAATTTCCTTCAGCTTCGGATAGAACTCCACATTCACTTCATGATGTATCTCTCCGTTTCTTCTTTTTCTTATTATGTCTCGGACAAGCTCTTCTCCGTTTGGATGAGCACCTACGATTTTTCCATTAAGATATACGATGAATTCACCAGTTTTCTTTGCCACGTTCACACCTTTTCCATTTTTTATAACCCAAGATTATAAAGTAATAAAATGATACTAATGTTTACTTGACGCTGACCACTCCGCTTTTCTTCAGCAGGGCTTCAATCTCTTTCTCGTCTAATCCGATTGAGATCTCGTTTGTCAATGCCATGTTTTTGACTAGCGATGCAGAAGCTCCTTCTGGGGTTTCATTCGGGCAGAGTCTTCCGAACTGAGTTCCATGCAAATCTCTTGCTTCGAAGTGCGGGTGCACTCTGCTCAGCGGAGAGTTGAGTCTTCTCAGATGGGACACTGTTGCGAGATATGAGATTCTATCA
This sequence comes from Microcaldota archaeon, assembly GCA_964545865.1. Classification (GTDB taxonomy): domain Archaea; phylum Micrarchaeota; class Micrarchaeia; order CABMEP01; family CABMEP01; genus DTQF01. The sequence goes on along the minus strand of CAZJHL010000014.1, from coordinate 3,040 downwards.
AGAAGTTGGCATACTCCTGTTTGCCCCGCTATCCAGTTTCCTGTTGCCATCGCGTATCTTATTCTGTCACTCAACGAGTCTGGCCTTACGAAAGTCTGGACATCCTGCAATCTTCTTCCTCTTGCAACCGCCCTCTCCGCTTGGTAAGAGATGTCTCTCACTAGGAATTGGAACGAATATCTGAACAATTCCTCCATGAGGACACCACTTAATTTAATTCTCTTGTTTCCATAGTGGTCCTTGTCGTCTGCAGGATATTTCTTGTTTGCAACAAGGGTTGTTCTCTGAGCCATTAATGCAAGGAATTTAGCCTTAAGATGCTTTGCCGCCGGAGTTGTTCCGAAGTGAGGCAATAGATAGCTGTTTAACAATGCTTCCACTCTTTTGTCCCTGTATTCCTTCGGTTGTCCTGGAACGGCTTTCTTTCCTATCTCATCTATTGCATCTTCTACAGTCTTCACTTCGCCTATCTCTATGTTCAAAAGAACGTCATTGATTATCTGTTGATTCTCATCGAACAGTTCAAGTATGTCTTCATCTTTCTTTATACCAAGAGCGCGGAGTACGACCATGAAAGGAAGCTTAGGTGGAGCTGCTGGAAATTCAACAGTCCAGGTTCCATCTTCAGATCTGTTAACCGCACATCTCATTCTTGCCCCGCCGCTCTGCGAGAATATCTTCGCAGTTATGACGGTTCCTTGTTTCTCCTTCGTTACCATAATTCTGTTTGCGATCAAATCCTCTATTCCGATCAGAACTCTTTCAGTTCCGTTTATGATCATATACCCTCCCGGATCCATCGGGTCTTCTCCTGCTTTTATCAGCTCCCCCCTTGACATTCCTTCTGTGTAGCATATTTTTGACCTGATCATTGCGGGTATGTCTCCGATATATGCGACAGTGGTTTTTCTTTCTATATCGTTTATGATCGGAGTGATTTCCATGTAAACTCTTCCTGCATATGTAAGGTCCCTCTGTCTCGCTTCCATAGGAAGTATGGGTCTTGTTGCGGAATCCGATTCTATTACCATCGGCTTTTCCACCCATGCCTTTCCTAGCTTCAGCTCGTAATTGGGCACATTCGGTCTTATCACTCCGACTGAGCTGACTATTCTCTGGATTCCTTCTTCTATAAATCGATTATATGAGTCAAGATGCTGCTTGACCAGTTTATTCTCATTCAGATATTTTTCCAATAGATCCTTTGTCACGTAATCATCCCCATGAGCTTGATTTCACAAACGCATATGCGCTTGCATTTCGCATGGATCTGTTTTCAAATCCAATCTTTCAGATCGAGACCAAAAATAGAATAATCGCTTAGACTACCACTCTATAGTAGATGCTTTTTGTGTGTCGTTCCTGTCTGTGTATTCTGATTATGTCTCCTTTCTTCGGATTCAGATGCCTTATTGCAGGGTCATCTAATTTTATTCTTGGAAGTTGCTCTTTTGTGGTGTTCAGGTTTTCCAGAATCTTCTTTTCCTCTTCTTCCTTGACTATTTCATGCTTAGGAACCAGACTGTGCACTATCGGTTCGTTTTCAAAATTCGAGATTTTGTGTTTTCTAATCTTAGTTTTGGCCAAATTACCACCATAGAAAGCTGGTTAGATACCTCTAAGGATAGCCTAACAACTAGCATTTCTTTCAGAGATCTAGATCTAAAAGCAAGATATATTAGTTATTAAGATTTATAAATATTTTGTTAATTTCCATTTTCTTTCTATAAAAGGTTATCAATTAAGGTTTTTGGTTAGTTTTTTAAAATTCACTGTATATTCAATAGCATACAAACAATTTAGGTAGTGATAAGATGAGTGATATAAGCGAAAAACTGGAAGAGATTCTTAAGGAGATAAAAAGCTCTGGAGACGTCGAGGCTTCAGTTATAATGAGACGAGACGGCGTGGTTGTATCTTCCGACCTCCAGGACGTCGCTTCAAAGAATCTTTCGGTTGTTTCTTCTCTTATTTCTGTTGCTGAATCTACTTCGATAGAGTTAAAACGAGGGGTCTTCCAGGAGATGATGATCGAAAGCGAGAGCGGCAAGATAATTGCTCTGAATGCAGGCAAAAGCGCGATTCTTCTTTCTTTAGTGAAAAAAGAAGGGAATATAGGCTTTGTTCTAATCTCTCTTGAAAGCGCAGCGAAAAAGATACAGGATATAATCGATAAGATATAAGATTGATAAATCGAGCAGGTGAATCCGTATGGAAAACACAATAAAACGGAAGTCAGCCTTTACCGGGATACCGCGAGTCCCTTCTGGAGTTTTCGGCCTTGATGACATGATGGAAGGCGGGTTTGAAAAAAACAGCTTGAATTTCGTATGTGGAGAATCTGGCTCTGGAAAAACTCTATTCGCAATGCAATTCGCTTTCTTAGGCGCGCAGAAATACAATGACAATTCATTATTCATAACACTTGAAGAGACAAAAGAGGATTTAAGAAGAAGGATGGGGAGATTCGGTTTCGATCTCACTGCACAGGAAGCGAGCGGAAAGCTTTTCATTTATCCATATTCGCCAAAGGAAGTAAACAAGTTCATTGAGGATCTGCCGAGCATAGAGGCCTTGATAAAGAAGAATAAGATATCTAGAATTGCGTTTGATTCGTTGACAACATATTCCCTCTTCTTTGATAGTGCTTCAAGAAGGACAATTGAGACGATTTCTCTGATTGACAAATTCAGAAAACTTGATTGCACAGTATTGATCACTTCAGATCTCAAGATACCTTCGAAGATTCTTGAAGCAGAGGAAGGTTTAGGAAACGAACACTTGGCCGATTCGATAATATCTCTCTATTCAATAAGAAGGGGCGACATACGCGATCTCGGGCTTGAGATAATCAAAATGAGGGGAACGAATCACAGCAGAAAAATCGTTCCAATGAGGATTGTTCCAACGGGAATGATAGTATACCCAGACATGCCTTTCATCAAGTAAACACATCTGTCAATAATCATCAAATGCGAAGATCAAAAAAACAAATGGCAACTACAGATCAAACTTTAAGTTCTTTTCTTAATTCTTTTAT
>CAZJHL010000013.1:12613-15689 GCA_964545865.1 Microcaldota archaeon | reverse complement strand
TTCTATAGGTACAAACCCTTTTTTCGTTCTTATCTTCACTTCTACAGTCTTGCTCAGGAACCCGCTTTCCCCTTTCTCCTTAAAGATATGAATTCTTTTTAGAGGATATGGTTTTGGAGAGAGCATATCATGGATGTCCTTACCTTTTATTTCAGCCAAGCTAAGTCCAGTCATCTGTTCAAATGACTTGTTTACATATTCAAATCTTAGCATTCTGTCCGCGACAACTATCGAATCAACGCTAGAATCGAAGACGCTTTTCAGATATTCGTTGTCTTTTTTGATCGTTGCGAGCAATCTTTCCTCTTCCCTTCTGTCTATGTGGTTTGCAAAGAAATAAGCAGGCTTTCCGTTTTCAAAAATCGTATCAATAATCAACTTGACTGGAATGAGATTTCCATTTTTACCTTTATTGGTTATATTTCCTTCCCAATGTCCAATCTTTATGTTTAATACATCTTTCCATAATTTTTTATACGTCTTCAATGGCGTTAATCCCGATTTTAATATTCGTGGAGTCTTGCCAATCGCTTCCTCTTCACTGTAATTATAAAGTTCTGTAAACGCTTTGTTAACTCTAATTATTTTTGGCTCTTTATTTTCATATTTTGCCATTACTCTTGAAATAGCGCTTCGTTCAAATCCTTTTTCTAATAAATAAAGGTTATATCTTTTATCCTCTTCAGATTTTCTAATTTCATTTTTATAAATTATTTCTGCAATATGTGAAGCTAAATTCTCTATCAATTTGATCGAATATTTGTTTATTAGGATTTCACTTCTGAAATGTATCGTCAAAACTCCATAAAATTTATCTTGCATACAGATGGGAATAATGATTCCTGAATGTTTTTCAACTTTTTCTCGGTGTTGCTTATATTTACCTTTAGTCATATCAGATATGAATAATGGACCATTTCTTATTTTACTAATAAATTTATCAGAGTATAATTTCAAAATTTCATTTTTAGTCTGCTTTGTTTTAGAATAGAAAAAAAAGTTTTTTTCTCTTTTCAGATAGAATTAATAGATGAATACATCCAAAATATCTATTTCTTTTAAGTTCTTTAAAAAACAATCTAATCGTATTTTCATCTATATCATTTCTAATAAGAAATTTTTCTATCCCCAAAGAAGTCTTAAGTATCTCATTTATTGTTTCTATTTCTTCTATCTTTCTTTTCTCTTTAGTGGTTTCGGTTAAAACAAGCATCACCAATCTTGTTTTTTCTTCCGTATCCTTTATTGGCGAACAAACCACGATAAATTCTCTTTTTTCACCATTTATTTCAATCTCTAATCGTTTTATACTTTCTTTACCTTTTATTGCGATAGAAAACATTTGTTTAATATCTGAATTGTTTAATTGTTGCACCATAGAGATGGGTATTCTTTCCATTAGTCTATTCTTAATCAAAAAGTTACCGTTAAGATCTAAAATTGCGATATTTATAGGCACACTATTTATCAACCGTATCATTAATGGAGTTATCAGCTCCCTCTGTTCTTCTGTTAAAACTTCCATAATCCATTTTTAGCTATTCTGTTTTTAAATTTATCTAAAAAAGGGCCGCAGAGGGGAATCGAACCCCTGCTTGGAGGTCCACAGCCTCCCGTCCTGCCATTAGACGACCGCGGCCATGAATGAGAGCTATATGTGCGGAATGATAATGATTTTAAAAGATATAAATCTATCTTTATTTACGGCCTTTATCTCGTAATCTTTGCGCTTTCTATCACTTTCCTTGTTTCAGCCGCTTCCTTGTTTTTCTTGAAATATTCCCTCACAGGTTCAAGAATCTCAATCATATTCTCTGCAACTGAATTCTTGAGATCCATGGGGTGCAGTTTGCCTGAAGAATAGATCGTCTTGAGCTCTTCGAATGACTGAATTTCTAAATTTCCTCCGAATTTTTCAGGCCTGTTTATTACAATCTCGTTTTTCTCTCTGAATATTATGTATTTCGCAAGATCCATTATCGGATTGTTTTCAACCTCTCTTTCAGGACAGAACGCCTTCGAGATCTTTTCCTTTATCTCCTGCGGTTCATCATATATGAAGATCGCGGTGTTAGGCTTTGATTTCGACATTTTCACCGCGCTCAAAGCCTCCTTCTTTTCAGCTGGATCCGTAGGCAAAGGCCAAACCGGCGGCTTTACAAGGCCTTGCAAAAGATGGTGGTGGACAGGAACAGGCTTCCAGAAGCCGATCTTCTCCCCGACCTCCATTGCGACAACATTAGCTTTCCTTTGATCCATTCCTAGTTGAGGTATTTGAACTCCAAAATGGAATATGTCCGCAACCTGCATCGGAGTGTACAAAAGAGACGCAAGCTTCAACCCTTCGCTTTCCTTCCTTCCTGCAATCTCCAGAGTCCTGATGCCTCTTGCGAGCGTCATTTCCTTTGCCACTTTTACAACTATCTCCCAATAATCCAAATCGTCGTAGAGCTGGTCGGGCCAGATGAATTCTATCTTATCTTCAGGAACCCCTAATGCAATCCATGAATGCTTGAAATGAAGAGCAGCTTTCTTAATTAATTCTCTATCTCCTCCGAGCTTGTCATTTATCCATGCGTGCCATGTCGCAAGATAAACTTTAAACTTTATTCCAGCCTCTATGAAATCCTTCATCTTGTATGAGCAGATCAATCCAGTTCCCAGATGAACCTTTCCTGAAGGTTCAAATCCATTGTAAGCTACCAGTTTCTCATTTGTTTCTAGTAGTTCTCTTAATGCCTGAATTGTTATGATCTCATCTGTTGGCGGCTTTGAAATCAGTTCAATTTTCGTTTCAATGTCCATAATCTAGTTTTCTAGCTAAAACTTATAAAGATTTAACAACTAAAGAAAGGTATAAAAATTAATTTATACAATATATTTACATCATTTTACATAAGTTTATTAAAACATATTTTATTAGGTGATTATTTGGGTTCTAGACCAAGAAAATGGAAGAAAAAAGGAAAAATGAGATGGAAATGGATAAAGAAAAGAAGAAAGAAAATGAGAAGAATGCAGAAGAGAAGAGTGGGCGAGCTGTAAGGTGTTTTTATGACAAGAAGCTTCATAAAAA
>CAZJHL010000013.1:9910-12569 GCA_964545865.1 Microcaldota archaeon | reverse complement strand
ACTTTTTGGGATAGGGTTTTCTCTAAAAAACCTGAGTCCTATTCCCAAAAGAAAAAAACACCGAATCAGTACTACAAGGGAAAAGAACGCCAGCAACTCTCTTCCATTAAACGCAAAAAATAATATTATTTTTTAATTTTTATTTGCATTTTAGATCGGGTGTCTTATGGCAAAAAGATCAATCAAGATAAAAGGCGAATCCAAAACCAAATCCAGTAAATCTAATTCTTCAAAGAAGGAGTACAGTCTTTATAAGCTGATAACTAATAGAAACATAGGTGCATTAACCGAAAAAGAGCAGGATATCCTTTTCAACGCGAAGGTTGCGGTTGTCGGATGCGGCGGACTGGGTGGGATCGCAATAGATCTTCTTGCTAGAGCAGGAGTTGGCAATCTAACTATTGCAGATGGCGATGTTTTTGATTTGTCAAATTTGAATAGACAGATATTTAGCAGTTATTCGGTGATGGGAAAGAAGAAGGTAGATGTGATAAAGAAAAGAGTCATAGACATCTCACCTTCAATTAAACTTAAAACATATGACAGATTCGTCGATTCAGAAGGGGCAGCGGTTAAGCTGCTGAAAGGCCACGATGTGGTAGTGGACGGATTAGACAACGTTCTTTCAAGAATATATCTTTCAAGGGCTGCAAAGGATTTGCAGATTCCATACGTTTTCGGAGCGGCAGAAAAAACACGAGGATATTCAACTATATTTCTCCCGAAAGGCCAGAGCTACGAATCAATATTCATGCTTCCTTCAAATGGAAAAAATATAGATGAAAAAATGAAAGAAAGGCTGCAAAAGGCAGGCGGATGCTATTCCATCCTAGGTATAACTGCAAACATGATAGGCTCCATAGAGGCGATGCAGACAGCGAACCTTCTGTTGAACAAGCCGTATGTGCGCGCCCCGGAATTCATACACTTTTCCTTGTTCGATTCTGTTCCGTTTAGGGTTTCAACCCTATAATCCATGTAATCATATTTTATTTAGACCACAGTGATTTAATGAAATTTGGTACAGCTGGCGTCCCAATCTCATGCGAAAAGAGAGATTCGATTTCTGGGATAGAATGCGTTTACAAATTAGGTTTAGACGCATTTGAGCTTGAGTTTGTGCACGGATGCAGAATGAATGAAGAAACCGCTAAGCAGGCAGGGCAGGTTGCTAAACCATACGGCATTGTTCTGAGTGCTCATGCCTCTTATTATTTGAATCTTCTCTCTGAAGAGAAGCCCAAATACAAGAAAACGGTTGACGAGATAATTAAGACAGCAAAGATACTCGACGTTGCGGGAGGAGACAGATTGGTTTTCCATCCTGGATTCTTTTTGAAGATGAGCCATGATACTGCATACGAGCGGATGAAGAAGGAATTCAAATCTCTTTCAAGTCAGATAAGAGAAAACAGTCATCATGTTCATCTATCTCCAGAAACAACTGGAAAGCCCACTGCTTTTGGCTCGTTCGAAGATCTTTATTCCCTAGCTGAAGAAATAGGATATGATTCAATAAGACCGACAATAGATTGGGCGCATATCCATGCAAGAGAGAATGGAAGGTTCAAGGCAAAAGAGGATTATGTTAAGATACTTGAGTTTGTAGAAAAGAAGGTAGGAAAAGAAGGGCTGAAGACCCTCCATTGCCATATGTCGTCAATTAACTTTACAGCTAAAGGAGAAAGGAACCACCTTACGATGGATCACGATATCCCACCTGTAAGACCTCTTTTTGAAGCACTGCACGAGTTCAAATGCGACGGCGTGATAATTTCAGAATCGCCCAGTATCGAAAAAGATGCGATATACATGAAGAAGTTATTCAATTCTATGAATTAGCTATTTTTAATATTTTATAAAATATAATCACTGCGGTTAAATCTTGTTTTAGCATCACTTTTTTAAATTATATTACTAAATCATTTTATGGCAAAGAAAATCAAATCTTCGGCTAAGTCCAAAACACCCAGGCCCAAAGCGTCTGGATTCTTGGTTTCAAAACGCATTCCTGAGAGCAGGAGTGAAAAAACAGGTCTTGTTTTCATGGATTACGCATCATCCACGCCAGTGCGAGAAGAGGTTTTGGAGGCCATGCAGCCATATCTTAAGAATAAATTCGGAAACCCGTCTTCCCTTCATGCTTATGGCCGCGATGCAAAGCTTGCGATTGAAGAGGCGAAAGAGAAGATCGCAAAGACAATCAACGCATCTCCTGATGAAATTATTTTTACTTCAGGTTCGACAGAATCTTCAGTTCTTGCAATAAGGGGAGTAGCAAAGGCAAAGATTGCATATGGCAGCCACATCTTATCCTCTGCGATAGAACACGATCCAGTGTTCTCAACGTGCAAATCGCTTGTTACAGAAGGATATACTCTTTCAAGCCTTCTCGTTGATGTTGATGGATTGATAAGCATAGCAGACTTAAGATCAAAGATAACTCCAAAGACAATATTAGTATCTGTGCAGCATTCAAATGGAGAAATAGGAACAATTCAGCATATAGAGGATGTCGGAAGGATAACCCGGGAAAAGAACGTCACTCTTCACACGGATGCAACATTCTCATATGGGTGGGTTCCGCTAGACGTCAAAAGGCTGAGTGTGGATTTGATGACATTCGATGCCCATCATTCTTACGGGCCGAAAGGGGTAG
>CAZJHL010000013.1:1280-9900 GCA_964545865.1 Microcaldota archaeon | reverse complement strand
ATGTAAAGGAAGGAACTCCAATCAAGCCAGTGTTTCCAAACAGGGAGAACCAGCTACGTCCGGGAACTCCATGCATAGCTTCGATAGTCGGTTTTGCTACCGCCGCTGAACTTGCCCATAAGGAAATGAGCAAGAACCAGAAGAACCTAATCAGACTGCAAAAGATGTTTATCGATTACGTAGAAGAGAATATAAAATTCGTGAAACTGAACGGCCATCTCACAAAGAGATTGCCAACCAATGTGAACTTTAGTTTCAGCGGAATAACTGGGACTGAACTTGTCAAGCAACTAGAGGAGAACGGATTTATAACATCTACATGCATAGATTGCAGGGTTCTTGAGGCAATAGGTGTAAAGGGAGAGAAGTTCACAGGATCAGTAAGGTTCACATTCGGCAAAGATACGAATCAAGATGAAGTAAAAAGATTATCTGTCTTAGTAAAATCATTGGTTGAAAAAGCGAGACAGAGATAATCTGCCCTATGGTTTTTTTTATTCAAGTTTGTTTTTGTTGGTATTTAGTGGTTTTAATGGTAGGGATAAAACAGGTTCAAAAAAGAGACGGTTCAATAGTAAAGTTCGACCAATCTAAAATCACAAATGCAATATTTAAGGCGACAGAAGCTGCAAAAACCCCAGATATGAAATTTGCAGAAAAAATTTCAGACAGAGTTGTAAAAAAACTCTCTACTCTTTTTACAAATAAGATCCCGAATGTAGAGGAGATACAGGATATAGTTGTAGAGGAGCTTTTAAAAGAGAATAAGAGGATCGCAAAGCTGTATATCAACTACAGGAGGGAAAGAGCGGAGATAAGAGAAAAGAAAAATGTACTTTTTGGAGTATATGATGACCTTAAGCTTGATCTCAATGCAACAAAGGTTTTGGCATCAAGATATTTGGAAAAAGACATGTCAGGAAAGATAATCGAAACCCCAAAGCAGATGTTTAAGAGAGTCGCGAAGCATATCGCAGAAGCAGATCGCATTTATGGCGAAAACCATAAGGAATCTGAGAGAATTTTTTATGAGATGATGAGTAATCTTGAATTCCTGCCAAATTCGCCAACTTTGATGAACGCAGGCACAAGGCTAGGCCAGTTGTCTGCATGCTTTGTTCTTCCGATTGAGGATTCTTTGGAAAGCATATTTGGGACATTAAAAAATGCAGCTTTGATACACCAAAGTGGAGGGGGCACAGGTTTTTCATTTTCTAGAATAAGGCCAAAGGGTGATTTGGTACGTTCTACAATGTCAATCGCATCAGGTCCTGTTTCATTCATGAAAATATATGATGCAATGACAGAAACAATAAAACAAGGAGGAAGAAGACGCGGAGCGAACATGGGTGTTTTGAGGTGCGATCACCCAGACATAGTTGAGTTCATTGATTCTAAGAAGCAGGGTGGACTTAGGAATTTCAACATATCAATTGCAGCTACAGATAAATTCATGAAAGCTGTTCAAAAAAATGATGATTATGAATTAGTGAATCCAAGGACTGGGGAAGTGACCAAGACAATTTCTGCAAGAGAAATTTTCAATCTTGCAGCTGAGAGAGCATGGGAGACGGGAGATCCCGGACTTGTATTTATAGACAGAATAAACAAGACGCATCCTTTAAGAAAAATAGGAGAGATAGAGGCAACCAATCCTTGTGTCCCTAGAGATACATGGATATTGACATCAAAAGGACCTCGACACGTCAAAGATCTCATTAATAAGAAAGTAGAGATCATATTAGAAGGGAAAAAATTTACAAGTCCGAATGGATTTTTCTCAGTTGGAAAGAAAAGAGTATATACAATTAAAACAAAGGAGGGTTTTGAGATCAAGGCGACTGCAAATCATCCATTCAAGCGTGTAAAGAAATTGACTAGAACTTCATTATCAACAGAATGGAAAGAAGTTAAGGATCTTAAAAAAGGAGATTTGGTACTCCTAAATAAAAGCAATTTTAGATGGAGAGGTCAGTTTTCAGAGTCTGAAGGATATCTTGTCGGTCACTTGTTTGGAGACGGTTACATAACTGGAAATAAAATAAGATTGTGCAGTTGGGGCGAATCTGAAGGAGAAAAACACGTAAGAGCAGTGATTAGAAGTTATGTAAAAAACTTGGGTTTGGGTGGAAAAGTTATAGATTGGAGATATAGAAGAAGTAAAAATGTAAATAAGAACTCAACTAGATATGAATTTCCTCTTAATAGATTAAAAGTTATTTTGAATAAGCTCGGTATATCAAAATCAAAGGAGATAACTGAAGAGTTAGAAAAATCTTCTTCTGAGTTTTACATAGGATTTATAAGAGGAATTTTTGATACAGACGGTTCCGTACAGGGATCACAAGCTAAAGGTGTGAGTGTAAGACTGACACAAAGCAATCTAAAGATGCTTAAAGCGGTTCAAAGAATGCTTTTACGCTTAGGGATTTATAGCAAGATCTATCAGAATAGAAAGAAAAAAGGTATGCAATCCATGCCAGATGGAAAAGACGCTTACAAAAATTATAAAGTTAAAGCAACACATGAATTGGTTATATCAAGTGAAAATTTAATTCTATTTAATGAACTGATAGGCTTTGCAAATACAGACAAGAGATCAAAATTGCGTACCTTATTGAAAAAATATAAGCGTAGATTAAATAAAGAATTTTTTGTTGCTGAGATTTCATCTATAAAAGAAAGCATTGTGGAAGAGGTTTTCGATATACAAGTGCCAGGAATCAATGCATTTGATGGTAATGGATTTATTCTTCATAATTGTGGCGAACAACCTTTACTCCCTTACGAATCCTGTAATCTGGGAAGCATAAATCTCACCAAATTCATTCTTACAGATGGAAGCGACTTTGACTGGGATAGGTTAGAAATTGCAATTCAAAATGCAATACATTTTTTGGATAACGTGATAGACGCAAATTCAATTCCAATAAGAGAAATAGAGCAGGTGACAAAGACTAATAGGAAGATAGGGCTCGGCATAATGGGTTGGGCTGATTCGTTGATAATGCTCGGAATAAGATATGATAGCAAGGAAGCTCTTATCATGGCAGAAAAACTAATGAAATTTATAAGGCAGATATCTTACAATACTTCTGTGGAACTTGCAGAGAAGAGAGGAAGTTATACAAACTTCAAGTTTGGAATTTATCCGGTAAGGTATAAGCGTTTGAGAAATGCAACATTAAATACTATTGCGCCAACAGGTTCTCTTTCAATAATCGCTGGGGTTTCTTCCGGAATCGAACCTTTGTTTGCAGTTGCTTATTACAGACAAGTTTTGGAGAATATGAAATTAATTGAGATAAACAAAATATTTCACTCAATTTCAATTGAAAGAGGATTCTACAGCAGATCCCTCATGGAAAAAATCTCACATGGTTTGTCAATACAAAAATTAAGTGAAATTCCAAGAGATGTAAGGGACTTGTTTGTAACTGCATATGATATCGAGCCGATATGGCACTTAAGGATGCAGGCAGCATTCCAGAAATATGTTGATAATGCAGTTTCAAAAACAATAAACCTTCCTTACGATGCAAGCGTTGAAGAGGTTCAGGACATATACATTAAGGCGTATGAATTAGGATTAAAGGGAATCACTGTCTATAGATACGGAAGCAAAGCAGAGCAAGTAATATATTTGGGTCTTCCAAAAGAAGGTGGCGAAGAGCAGAAAAGGAAGGTAACAGTTTCTTCTGAATTCGCAGGTCACTGTTCGTCAGGCATTTGCCAGTTATAGATTATCTGTTTTTTATTTAATTTAATCTTCTCTTTCTTCATTTCTTTTCTGATATCTTCCCCTCTTTTCTATCTCTTCCATCTGTCTTATTATTTTTTCCCATCCTGCAAGCTTTTTGTATCCATCTAAGAAATACTTGAAATTTTTTCCAATTGACCTTTTCATTAGCAAGACATCTATCGCTCTCTCCTCAGGATCTTTTGAAAATTCCGCAAGTCCGAAATCTATTATATAAGGCCCATTCTTTGTAAACATCACATTTGCAGGGGTAAAATCGCCGTGAGTTATTCCGGACGAATGAAGCTTTGATAACAATTCTCCAACATTTCTGTAGTCTTTCGGAGAATTTTTTCTATCTTTCATCAATTTCCCTTCAAGTCTTTCAAGAATCAGTTCATATTTGCCTGCGTGGTATATCCTTGGAACTTTTATTTTATTTTTTAATGCGTGAAGTATGCATCTTGCTTCCGTTCTGTTTCTTGTCTTTCTGAGCATTTCATCTAATTCATTTATTCTGTATTCTTTTTTGTCTCTGAATTTTAGAACAACTGGGAGACCGAATAGATTAGAAAAGTAGACCTTCGCTTCCGCACCTCTGTTTTTGTAATCCTTTTGTTTCATTCCATTTTTGTACATCACTCCTCTACCTTCTTTTCCTTAAGAACTGTCGGTCCCCTCTTTAGAAATTCCCCAAGGCTCTTTGCTCCGCTTTTTGTCATAATATAAGAACCTGTGAATACTATAGCTGCGACGAATGGATTTAAACCAAGAGCCAATGCACCTATACTGCCACCACCTATCAATGGAAGAGAAGGCGAAGTCAAGAGTTCAGCTATCTTTTCACTTAAAGTTGGAGGTGTTTTAGTAAATGGATTTATTTCTATTAACGTTTTTCCATTCTTCATGATTCTTACTGCTCCGTCTTCTTCGCTAGAGATGATCGAAAGCGTACCTGGCACCTCAGATATTCCTAATGCAGCACTGTGTCTAGTTCCGTGTCCTTTGTAGTGCTTTGTCTTTTTGATCTGGGCGCCATATGCGATAAGATATCCATCTTCATCTATTATTATAGCTCCATCTAACTCGGCAAGCTTTCTTATCACTGGAAGTATCCTTTGATTGTTTATCTTCACTTTTGTCTTCTCTAATATGTCAGTATATAGCCATGAATAATATGGCTTTAAGTTTCTGTTTGTTATTATGAAAAATGAGCCTTTCTTATTCTGCCCGAATTCCATTGCCAGATCAATCACTAATTTAACTATGTTCTTTTCTAAATCTATATCGTTAATTATTCTTTCTTTCGCTTTCTTTTCTACCATTATTTTCACCTATATTTTCTCAATTCTAATCTGAAATTGGTCGTTACATAATTAATTAGTAGACAAATGTATATAAATTTTAATGCGATTTTTTTTATGAAACTGCTGATTTATTACCACTTTACTAAAAATTCATCTGTTCTGAACTTAGGCTTTGGAACTATTTTATCTAGTTTAAGGATGTATTTTTTGTATTCTGCGTTGTCAAGTTTTGATATTAAATGGCCAACATACGCGATCATTCCACCGTTATCTGCATTGAATTCATTTGGTGCTACCCCAAACTTGCATTTCCATTCTTTCGCCATATCAGATAGCATTCTTTGCAATCTTTTGTTTTGCGCAACTCCTCCGCATATCGTTACTTCTTTCTTACCAGTCAGCGCAAGCGCCCTTTCCGTTATCTCACATAATGCTGCATAAGATGTTTCTTGTAGGGAATAGCAGATGTTTTCTATCTTTTCCTTTCCTATAAGTTTTTCTGCATGTGTAAGTATGCCGCTAAATGAAGCATCCATCCCTTTCACTGAATAGGGCATATTAAGATATGTGTCTCCTTTCTCAGCCATGGTCTCTACGTCTTTTGCATTCTTCAATCCTGCAGACCTTGCAAAAGTATCTAACATATTCCCTATACCAACATCAAGAGTTTCTCCAAGAACATGATATCGATCTTTTTCTTTGATTAATATTTGAGTATTGCCTCCGCTCACATAAAGAACTAGCGGATCTTTGAATCCGGTGAAATGCTTTGATATCTCTATATGCGCAACACAATGATTCACTCCGACAACAGGCTTATTTAGTGAGATAGCAAGAGATCTTGCGGCTATGGAAGAGATTCTAAGACAGGGTCCGATTCCAGGTCCCTGAGAAAAAGCAATCAAGTCGATGTCCTGTAATTTAATTCCTGCTTTTCTAAGGGCAGCATCCATTACGTCTGGAAATACATCTGCGTGATGGTCTGCTGTTTTTCTTGGATGGATCCCATACTCAAAAAGCATGCTCTTTTCGTTTGCAATTATTCTTCCGTTTTTAACGATTCCTATCCCCAGTGTGTGCGCGGTGCTTTCAATACCGAGTATGGTCCTGTATTTTTGTTTTCCATCCATATCTAATTTTAATCCGAGCAATTTAAAATTGTTTTCTGATTTAATTATATTAATGATGACAATGGATGAATCTGAGTCCTAGCTTGCTAGGGCGGTGACGAATGATTGGCGGTCTGATCCTTTAATTGAAAGTTAGCCAATTTCCCTAATTATATCTTTAAATTATTTCCTTTTCAATATATTCACATGCTTTTCGAATTAATATTGATTCTTGCAGGAGTTGCGATATTCATTTACAGCATTGAACAGCTTAGCGACCAGTTGCTTAGGGTTTCTAAAGAGAAACTTAAGGAGCTTCTCCAGAGGTTTACTGATAGGCCAATAAAAGCGTTAGGTACTGGTTTGATAATAACTGCAGTAATTCAATCAAGCACTGCAACAACTTCAATTCTGGTTTCACTTGTCAATGCAGGCTTGATCTCATTTGAGCAAAGTTTAGGTGTTATCGCAGGCGCGCATATAGGTACAACAGTTACTGCACAGCTTGTTGCATTCAAGTTTATGGGGTTTGCCCCAATTTTCATACTGATCGGTTTCTTGTTAAGTTTATTTCCAAAATATAATCTGATAGGCAAGTCAATATTCCTTTTTGGTCTTGTATTTTTCGCTTTATCTATAATTTCAGAGGCGACAGCGCCATTCAAAGAGAGCCAGGAAATCCACGACATTCTTATGTCTTTAGATAATCCACTTTATTCTATCGCCGCAGGTATAATCCTTACATTGATTCTTCAATCAAGCTCTATAGTGACTGCGCTTGCGGTTCTTCTTACCATGGACGGCCTTGTTCCCATATCAATAGCCATCCCATTGGTATTAGGAAGCAATATAGGAACAACTTCAACAGTTTTGTTTGTCTCAAAGAGCATGGATATTTATGCGAAAAGGACAGCGTATGCGCATTTCCTGTTCAGCACGGTAGGAGTTATTCTTGTATATCCATTCCTATCTGACTTCACCTATTTTGTTCATTCTATAAGTGTAAACGAGGGAGCCGCAGTCGCCAACGCGCATACAATTTTCAACGTGATAATGGCAGCCATATTTTTAGTCTCACTACCAGTCTTCATAAAATTAATAGAAAAGTTGACACCGACAAATGAAAAGCAAATCCTGTTTACTCCTAAATACATTAAGAAAATACCTAGAGACACCGACCTTGCGCTGGAAAAGGTCAGATTAGAGCTTGTCAACCATCTCCAAATTTCACGAGAAATGTTCAATATAGCAACAGACATGATCGCGAATAAAGACATATCAAAATTGCAGACTATAGAAAAGTATGAGTCATTGAGCGATTATCTAGACTCTAAGATAACTTCAGCATTGGTGGAGATATCACAAAGAAACCTCACAGAAAGACAATCCTCCCAGATCGTTGTCCTTTCGAAGATTTCAAATGAAATTGAAAGGCTGGCAGACACTGCGCACGATTATGCATACATTACTGTAAAGCTCAACGACAACAATCTTGAATTTTCAAAGGATTCGTTGAGAGACATTTTAAGGATCAAATTTGCATTCGATGAAATTTACGATAGCCTTCAATTGAACTTTAACCATATGAATCCATCAAAGTTAGCAAAAATAATTAAATTAAGAAAGAATGTGGATAAACTTATTTCATCTTCTCATAAGTTAAGAATCAGGCTTCTCTCAGATGAAAAGATAGGGACTTATGCGACCGTCTTGTTCATAGATGCGATCTCTGCTTTTGAGGAGGGGGCATCGATATTGGTAAGAGTTTCAAAGAATCTAAAAACATAAACGATCTTTAAGATTATTTCGGAATTTAGCTAATAATCAACACCCCATCTTGCAAGTATCCCTTTGTCAAACGGATGTTTTATCTTTTTCACCTCGCTTACCAAATCTGCAATTTCTATTATCTTTTTATCTGGCTTGAATCCAGTGAGTATTACTTCTGTATGCTTATTTTTCTTTTTTAGTATTTCCAAGATATCACCATAAGAGAAATGGCCAAATGCTGCGGCAGTATTAATCTCATCCAAAACAACAAGATCGTAATTTCCTGAAGATACTATTTTTTCTGCAATTTCTAATCCCTTCTTTGAATTACGGATTATCTTTTTGTCGTAAGTGAAGTATTCGCTTGTCAATTTTGCCTTTCCAAATCTAACTAGCATATCGTATTTCTTACCTGCGGAAGGTCCCAATTCTATTATTTTTATTTTATGTCTTTTCAGATAATTGAATTCTCCACTTATGCCTCCGTCCTTAAGAAACTGAACAACTGCAACGCTTAAACCGTGCCCGGAGGCCCTTATTGCCGTACCAATTGCTGCGCTAGTTTTTCCCCTCCCATCACCGTAGAAGACCTGTATCATTCCTTTTTCTAATTTCGGTTTCTTGTTTTTTGCCATGTTGTTATTATTGTGTAACTCTTTAAAACTCTTCCCCATCCAAAAAGAAGGCGAAAGAGT
>CAZJHL010000013.1:273-1260 GCA_964545865.1 Microcaldota archaeon | reverse complement strand
AAAGTTATTTATGATTCCTTGCGAATTCATGGTAACCGAATTGCTTCCGACCATAAGGAGGGAAACGGTTGTTTATCTGCTTTCGATGAACTACACGCAAAGACAGATAGCAAAGATTATGGATGTGTCCGAGGCTGCAGTTTCGCAATATGTAAAAAAGAAAAGAGGCTTGCATAAGAAGGAGTTGGAAAGGATAATTTCTGAAACAATCAGAAAGAAGTACGACTTGAGCAGGTCATTTTCTGAAAATGTCTGTGAGATTTGTTTATACTTAAGGAAATCAGGTTATCTTTGCAAAAGCCATAAGTTAGTCCAACACGTTTCGGATGATTGTTGCAAGAGATGCATTGCAAGATAAGTGGTGAATACATGAAAAGAATATATCTTGATTATGCAGCTACAACGCCAGTAAGGAAAGAAGTAGTTAAAGAAATGTCTAGGTATTTCAATGAGAGATTCGGAAATCCTTCTTCCTTGCATCAGGATGGAGTGTTAGCAGCCGATGCGTTAAGGGGGGCGCGTGAAAAAATAGCTAGGATAATAAACGCTTCGCCGGACGAGATAATATTTACATCCGGGGGAACAGAAAGCGACAATCTTGCAATAAGAGGAATTGCTTACGCAAATAAAGACAAGGGAAATCATATAATAACTTCGACAATAGAGCACCATGCGGTTTTAAACACAGTCAAGGATCTTCAGAAAGAAGGCTTTGAAGCAACAATTCTCCCGGTTAATAAATACGGAGAAGTGAATCCTAAAGATGTTGAGAATGCTATAACTGATGAGACGATATTGATTACGATCATGCACGCCAATAATGAGATTGGAACGATTCAGCCGATTGAAAAGATTGGAAAAATCGCTAGAAAACACAACGTTGCATTCCATATTGATGCAGTTCAGACTTTTTGCCACATTCCCGTTGATGTTAAAAAGATGAACATCGATCTTTTGTCAGCTTCCTCACATAAGATAGGTGGACCA
>CAZJHL010000013.1:0-251 GCA_964545865.1 Microcaldota archaeon | reverse complement strand
TTTATGTTAGAAAAGGAATAGACATAAAGCCGATTTTAACGGGAGGACCGCATGAATTTCACAAGAGAGCTGGCACAGAAAACGTTGCAGGAATAGTTGGATTTGCAAAGGCGGCTGAAATCGGACATAAAGAGATGAAAAAAGAGGCCATTCGGTTATCTGGACTTAGGGACAAACTGATCAGAGAGATCCTATCAAAGGTTCCGGGCTCAAGGCTGAACGGCCATCCTAAAAAAAGACTTCCAAACAAT
>CAZJHL010000012.1:5659-15763 GCA_964545865.1 Microcaldota archaeon | reverse complement strand
TAACCCCTTGTGGGTTTCTTTTTTTTATTTTATTTTTTTAATTCTTAAGTAGAATTCAGATTGATCTTTTTTACAAGCTGTTTGCTGGTGCCATAGCCTAAAATAAATATTTATATATCTCAAACATTTCATTTTAATATGGAAAAGCATGACTTCCAAAACAAAATTCCTAATGATAAAGATCGAACTGTATTCCAAAAATTGGGGCTCACGCTAGAACAGATAAGCGAATTCTTTGACCAGATATCTAGAAAGAAAAAAATAGAGGATGTGTACCTGGTAAATGACACACCGTCCCTGATTAGCTTTGCTTTTAAAACTGCATGGTATTTTCCGAGCATTATTTGGAAACTGAGGAAGATAAATGAGATAAAATCTAAGAGATTCTGGTACTTAAACCGAAACAAAGAGGCGATAGAAGGAATAATGTACGGCCCGGACACGAGTAAACCCTTGCCTGTAATCGCATTTGATAGCGGTTACAAACGAGATCTTTTCAATTTCTCTATAGTAGGCAAAGTCATCGCCTGCCTTGGCTATCGTGCATTCAGCGTAAGATCAAGAAATGAACTCAAATCAACAGAGGCGGACGATTATATGGATGCTCTTGATTTTCTTAAAACCAAATATCAAGAAAAAGATTCCATACAGAACAAAGGGGCAGTTGTTGGGCTTAGCGGCGGAAACATTATAGTATACAAATCTTGTTCTTCTCAAGAGTTTATAGAAAAACACGGAATCCGATGCGGGATATCCATATCGCCGTTTGATGACCTTGCGGAGCAATTCAAATACATGAAAAACAAACTCAAAGAAAAAGATATTCCAGTAAACACACGCAGAGTATTAGAGGACTATAATAGATATGTAGAAAGCCTTGGTGTAAATGATACTTCCGATAGCACTTTGTTTAGGAATGGCTCTCCAATTACCTACTGCAAAAGTCTAAGGGTGCCTTTGCTTATTGAACATGGGATAATAGATGATATCGTACCTGCAACGGGCTCTTTAATGATATACAGGGCGCTAAAAAAGGAAAACAAGAATGCGGAACTTGTACTGATACCTGGAAAGGGAATACATGGTGACCTAAAAGACTGGAAGGAAAACTTGATTGAAACCGTAGGATTGATAAGTTCTATAATATATGCATACAGATTCTTAAGGAAAAATTTGTAATTAAATGTAAAAAATCGGCATTGCGATAAAACGCAATAACCTAAAAATTAAGCCTGAATTGACATCAAAACCTGTTGTTTCCCGCTATCATTTGATTTTATCGGCTCGCCATATCTTTGCAGATATTCCCATTCTTTATCTGTAACCGAGTTATAGCCCTTTGAGCGCAAGAATCCGCTCATGAATGTGGCGTTTCCGTAGTGGCAGATTATTTCTTTTGCGCCGGATTCGGTAACATAATTTAATATTTCAGAGAAACCCGCATGGTCGCTTAATGGAAATGCGTGATATCTGTACTTATATTTTTTCGCCCATCCAGTAACCACTGCAAAGGAAACCTGCTTGTATTGTGTAGTCAGCCATCTTTCTGACTGTTGATTCACAAGACTAAATGGAACAATATAGACAAACTTGTCTCTCATTATTTCAGAAGCCTCTTTGCTCCCAATTACAACTCTATCTAAATTTATTCCGTGTTTCTCATAGATCTTGCATTTTTCTTCTATGGTCCGATCAACCACAGGTACGATGTTTGAATAATTATTTAAGATATAAATGAGTTCCTGGGCTTTTCCAGTCGAATACGCCCCGAATATGACGTTCTGCCCAGTCATGAGGCGGGTTCTTGTCCACCTGTCAATTCTATCCGCCAATACTTCTTTTGAATCAAATTCGAAATCTGGGTGGCCGAATGTGCAGTCTATGTGCAGCTCATCGCATTTTAATATTTCTGCTCTTTCAGTAGTGAAACCTTCCCTGAGTTTCATATCCCCTGTATAAACTACTGTATGGCCATTCACGAATTCAATCTGGGTGGATCCAAGAATATGGCCAGCTGGATATAATTTAACGTCTTTATCTATTTGGTGGAGTATAGAGGCTTCGCCGCCTGAATTAAGAAGATCGAATGTTTGCTGAGATGAAAATATGTTTCCCTTTCTAGAATGATCTGAATGAGCATGTGAAATGTAAACGACATCTGCACCTTTAGATGATTCTAAACCTAATACTCTGCCATCGGAAAGTGTTATTTGCATGGTCTGCCTCTCTGTCTGATAATCTGCTTGCCTCAAGAATAATTTGTTAAATAAGTTTATAAATGTTCAACGGACAGAAAGAGACAGAAAAAAGAAAGATATTTTAAGTTTCACTACAATATCTAATAAAAGCTATTACTCAATCTATTGGAAATGTTATTTGCCTCATTTTAGAGGGCCGGTAGCTTAGCCAGGTTGGAGCGCGTGACTGATAATCACGAGGTCGGGAGTTCAAATCTCCCCCGGCCCACATTATACTTTGCATATGTTCTTTATTTTTGTGCATAATTGTTGTCGCATTATTCTAATTTTAATACTATTAGTTGTGCTTTGATTGATAAAACAAAATGTTTAAAAGGTTATATTGCGTTTTAAATCCGATATTATGAAATTTAATTTTGATAACGAAAATTACGCTAGACAACTCGACAAGAACGTTTTTTTCAAATTGAGTGCCAAGGAGAAAGAAGTATATCTGAAGCTGAAAAGGCAGATTCCAGTAGAAGAGATAATTTTAACAATAGGAGATGTTTTTTCTAAAGTGGATTATAGAAACCTAGAAAAAGATAAACTTATCGATCTCTTAGCGATGTCTAAATCAAATGCTGTCTTATGGGAAAGAAAAATGGAAGCTGCAGAAGATGTATTAACTGCGGTCAAGCGTTCAGGTTCTAATCCAAAAATGATATTTAATTTATTCTTTAGGAATAGATCCGGCAAGAAGGCGGAAAAACCTTATTGGGAGCTTACTAGAACAATGTATTCCATACTTGGAATAAAATTCTTTGATCTTAGCCGCGAGGAAACTGCATGGCTTAATTCGATAGGTCTGAAGAACAAGTACGTATCAGAAACAGAGATAATAGATCCCCTATTCAATATTCTTGATACGAAAGAGGGGCACGAATTTATCAACCATCTTTATCTATGCAAAAACACTATTTGCACATGTGTGGAATCTAAAAAAGGCATAACTGAGTTGATTGAAAAGACAAAAGAATACAAAAAGGAAATACAGAATGAATTCATAATCTATGATATTTTGATTAAAGAAGATGTGAACACAGTACTTAGTCTGGTTAACAGATGCATGGACATGTATTGGATAACCCATTTGTTCCACATCCTAAAGAACGGAAAGCGGATACTAAACAAAACAAAAGGTTTGGA
Source organism: Microcaldota archaeon (assembly GCA_964545865.1). Classification (GTDB taxonomy): domain Archaea; phylum Micrarchaeota; class Micrarchaeia; order CABMEP01; family CABMEP01; genus DTQF01. The sequence continues at coordinate 12,377 of CAZJHL010000012.1, read as the reverse complement.
TCAATCGGGGAAAATGACTAGAGACGCAAATAATAACAACATAGAGCTGAAAAAGCAAAACCCAGAACATAAAGAAAAAAATGAGTGAAGCAAAAACATATTGTACAGATTGAATAATCACGAAAAATAATTTTATAAAAGTAGATTAGGGCGGGAATGTGTGGGAGTTCTGACCCGCCCATAAGTATGAATTGGGGGTTTGGTCGTAACCCCCGCCTCTTTGTCGCCTCGCACCCTACCTCAAATTCGCCTCGCTTTGATTATCTGGGTGAGCATAATAAATAACTTTTCCTGCCCTCTGCTTTACAAGATGGCCGAAAGTCGCAAGCTTGTTCAACCTTGCGGACGCAGCATTTCTTCCCTTGTATGCGAAAACCTTTTGTATGGTCTCCGCTGAAGATGGGCCGTTCTCTTTTATGTAATCTATTATCTTTTGATCAACTGATGAGAGTAAGAGCGCTGGCGCTGAAGTTGAGGGTACAGTGCCAACGCCACTTAACTTTTGTTCCATCTGCTTCAATCTTTCCTCGAGCTGGTCAAGCCTCGCGTAGATGTTTTTCAATAATCTGTTAGTATTCTCCTTCTCCTTGACTGATAGGTACATGAGCGCGGAATGGACGGTGGGATCTCTGAGCTTGGCGATCTCTCTTTCAAGCGCTGCGATTTCTTCGTTTGCCTCCTTCTTGAAGTTCGCAACCTTGTATTCGAGTGTATTTTCGAAATTCTCTTCATTCTTGTTTTCCTGTGGTTTCATATTCCCACTTGTTTATGTTGGCGATCTGCCGGCATTCATGCATATTGCATTTCCGCCCTGTCGCCCATACCGCAAGCTTTTTAAGCCCATATGAACATATACTATTAAGACACACAAAACAAATCAAGATTGGAATCATACCAATCATGACTCTAATTTATGTGTCATGATACTATCATGACAGTTAATATTTATAAAGCTTTGCTTTTTGGTTTACGTCGAAACTGATTTTTTTAACTTTCAAAAAACCAAACTAAAGCAAAAATCGCTTTTGTTTTCATTAACAAATAAGAAGGTTTAAAATTATACATGATAAAAACAGATTATGGCAAGCGAGATAGATAAAAATTCTGAGATGGTCGAATGTATAACTCAGATTAAAATCGCATTTAAAGATTACGATATAAAAAGATTGAGAGAGATAAATAACAAATGCGAAAAAAATGTTCTTCTTGATGAAAAGCTGTTTTTCACACTCGCATTACTTTCTTATACTCTTTCTAAGATCCTTGTAAAGGCGAGATTCAGAAATGCATCTCTATATCAAAAAATAGAAATCAACCTTTCGCAGGCAATCCAATTTGCAAAGTCTAAAGATGAAATCGCCCTTATTAAATCCGCATGGAAGATTTTAGATATAATCACAAACTTCGATGAAAAGGATAAAAGATACATAATAGGAATAATAGAAAAAGGAAGAACTAAAATCGCCGCAAGTCTGTACGCGCAGGGGCTCTCATTAAGCAGGACAATCTCGATAACTGGGGCACAAAAGCAAGAAGTGCTTAATTACTCCGGTAAGACTGTTATGTCTGACAGAGTGGGAAGGACTATCGGCGCTAAAGATAGGTTTAATATCGCAAAGAAAATTCTAAAAGAAAAAAGTAAACGATAAAAGAGGTATGATGATGGGGCGTGAGGATATAGACAGATCAGAATACTTTGAACAGGCTAATGAAAGGCAGCTTAATCCGAATTCGGTAGTTTGCGATTCGTCATCTCTTATTTCGTTAACTGATACTGGCCTGCTTGGGGCACTGATGATGCTAAGAAAAGAGATAAAGGGGGAATTTATTATAACTGAAGGTGTGATTGACGAAAGCATCAATACTCCGATAAAAAAGCCAGAGTATGCGTTTTCTGCAATAAGGATAAAAAGGGCGCTTAAATCTGGAGCATTCAGGATTGGAAAATATGAAAAAGGCACTTATGACGAGATATTGAGGGTCACCAATAACATGTTCTACACAGATAGGCCATTCCATCTTGTTAACCATGGTGAAGCTGAGATGCTTGCCGCAGCGATCGATAATGGAGTAGGATTTGTACTAATGGACGAAAGAACTACAAGAATGCTCATAGAATCGCCACTGGAATTGAAAAGGCACATAGAAAACGAATTCAGAGTCAGAATAAACATAAATGATGCACTTTTCAGAAGATTTAGGGAGATGACATCTGGAATAAGTGTAATAAGAAGCAGCGAAATTCTTGCGCTTGCGAAGTCAAAGGGATACTTCAAGAAATTTGGAGACATGGAAAACGAAGCTTACAAAGCTGCATTATATGCGCTTAAATTTAATGGCTGCTCGATAAGCTTCGACGAAATAGAGGAATTGTCAAAAATTGCGTAGACTTCCTATCCTGAAAGCAATGGAATCACTAGAAGTTAAGCATAGAAAAGATTAATAAACTAGGATCTAATTTTATTTATGGAAGAGGCAAAAATCCAACATGGTAACAAGACAGAAAAGATCGAACAGTCCCAGCTATCTGAATTTTCAGACAAAAAAGATGAGCAATACGTAGAGGTCTTTATTGACTCTAGAGAAACGGATGAGCTTGCTGAGTTAACTGAACAGCATGGAGTAAAAGTAAATCTGAAACAGCTTGAAATAGGTGACATAGTCATCTCAAACAGAATTGTAATAGAAAGGAAAACGTCAAGCGATTTCGAATCGAGCATTATTGACAACCGTCTTTTTGAACAAGCAACAAGAATGAGCGAGAACTACGAGATTCCGATTCTGATAATAGAGGGGCACATGAAAGCAGAAAGGATAAGGCAAACTGCGTTCTTAGGTGCATATCTATCGCTTATAATGAATTATGGGATCCATGTAATAAACACAAAAAATATAGAAGAGACTGCAAAATACATCTCCTTGATAGCAAGAAAGGAACAGCTACAGGAATCAAAACCTTTAAGGCTCTTAGTAAAGGCCAAAGCTTTTTCATTCAGAGATAAACAACTAAGAATTCTTCAATCGTTTCCATCGATAGGCCCATCGTCAGCGGAAAAGATACTCCAGGAATTTGGAACTTTGGAAAGATTCTTTTCATCAGATATTAAAGAAATTGAACAGATAATAGGAAAGGCAAAGGCAAAAAGAGTTTATTCGCTAATACATTCCAATAAAGAGTGAATTTATGATAAAAGGAAAAGCTGCGCTTCTTGCAAGAATATACGAAAAGACAAGATTCTTCAAATCCGCAGAAATAAATGAAAAAATGGATGGAGCGACGCCTCCTTCTGTATTCATAGGCAGTTATGGTTATCCGAAAGTTTATGTCGGACCGATGACCCCTCCTGTACACGGGGATACGATGATCATGGATTTCCCAGAAAGCTGGCTAAGTAAGATGTCAAATCCCGAAGAGATAATAAATCTAAGGCTTCAGCTTGTAAGAGGCAAAAAAACAGTCGGAATAAAGGAAGAAAACAGATTCATCGACAATATTAGGGATGTCGCGCTCTCTAAATTTTCAACTGAAGTAGAACTTGAATTTGCAAAAAAACCTACGGGCGGCTTTTTCCATGAAGAACTACAGCCATTTGGACCTTCTGCACCGATAAGAAACTGGCAGGTCGGCAATAGCAGATACGATGAAAAAATAGAGAAGATGTATTATGATACAGATCTTAAGGCGTCTGATGCAGTATTCGAATTGTATAAGAACGGCGTAAACATAAGCGCGATCCAAAGGGCGCTTAGCGTAGGTGCTTTTGGATTGAAGAAGAACAGAAAATTGGTTCCAACTAGATGGTCGATTACAGCTGTTGATAGCACAATAAGCGAAAGAATGCTTAAAGATATAAGGGAATATCCTCAGCTTGAAGAGTATCGTGTTTATGAATATGAGCATATGAGAAATAAGTTCCTCATAATATTCATCCCCCAACAATGGAGTTACGAATCTATGGAGGCGTTTTATTCTGAAGACGGGATGAAAGTGGACATATTCAGCGATTACGAGCTTTACCACAAGAAGAAAGAATATGCGCTCATAGGTGGCTGTTATTACAGCTGTAGGCTTGCAGTGAATGAGTTGCTTGCAAAGGAGAAAAGGCAGGCGGCAGTGATAATACTAAGAGAGGCGTACAAAGATTACATACCACTTGGAGTATGGTTGACTAGAGAATGCGTAAGGGAAGCCCTAAAGAAAGAGCCAGTAAGATTCCAGACATTGAAGGATACACTAAATTATGCAGATAAAAGATTGAGCGTAAAGATGAGAGACTGGATAAATGAGAGTAAACTTTTGAAAGAAATAACGCAAAGAGGAATACAGGTTTCTCTGAATTCATTTTTCTCATAGACTGGGACAAGAAAGTGCTCACTCTTTTCACAATTTAAAAATCTTTTCAGACAATATATAATAAAGGAGTATATGAATGAGGTAGTGGTGGTATGGAAATCGATCAGAAAACTCGTGCTATAATCGTTTCTTTCCTTAAAGGAGTGAAAACAAAAAAGATAAGCAAAGCAAAAATGGAAGAACTTAAGGATGAGATACTAAAGAAAACAGATATAAGAATGCTAAATCTCAGCACCCTCAAAAAGATGGTAAAGAAAGTTGCGAAGGAAACCGCACAGGCAGAGAAAATAGAGGAAGCAAAGATCGAGAGCATAAGCGGATTCAAGCCCGTAATAGTTCCAGTCACTACACAAGCATTCCAAAACATGATTTTGTATGACCTTTCTGCATCTAAGAAGACTCTAGAAAGGCTGAATGAAAGACTGGATTCGATAAAAGAGGCGGGAAAAACCGCGGAATTCAAGACCAAGATTTCAAGCGAGATCTCTTTGATAAGAAAAGAGATAGAAAAGCTTGCAAGCAAGCTTGAGAATGTGGAAAAGCAGCTTATTCAGAAGATGAGCAAGTAAGTAATTCTGTTATATTCATTTCTCTCCTTTCTCTTCCATTGACTGTTTCAGACGCATAAGCTTGATTAATAGGGATTGTATCTTTTCATATTGCTTCTTTTCTTCTTCATCCTTAAATGCTCCGAGAACCCATCTTTTCATCTTGTAATTATTCATTATTTCCTCTATCTTCTGGCAGACTTCTTTGTATGTCAAGTTCGGTTGCAGATCCTCTGAAGATAGCTGGCTTTGGTCTGTGGTTTCCCCGTAATTTTCTAGGGTTTCATTTTTAGCTGCATCTAGAACCTTTGCGGGTATCGGCTTTGTTTCTTCTATCTCTTGTATTTGTTCTCTAATCACAATATCAGGAGACTGTTGGGATTTTGTGCTTGGCACGGATTGTGTTGTATACTCGTCTACTGGGAAAACATCTTTGACAATCTCTTCTTTCAATTGAACTGCTTTGTTTAGGGAGCTCCCTAAGAAGACTTTCTCCCCATCATAAGAAGATGCAAATCCTAAAGAGGAGATTAACGAAGATATACGTGAAGACGCCAATTGACTCTCCAACTTGAATTCCCCACTTGTAGAATAGCCTTCAAGATAATTCTTGATTGTTTGAACAATGTTGTCATCCCCAGGCAGAGAAATTATGAGAGTGGCTATTGAGTCTCTCATTTCATAGTTTTTCTTAAGAAGAGAATTAGATTTTAAAAGAAATTCGTAGCCTTTTCCGATCTCTCTAAATGCGTTTGTTTTTTCTTCTTGGGAAAGTTTTGCGAAATCCTCTTTTAGTTTTTCTATTTCTTTCTTGTTTATTAGGATATAGACATAGCCTGCGTCCTGAATAGAAGAGAGATGATTCGCCATTTCTTGCTTTAGAAGACTCAATTCTGATTCTAAATCTTCTGTCCTTGATCCATTGAAAAGCTTGGATTTCATTAATTCAAATGTCTTTTTGCTTATCAAATATCTTATCTCTTCCACTCTTTTAATATTGTCGCCGATCATGCACTGCCTCAAATAAATATATAAGCAAATTTTTATATTCATTCTCATTAAAAAGATATGGAAGAAAAAGAAGTTCCAGGTCTTCTCGATTTTGAACGCTGTATTCTTTATACAGAGATCCTTTTCTTTGTTACTCCAAGAATTACCATCTCTATCAATGCAAGTATGAAACCAAGCACTGGAAAGACTACAAACCCTAAAAGCATAGGCAAACCGAATAACAGGATTGGAAGCAATCTACCTCTTTTTCTTCCTATAAAAGAAACTATGCTCGCAGAAACAATCAGAAGTATCCATGAAAAGTCGCAGAGCAAGCAGAAATAGCCTGTGCAGTTTTCAATTATTCCTGCGCAACCTGATTTTATCCCGAATGAAAGGAGCTGCGTCTCTTCCCTTAATGGAACCACGCATTCTCCATCTTTGCAAAACCCATCCTTGCATTGTGCAGTATAGCTGCAGTTTCCACTAACTATATATTTTTCAAGAACTTGAGGGAATCGGCAGGTGTTATTAAGACAAAATCCCTCCCTGCATTCACCAGTATATTTGCAAGAACCACCAAGATCAGATAAAGAGAATGTAACTGTGACCAAGATTAAAATTATAGACATTATAAATATAGATTTTGACATAATATCACTCTTAAAATTATTGTCTTGCAAGCATTAATCCCAACATTATTATTCCGATGATTATTCCTACAAACGGATATGTGATCAATCCTATTAATACTGGAACGAACACGCCGACTAAACCAGGTACTGGATGCTTGAATTCCCTCCAGATAAAGAATCCAAATCCAAGG
>CAZJHL010000012.1:2760-5649 GCA_964545865.1 Microcaldota archaeon | reverse complement strand
AAACAAGCGCTAGTAATCCGGTAAGGCCGTTACAGATTGATATGCATTGTGTTTCAGTGGGATCGCATTCTTCAATCAAACCACTGCATGCGAATTGTGATGTGATCGGCTTATTCAATGCCTCTGCAATGAAAAGGCTCATTGTTGGTGGATTCCTGCACATTCCATTTTCACAATATCCTGTACAGCATTCACCAGAGGTTACGCATGCTCCCTTAGCGCATAAACATTGGCTATTGATGCATTCTGCTCCACAGCAGTCAGCACTTGTGCTGCATAAGGCTCCTTTGATGCATGTAGCGCTTGCCTGTATCTTTGTCTTGCTCACTCCAAAAACAGAATATATGAATGGTGCCGCAGCCTCTCTTTCAACTTCCCTCTGTATTGAAACAGCCTGCTGATACTCTGAAGAAGACCTTCTTCCGCCACCACTAGTAGAAGGAAGAGGAGGCAATTGGCTTGGCTGCGCCTCGGATTCTTGGACGCAGAAGCCATTTAAACAAACCTGTCCGGATTGGCACTCCTCATTAATTATACATAATGCACAGCTCCCAGCTCTGCATGTTCCAGTACAGCATTCCAAACCTGATGTGCATGTCTGCCCATTGCTCCTGCAACTACATTTTCCTGTGTTTGCATTACAAATCCAATTGTTTGGACAGCCTATCTCTGTGCAGGATTTACACCTGCCTCCTGCCTGGCATATTCCTATGCTGCATTGATCGTCAGATGTGCATGGCTGGCATTTGCCCGAGACGCACGGGTAGCCGGTGGCTGCACATTGAAAATCATTCGAACATGTTGTGCATACCCCGTTTAAGCATAGGCCTGTTGAACATGACAAATCGCTCAGACACGCAGTGCAGACCCCATTTAAACAATAATTTGTGGTTCTGCTACATTGTGAATCTGAAGAACATGAAATGCAGACTCCATTTTCACATAAATTTGAAGTACAGTTTCTGTCTTCCGTACAAGCAATACATTGACCACCTACACAAAGGTTTGAAGTACATTGTGAATTGTACGTACAATTGCCTGTCGGGAGCGTACCAAAGTTTATTATAAACTGATTCTGTGAAAACACTAAGGAAGATAGGATGGCGAATAGGGCCATTAGTCTGAATAAGTTAGATTTGTTTGAATCTGTTTCTCTTTTCATCCTGATCTCCATTAAAATCACCTTATCTCTTAACAACTACCCTCTCTTTCACGATTATCTTATCTGATTCTACCACATAATTTGTTATATTCTTCTTAGTTCCATCTGCTGCGACGTATTCAATTGATGCTATCTCCTTGCCTCTCACTTCTTCCGGCAATGGAATCACTATCTCGTCCACTTCCAAATCTTCTGCAGGATTCGTTATGGCAAATATAAGTTTATTCTCCTTTTCATTATAAGATGGGAGTGCGCTTGTCAATACACTTTGGATAATGATTGAAAACGTGCTTGATATTTGCTGGGTTGATGGGATAGTGATTGTGGAATCCGTAAAGCTATAGCTAAAGAATTTCTTTCCGAGCCTATCTATTATGCCTTCAACCGATCTTATTAATCTAGAAGGAACGAAGTCGCTAAGTTTCAATTCGAAGTCTGAGATCTTATTTGTAGAGACATAAACTGTTATATCGCAATATCCAGATAGACAATTGAGAGTTCTCTTTGCTGAAATTTCAGTTGGGACTTGGCAGATGTTTGCGGACAATATGATCAGATTATCCTCGAATCCTGCTTTGGATGAGCGTATCACATACTGGCCGCTAATTGTTGGAGTGAATTCAAACTTCCCAGATCCATCTGCTATACCTCCAGCGACAAACGCACCTGTAGATCTGAATATTACTGTCACATAAGAGCCAGGTTCAGTGATGACATACGCTAAGCTATTCGTACAATTCATCCAACCAGATAATGGGATTTTTGCCAATGGAGGAGTGACTGATGGTGTTACTGGGGCGGCCGCCTTTACTTGATAAGTATACTGGCTGCTTCCTCTGTTTCCTGCCATATCCAATGCATATCCTACAACAATGTCACCTGACTGCAATGAGTATATTGAACGGTGCTCTAGTGATAAGGATCTGCTCCTCTTAATTGCTGATTGTGGGATTGATAAGAAATCATACCTTCTTTCGCTTCCTCTTATCAATTCAGAATCCGAACCAGTATATTTCCATGGGACTGAAATGAATTCGCTAGAAACTTCAAAGCTTGCATAAACATTTGTATAAGCATCTAGATTTGCAGTTACATTTATTGGAACTAAGCACATCCTTCCGTATTTAGTATCAAATCTCATAGGAGTGCAGCTTTGCAGATATGCAGTAAGGTTAAGCTGGACTACGGTTGTGCTATTTGCAATTTCAATCACTCCATCACTGAGGAAATCTACATTAAAAGTGATATTTTCGGAAGGAGTGCTGATTAGAGATATGTTTGAAACCCTTGAGTGCTTTGGAACAGTTATATAAAGAATCTTTGATGGCGAAGCTGTTGTAAACCCTAGTTGTTTTGTCATAGTTCCATCTGCAAAACCCTCAACATATGAAGGAGATGAAATATCGTAAGCGTTTCTTAGATCATAATCAATAGTTATTGAAGTTACTTTAACTGCTCCGTCACTTGAAGAATTAATTGATAGCGGTATGATTATGTTGCCTTTATCGTCAGGCGTTGCGTTATTGCTTGCAAGATAGTTTCTTAATGCGTTGACAAAAGGCGCGATAACCTGGACGGAATCGTTCATTTGGCCGTTATAAACCATGAATGGTGTTCCTCTATTGGAGGTTGAACCATTACCTATCCAGATATTTACATCTGACGGATAGATGCCATTTAGGTCTTCGCCTCTGATAGTTATTTGTCCTGATTTGACATACGCTTTA
>CAZJHL010000012.1:0-2744 GCA_964545865.1 Microcaldota archaeon | reverse complement strand
AATTGTAAGGATTAATACGCTGGTTCCACCTGCTGAGATGTAAACTGTGTCATTTTCTGCATTGGGGATGGACGACAAAGTTGAGATTGTGCCAGTAGTATTTACATCTGGAAGCTTTATACCTGAACTGTATGAATAATTGAAGCGAATGTTTGAGATATTGATGCTTCCTCCGCTTAATCCATTGACACTTATATACATTAAGCAATATGAACCATTATGGAGCAGACTGCAGTTTCCTAAAGCAGATGATAAAGATGAAGTTAGATTCAGTGCAATTGGTTGTGAGAGAGAATTTATTTCCTGGAAAAAGTATCTCTCTCCTGCAGAGTTTGAAACCGCGTCCTGCCTCAGATAGATTGAAACATTGAATAATGGCTGGCCTGAGATTGGAGAAATAAATAATGAAGCGTTCCTTATGATTGCATTGGATGGAATAAACAGGTTAAATGTTCCGTCTGTACTTACTATCCAACTTTCGATCCCTTCTCCGTTGTGAGTCTGTAACACTTCTTGCATCGGATCAGAATAGGATGCGATGATGATTGAGTCCGATTGAGACATTGAAACTGACGGGCTTGCATTGTCAAAGTCAATGAGATCTGAAACCTTCTTTCCTATCATGAAGTCAATGGAATCGTTTATTACGTTTAGGTTGATGAGTATTTTTCTTCCCGATGAGTTGAAAATTACTTTGCCGCCAAGATAAGGCCATGACGATCTTGAAGGAGCGGATTCAATCACTGCTACCTGGTTTAATTCGTTTTCGCTGAACTTATCTGAAATGTCTATATCAAATCTAATAGGCTGGGCACTTACTATTGGAAGTCCTTCCCTCTCATTCTCTGGCAGATAAATTGATTCGTAGGTTCCGAATTTGTAGTGCAGGCTTCCATTAACTAACGAATTTTCTGCAGCCGCGTAGAACAGCGGCTCGCTTCTTATTACGAACAACTCGTTTTCAAGTCTGCTCAGAATGATATTGTCGTGTGGATTCAATGGATTATACGGCATTGATATTGACATCCTTCCATCTTTTGATAAGAAATTGTAGCTTGACGAATTAAGTCTGAATCTTCCCTCTTCTTTCCAGCCTTCTCTTTCCATATATGGATAATTATCAGTGATTCCAGTTATGTTTTCGAAATCTGAGCTATCCACATAAGGATAGGAGTTTCTTCCCCAGTAGTTTCCATAAATATCTTCGGTCAAGAAAATCTTTCCTGAACCGTTAACTTGTGTATCTGAAGATGCAATCTTTGAAGAGATTATGTTATTCCTGAAAATCTTTACAGATATGTTTCTATTTGTAAGACTTATTGAATTTTCAAGCCTGATTAGTGAGGAAACATTTGAAATGTTTGAATCTTGGATAACAAAACTTGTGTTGTTCGTTCCTTCAACATTCATGCGGATTGCGTTTCCTAATGTAACGATCTTTACATTGTTTATTGTTATATCATTCTCTCCGGAGATTTTAATTCCATTAACATTATTTGAATTCTCTAACTCCGAATTGATTAGCGTTAATTCTGAAGAAACAACGTTCATAAGTTCAACTGCGCTGTTCTTCACTATTGAATTGTTTATAATGACATTAGACGAATTGATAACAACTCCGCTTGAGGTGCTGTTTTCAAATCTTGAATTCGTCACTGTTGCTAAGGTATTAATCAGTTCAAGTTGACCTCCATTGTGGGTCACATTGTTCAATATTGCGTTTGTAACATTCACTAACTTAACATCTGGATCAAAGCCCTGTATTATAATGTTCTGTATGGTGATGTTGTCTCTGTTTTCAGCGTATACGCCTACATTATTGCCTGAACCGATATTTGTTATTTTCTTACCTTGGCCGTCAAGAAGAACATCGGAGGACGAGATGACAAAACATGTTGCATTGGAATAAAGATCTGATGAGAGATAGTACTCGCCTGGCAGGGTCAATTCCATGCATGCGTTAGAATAGAATGGAGTGGTCGAATCTAATTGGACATTAGTTACAGATGCGGTTGCATTGTTTCCAGACAAGTCATAGGAAACCACCTGGATTGAATAAGTATCATCTGGCAAGGTGAAATTGATTACAAATGTTCCAGATTGGGTTGTAGTATAGTTAAGAATAGATTCTGAATCGTTGTAGACTCGGATTACAGTATAATTGAGATTGTCGTCAAATACTGTGAGATTCAAACTTATTGTGTCACCGATTATATATTCTCCAGTTGAAGGTGAATTTATTATCAGGCCTGGGATTTGATCGTCTATAACGACATTATTCATCTCAGAAACTGTTGTCTGGTGGCCGGCTAAATCAGAAACTGAGATGTTTATGGAATAGTTGCCATTAGTTAGTCCGGATGTTGACAGATAGGCTGTGATGTTTACGTTTCCGCTGATTGTAAGACTATCTAAGATTGACGATGCTACGTATCCGGATGAATTGAATAATATGATGGTATAATTGGATGGGTTTATTTCATTATAATTGAATCTTACTTGCAATGGAACACTGCTTCTAATATATACTGGGCTTGAATTCAGCGGAGAAATGAGGCCAACTGCCGGTGGGATCGTATCCACAGTTATATTTTGAATAATCGAACTATTTTCGTTTCCTGCAAGATCGTATGCTGTAGCATTGATGCTGTATATTCTGTCTGATGGGACAGATAATTGAACTGACCAGGATGCGTCGGTTGTTGTGGTTGAGTTGATCAAGGTTGTTCCTTGCCAGATTGAGA
>CAZJHL010000011.1:15091-16726 GCA_964545865.1 Microcaldota archaeon | reverse complement strand
CAAAGTAAATGTAGGATACTACATTGGCGCATCTGGTTCAATAACAACTGCACAGAGAGAAGCTGGCTTCGTATCACAGAAGGGATCTGTGATCGCATCAAGATCAGCATCCTCAATAACCTTCAAGATGGCAAAGAAACTTGGTGAATTCCAATACTTCTTGATGCCATCAACCAGTTCAGTGTCTGCAGGCACTTCAACACAAACATTGTCTGAAGGCCAACAGGTAACTGTACAGGAATCAACAGTGCAGGTCAAGGAGATCTCTGCAACAGTTGGAGCATGCTCTGTCTCTGGCGGTTCTGCAGCATGCACAGCATCAAGCGCAGGAATGTCTGCAGTTCTTGATGTAGCAGGAACACCTGCATCTGCAAAGTTTGCAGTACCATACAAGATGAGCTCAACTGAGAGACTTGTTGTACTTGACTCTGAGGCACCATCAGCTGAATCATTGATTCTCGTCGGTGGTCAGCTCGTCAACAGCTTGACAGCATCTGCAATAGCAGGCACTGATGTCAAGATTGACAAGCCTGGAGTAAAGGTAGTCTCTGCAGTATCTGACAACAGAATCGTTGTTGCAGGTTACACAGCAGACGACACACAACAGGCAGCAGCAGACTTCATCTCACAATTGTTGGCACAAGTCCAATAAATTCAGTGAGATAAACTGTTGAATCGGCGGTTAACCCGCCAATTTTTTCTTTTTTATTTTCTTCTTTTTATATAAAACAAAGTTTACGTTCAGATACACGTGTTTTCATTCCTAAATTATCAATTTCCATTCGAAAAATAAATATTTGGGAATAGTTATCTTTAAATATATTTTCATACTAATTTCTTCTATAAAACTATACTTTTAAGCAGGTGTACAAATGAATTTGGTTAAAAAAATGCCCATATACAGAACTATATTTATATTTATGTTTGTTTTATCCCTTTTGGGAATATCTTTCTCAATTAATGTTGAGGATTACCTTTCTGCTTCTGAATCTCCACTTTCTGTGGTGCAGCAGAATTTTACATCAGGTTCTAATATTTATACAATCATAAATATTGCATCAAAAGATTCAATGGTACTTAAAAATGGACAGATAGTTAAAAATATAGATGAAATAAAAGAAGCGCTTAAGGTGAGATGTTTTGACACTTCTTATCCTTCCCAGGCAGACCTTGACTCTATAAAAGAGAAGGTTCTCGCATTCAACGCAAGCAGAAATGTGAAGACGTCTTTAGGAAATCTTGAGGAATTCTGTGATTTAATTACAGGACAGGCAGATGGAGATGAAGGAGGATGTGTTGATCTTGTTTCATGCCAAATCGCATGCAATAAAGGCTCGTACGCATGTTTCCAATACGGTGCAGGAAGCGCACAATTTTTACCGACATTATTAGAGTATGCAAATATAAAACGTGGATTGGATTCAAATATATCACGCATATTATCTAATGCAGATCAATTAAAAGTTGCTAACCCTTCTCAAATCAGTTTCCAAGTTTCTTCAAAATTGAAAGAGATTTCAGATTCAATTTTGTTGCTTCAGGATTTAGCTACAGATTATACAAATAACAAATTATTTACAAGACCAACTTTTAACTTCTGTATCCCAGTTGGATTTACGATGTCATTGAATACAT
>CAZJHL010000011.1:14455-15073 GCA_964545865.1 Microcaldota archaeon | reverse complement strand
GTCAACCACATCACAACTCAGATCAAACGCAGCATGCTTCGACAATATAGATTCAAACTCCCAATCAATATACAACGAAACATTCCGCAGGATAGAGCTATACACCAGCACAAAGGCAAAGGCAAACCTTCAGAAGGAGTTTGATTCGTTATCAACAAGATACAACGTATTATTGGACAGGTCAACAGGAATTCTTGGGATTGTTGACGATTCAAACCTGAGGGATTATGTTTCAGCAATTGATTCCCTGAATCAGCAATTCTATTCAAATTTAAATAGGAACGAAATAGACCAGGCAGGATATGTGATAAGCGTTCTGAAAACAAAATTAGATGAGATGGACAACTATATGACGTCAACATATTCTGTTTTTGATCAGCTCTCAATAAATAAGGAAAGGGCAGTTAAACTTTTAGAAAAAGTATCAGTCATAATAACTCCTTCAGATACAGTGTTCTATTCAGAATTTGTTTCTCTTAACAACGAATACCTTAACCTGAACAAAAAGCTAAGTGGAAAGGTCGTTTATGAAGAAATTGGGAATTATGTAAACCAATATGGAAAGATAGCAGATAATCTTGAATCTCTAATCCAAAGAAAGAAAGAGGCAGCGATAGA
>CAZJHL010000011.1:13842-14435 GCA_964545865.1 Microcaldota archaeon | reverse complement strand
CATTATCTTCTTCCCTCAATGGCTTAGCAGTGAGCGTTCTTGATGCTGCATCGGCACCATTAGGAATAAAGGAAGAGGAAAAGAGAGTATGGGCTCAAAATATACCGTTGATTGTCATAGTCGCAGTGGATATCTTAGTATTGCTTATATTTGGATTGGCATTTTTCTTCCTGGTGTTGAGAAATACTTCAGCATTCGGAAAGGCAAAGATAATGAACACTTGGCTTCTTATATTTGTAGTGGTAATTGTCCTTCTTGCATTGCTATCTTATGCTTTATATGTGGGAATAAGCAATGAGATTTCATCAACATCAATATACAATTTTATCTCTGCGGCTGAGAAATCAAACAAGGTCTTCATATTTGTCGAGTATCTCTCATCCCAAGATGCAACTAAAATAAAGAGCTGTGCAGATAAAATCACAGCAGAGTTTTATGGAAAAGGAATAGAAGTGGAGCAGATAGAGGTAGTAGATGGAATATGTAGAGACAGATTGCTTTCAGAGTGTATGGCGGAAACAGATAAAATACCATTAATCCAGCTTTCATATTCTAATGAGACACAGACTAAATTCTATAGCTTCTACAGAACA
>CAZJHL010000011.1:5588-13822 GCA_964545865.1 Microcaldota archaeon | reverse complement strand
ATCTGGGGAGATGAAGCATATTTTGACAGATGCAGCATAGCAGAATTTATAGAGTAATCTCTGAACGATTTGTTTACGGTGGTCTAATGGCAGTAATTAAAAGATTGGGAAAGGAATCTGAAAGGCACAAAAACGTTACAGATGAAGGGAAATCTGGATCCGTATCCGAACGAAGGAGAAAGGATCTTCTTTTCCTTGGCTTTGCATTACTTGTTGTTTTCATAGTTCTTTTCTGGGTACTTCAAACCCCACCACAGCAAATCAGCACGCAAACAAACAGCACTACGAGAGGAAATATAGAGCAATTCAAGGAATCCCTCATAAATGCAGAAGGAATCATAATTATAGACAAGGTTACAAGCTTATCAAGTGATAAAGCAAGATATGTATATGCATGTGGTGCAGGTCTGGCAGGAAGCTGGGGCAAGATAGGAAAGAACATCTCTAATCTTTACACGTTCGTAATTGATGGAGAGGAATGCACATACAGCAGCCCTAGAATAACAAATAATGAGCTATCCCATGAATCAACCGCTACAAACACAAATGAATGCATCAAGAGGATAAAGGAGATGCAGAAGAATCCGCTTTATGTGACATTTGAAATTAACTATGGTCCTCTTTATTCGATTTATGAGACACATGCAGCCTATCTGTTTGTGAATGAAGAATTCACTGAAGAATGCTCATTCAGAACCTCAGAAACGGTGCCTACTATAACTGAACAATAAAACGAGATAACCTGATATTCAAATGGTTTTTCTATTTTTTGTTTCTATCTTGCTCTTACTACTCATTTTATTTGTATCTTAATAATCCACCTATTCCTTTAAATCCTGCTAAAAACTGCTTTCCTTCCGGACTGTCTTCAGGTATCAATTCAACTTCTATCCCATGTTTTTCTGCTTTTTCATAAGCTTCGTCAAACAATTCTTCCTTGCTTATTATATTCCTTACCTTAGACCCATCTTTGCATTTCAATTCTTTGTCTTCAAATTCTCCTTCAACAAAAAGTTCTTCCTGTCCAGAATCACATTCAACTACGAGATGAGTAATATCTAACCCTTCTGAGAGAAGCAGTGTCCCTAATTTACCTGAATTCATTGCCTCAATAGTTTCTGCAGGCCCGTACACAACCAATCCACCCTTAGCGATTTCTCCGAAGAATCTTTCAAGCAACTGCCTTTGCTTCTTTGCCTTTTCCTCAGAAATCAGATCAACAGCTTTGCGCGCAAGTTCTTGAATCCCATAATCATCAACATATCCAGTATCAAGAACTGCAAGTATCTGGAATTGGTAGTTGAAAGGCTTCATCTTCAGAAAGTTTTCTTTAACAGGTCCAGGCCCTCCCACTATAACCTTTTTTATTCCAGCTGGAATAAGCGTTTCATTCATTGCATCTCCTACACGCCTATAGTAATCCTCGATTAATTCTTCTACGAATCTCTGGTATCTCGCCGCACTTGAACCTCCCTTTGTGGATTTGCTTGGACCTGTGGTAGTAAGTCTCTTGAGTATCTTTGTAGTATTCCCCTCCAGCACCCCGATCGTCGCCTCCTTTCCGTCTATCGTAACCAGTCCGTATTTCTCTTTCACCTTTCCCTGCTCTGCTAAAGGCTCTAAAATAAATTCTGAATCGCACCTGTAAATGCTGACCTGTATTGGAAGAGGCGGCTCAAGAGAAAAGAGCTGTATGTCTGTTTTTCCCGGGTCCTTCGATATGTTCCCGCAGAATATGGCCAATCCTTTGTCCGGCGTCTTCCTGAAGAACTTAAGGTAATTGATTATCTTGTCTATTGCGTCCTGGACATTTGTCCTAGTTGTTTTCGATTTGATGTTTCCAGCCTGTCCATGCTCGGATCTTAATTTGTTCACTACCTCTGTCAATGGGTATCCTGCAGGCACATAAAGGCTTATGAGCTCTGTTCCGCTGCCCCTGATCTTTCCAAGCTTGTTGAGCAGTTTCATCAGCTCTCTTTTCTTTTTATCTGCCGTCATTAAATCACTTATAGACTATCATATTTAAACAATAAAGAAATAAAAAGTTAAACCTAAGCTAGCCTTAAGTCTAGCCTAAGCAACCATAATTGCTAAATCTTTTTCACAGGCTCTATTCTTTCCTTTCCAAAATAGGGAACAACCGCCTTAGGTATTGTTATTGAGCCGTCTTTGTTTTGGTAGTTCTCCATTATCGCGACTATCGCCCTTGGGGTTGCAATCGCAGTGCTGTTCAATGTATGAACGAATTCCTTTCCTTCAGCTCCAACCTTTCCATATCTTATGTTTAATCTTATTGCCTGGTATGAGGTGCAGTTGCTGCAGGAGATCATCTCTCTGTAAGTATTCTGCGCAGGCATCCATGCCTCTAAGTCGTATTTCTTTGCTGCCACTATTCCGATCTCCCCCGTGCATATATTAACCACTCTGTAAGGTATCTCAAGCATTTGGAATATCTCTTCCGCATTCCTTATCAGTTCTTCATGAATCTTCCACGAATCCTCAGGCTTGCAGAAGACGAATTGCTCTATCTTGTTGAATTGATGCACTCTGAATATTCCTTTCGTATCCTTTCCATGCGCTCCAGCCTCCTTTCTGAAGCAGGCGCTCAATCCCACATATTTGAGCGGCAGTTTCTCTTCCTCTATAATCTCGTCCATATGCATGGCAGCAATCGGATGCTCTGATGTGGAGATGAGATAAAGGTCCTCTCCCTCTATCTTGTAAAGCGCTTCCTCAAAAGTGCCAAGGTCGGTCACTCCCTCGTAAGGCTTTCTCTTGAGCATGAATGGAGGATAAACTGGGGTGAAGCCTTTCTTAACCATGAATTCCATTATCATTCTTTGCAGTGCCATATCAAGAAGAACAAGATCATTCTTCAGGTAATAGAATCTTGCTCCTGAAACTTCTCCCGCCTTCTCTATGTTGGCTCCATCTATGATCGGAAGAATGTCCACATGGCTCCTTAGTTCAAACCCATATTCATTTTTCTCTTTTTTATTTCCCCATGTTCTTACTACTTGATTATCGTTCTCATCTTTGCCTACAGGAACGGATTCATGCAGTATATTTGGAAGGCGCATCAAATAAAAGCGCACCTTTTCCTGCAGCTCCTCCATTTTCGCTTCTGCCTGCTTTATTTTTTCAGGGATTTCAGCAGCCTTTTTCTTGTATTCTTCTGCCTTTGTTTTCTCTCCTTTTTTCATTGCATCTGCAATCTGCCTTGTTACTTGGTTTCTCTCAGACCTCAGTTTTTCAACTTCAGCAAGCAGTTCTCTGTATTCCTTGTCCTTCTGCAATAAGTCTTGAAGCCATTCAATCTTTTCTGGTTCCTGCCTTTTTTGGAGGTCGGCTCTTACGATTTCAGGATTTTTTCTTATTAACTTGATGTCCAGCATAATCAACACCGTTATTAATATTATAATCTAAGTTTTTTTAACCTTTGTGAGCTAAGGCTCAACTAACTGGGTAGTGCTTTTTATCTTGCAATAAAGTGAGATATCAATATCAATTTTACTTTAATATAGTGCATACTTCCTTTAAGCACATAAAATAGGCATAGATTCATTTTATTATGTATTTTTGCATTATTGTTTCTAAAGTAATGCCACCCCGATATAAGTAGAACGAATTAACCTATTTTTTGTTTTGGATTTTTTATCTTCATTATTCTGCTTGTTTTGGCACGCACTAGATAAGTTTATATTTCTATTTTGATTAACAATCTCATGGCGCTAAAGATGAATGAAGCAGTCAAAGGTTTTGATCAGAAGAAAGTAAATGACAGTATTGAACAGCTTGAAAAATCAACGCGCTTCGCGATGAATTCTCTGAAAAATGTGCCAGGTCTTGTAGTCGTTTCTGAAAACGATCTGTCTAAGATTTTCTTGGAACTAAGAGAGAAGGCAAACAAAATAAAAACAGAGGAAGACAAGAAAAAATTTTTTGAGCAGTATTCTTTAGTTGCAGGAATGTGCCAATCTTACATAGAGGCAGCAAACGATTGGCAGTCAATAAAGGAAGCAGGTTTGAAGGCGATTTCTTTTTATTTCGGGTTGGATGAAAAATCTGCAGAATCGCCATCTTCTGCCATTTTTGCCTCCAGTTTTGTCGTCCTCGGTGTCGGCCCAT
Organism: Microcaldota archaeon; assembly: GCA_964545865.1. Taxonomy (GTDB): domain Archaea; phylum Micrarchaeota; class Micrarchaeia; order CABMEP01; family CABMEP01; genus DTQF01. The sequence continues at coordinate 9,694 of CAZJHL010000011.1, read as the reverse complement.
TTAAAAAGATAAAAGATATCAAAAAGATTTCAAATGCAGAAAGGCTAAAACAACTCGAAAAAACAGCTCCGAACACTGCAAAGGCTTTAAAGAAGGTAAGTGAAAAGATTAGCCAGTATGAAGAAGAAATAAACAAAATAGTCGCAAAAGAAAAAGAATTTTTAAAATCATTAGCGAGATTAAGTTCAAAATCATCGGAGATTGGCCTCAGAAGATTAGAAGAGGTTAGGTCATACTTCCGAAGTCCAGGGGTTGTAACATATCTTAAAAACTGCAAAGATCCCAACGCAAGAAAACAATTTATAATTGAGAATATAATTGACAAAAGTGCTTTAGCAATAAAGAACACAGATACACTTGAAATCAAGAGGAAGAAGGATTTAATAAGCAAATTGCTAGTCCAGCATTCACGAAATTATGACGAAATTATTAAAAATTACATTGCTGCAGGCGGCACAGAAAAAGAAGCAACTGAGATTATAGGCGAAATCAATCTTAGGGTAAGGGCAGCTGGAGATGGAATATCTATCTTATGGCTAAAGGACTTGAAAAATGAAGTATACCATGAGATCGCCCACGATTACAAAAACATTATTGCCTATTTAGAGACTTTTAAGGATATGTTGTTTTTAGAAATGAAGAAATAAACGTTTGTATTCTTGCCTTTGATGCGCGAAATGAAAGTAAGTGCTTTAAATTCTTCTCTTTATATTACCATTATGTCTAGAGATGATGTAAATCTTTCAAAATCCGCAAACCTAAGAAAAAACTTAACGTCTAATAAATTCATTATTTCAGTGGGGGGCTCGTTAGTGGTTCCAGATTCTGTCGATCTTAAATTTCTTTCTGCATTCAGGGAACTAATCATTAAGCGAGCATCATCGAAACAATATTTCCGATTTATCCTTATTTGCGGTGGCGGCAAAACAGCAAGAATCTACCAGTCAGCTGCAAAAGAATTAACTAAGATTTCAGAAGATGATTTGGACTGGATAGGCATACATACGACCAGGCTCAACGCCCACCTCATCAAGACAATTCTTGGAAACGTCTGCTATAAAAGAGTTCTAAAAGATCCAAGGGAAAAGGTTGCTTTCGGCAAAAAGAAAGTCATAGTTGCAGCAGGATGGAAGCCTGGATTTTCAACAGATTATGACGCAGTTATATTCGCAAAGACATACGGGATAAAGAACATAATCAACTTAACAAATGTAGATTATGTATATGATAAGAATCCAAAGCAGTTCAAAGACGCAAGGCCGTTTAAAGAGATAAGTTGGAAATACTACAGAAAGCTTGTCGGCGACAAATGGAGTCCAGGATTAAACGCTCCATTCGATCCAGTTGCCGCAAAGGAAGCAGAGAAATCGGGCTTGACAGTCCATATTCTCAATGGAAATAACATGAAGAATCTAGAAAATCTTCTAGATGGCAAAGATTTCGTCGGCACGACTATAAAGTAAAAGGCAAATAAAAACAGACGAATGACTGGAGATTGCAATCACTCTATCTTTACGATTTTTACTCCCGCTTCCTTGAAAAGATTGAAAGCCTCCTTGTCAGGATAGTCTCCTTTGTATCTTACTTCTTTGATTCCTGCGTTTATTATCATCTTTGCACAAATTCTGCAAGGCGGTGTATTTACATATAATATGGAATCCTTTGAAGAAACACCATGATATGCACACTGTATTATTGCATTCTGCTCTGCATGGACTGCTCTGCATATCTCATGCCTTGTTCCACTCTCTATCTTCAATCTATCTCTCAGACATCCTTCTTCAAGGCAATCCGGCATCTTTTTCGGCGCTCCATTATAGCCAGTAGAAAGTATCTGCTTGTCCTTAATGATAACCGCACCGATTTTCCTTCTTCTGCAAGTTGCTCGCGTAGCAACATCATCACATATCCTCATGAAGTATTCATCCAGGGTTGGTCTTTTGAATTTTTGAGATTTCTTTTCCATTTTACCACATAAGAAATAATCTCCTTTACATTATATACTTTTCCCTACCTATCTTAAAGTAATATTTATATTCTTATCAAATGTTAATACATTTAGAGAATATGAGCATGGCCGGTTTAAGTAAAGTCAATATTGATGCAAAAGGATTAGACCAAGTTTTAAATAATCTTGAACTATCAAAAGTTCAAAAAAATCAAATCAAAGCATATGCTGGAGAATTAAGTAAAAAACTTAACCTTGGACCGAGAGACGATCTTAACTCTTTATTTGAGACATATTATAAAAAATCAGATTCTAAATTTATTTCAAACCTAAAGGAGGCGGCAAACAGCGATTTTTCAAAGATCAAATCAGATCTTTCTGACTTTGCTAATTCCAACCTAACAAAAATAAAAGCCATTAATGTTTTTGAAAAGAACATCAATCGCAATGAATTCAATGCAGCCACTTCAGAATTAATCCTTCAAGCTGTAAATGAATTTAATTCTCGTTTTTCTGATTTTATTTCTGTAAGTGTGAAAGGGAAGGACATTTCCGCTTCTTTAAACGTTATGAATTTAATGAAATTATCTCCACAAGAAATCCAATCGAAAAAAATAGGAAAGATTCCAGTAAGTTCTATATTACAAGTGATGAGGGAGAACAACATAAACAAGATTAATGTCGATAGTGAAATAATAAATGGCATAAGGAGCAAGTCCATAATAAATAAAGCTAATGCGCTAAACAATGCGCTAGGGAAGAAAGTCATAGATCCAGTAAAAGACGTCAATGATGCAATAAATCTTATTGCTTCTTCTTTCTGCAGGTCTAGGCCTCGCGATGCGATTTCCGAAGAAGAAACATCGGGGAAGAGCTCAATTTTGTTTACTAAAGGTCCAACGGCATCTACAGGCATCATCGAGGCGTATAATTTCAATATGGGTTTAAAATACATGCCATTAAATGGAGCGGGCGTGCAATCTTCTTTCTCAGGTTCTATTGTTAAATTCAACTTTTCAAAGCAAACCCACATCCAGAAAGGTCTTGATTTGACAGCAAACTTTTCAATCGGTGCAGCAATTGTAAAAGGAGATGCTTCTTTGATTATAGGGGAGTATAGCGAAAAACTATATTCTTTAGATAAAGTTATTCCAGTTGCATCCGCAGAAATCGGATTTAATTATGCTTTCAATAAGGATGTGTTGTTCAGATCTGGCATTTCTTTTGTTCCGGGCGTAGATGCTTCATTTGAAAACAATAAATTTAATTTCGCACCCAAGGTGCAGAATAGTGTATCGGCCTCAATTTCAGTCAGAATATAAAAAAACGAGTAAAGAAAGCTATGCATGGTAGATAAAAATAAATAAAATAAGAAGAATTAAAAACAAAAATAAAAAAAAGAGAGATTAGTATTCTCCCATTCCGCCCATGCCCCCTGGTCCTCCAGGTGCGGACATTGGCTTTGGCTTTGCACTTATCATGTCGCTGATTCTTAACAGCATTTCCGCTGCCTCACTTGCTGACATGATTGCTTGTTCCTTAACCTTTGCAGGCTCTATTACTCCAAGCTTCTCCATGTTGTCTATCTTTCCATCATATACGTTGACACCGTATGTCAAGCCGTCTTTGTTGTTGTGCTTGGACCTTAGTGAGACAAGCGTATCTATCGCGTCCATTCCAGCGCTCTCTGCCAAGGTTCTTGGAATCACTTCAAGCGCATCTGCAAATGCGAGTATCGCAAGCTGCTCCCTTCCTCCAATCTTATTTGCGTATTCTCTAAGATCTCTTGCCAACTCTATCTCGCTGGCGCCTCCACCGAATACGTATTTTCCTTCTTCGATTGCAGAGGAAACAGCACCTATGGCGTCTTTGATCGCTCTCTCACCTTCGTTTACAACATGGTCCGTTGATGCTCTAACAAGTATTGTTACTGATTTAGGATCTTTGCATTTCTCAACGAACACCATGGCCTCTCCGCCAATCTTTCTTTCTTCAATCGAACCAGCGTGTCCAAGATCCTTTGGTGAGAGGTCATTCAATATTGTGACTATTCTTGCTCCGGTTGCTCTTGCAAGTTTCTCCATGTCGCTTCTCTTCACTCTTCTGACTGCAACTATTCCTTTCTTTGCAAGGTAGTGCTGTGCGACGTCATCGATTC
>CAZJHL010000011.1:1032-5576 GCA_964545865.1 Microcaldota archaeon | reverse complement strand
AAAAAATAAAACACCAACTTACTTCGTAACCCATCTTTTCAACCATCTCCTTCAACATCTTCTCTTCCTGCTCAAGGAAAGCTGTCAATTGGGACGGATCAGTTATCTCGATCTTTGCATCAGTCTCAGTCTTTTCAATTTCCAGTGAGGTATCGAGCAATGCAATCTTTGCATTCTCAACTTTCTTTGGCATTGCTGGGTGAACTATCTCTTTGTCGATCAAAACTCCATTTATGAGTGTCGTGTCATCTATTGAGCCTCCTGCCTTCTTCTCTATCTTTATCAAGTCCTGGTCTATTACTAGTTTGCCATCTTTTTGCTCTGCGACTTGTGTTACTGCATCAACTACTATCTTTGCAAGATGGCCTTTAGATTCGCCCACACCGACTGACTTTGATCCCATCGAGATGGATGCTATGTTATAAAGCACTTTTGTATCTTTTATGGTCACTGGCTTTGATATTTCCTTTACCTTCTCAAGCGCTCTTGTTGCTGCAAGCTTGTATCCCCTCAATATAGTGGATGAGTGAATATCCTTATCAAGCAAGTCTTCTGCTCCTTTGAGCAATTCGCCAGCCAGCACAACAGAGGTAGTGGTTCCATCGCCAACTTCCTTGTCTTGTGTTTTTGCAACCTCTACAAGGATCTTGGCTGCAGGATGATCTGTGTTCATTTCGGTTAAAATAGTTGCTCCGTCGTTAGTTATGACGATGTCTCCAAGCTCTGAGACGAGCATCACGTCGCTTCCTCTAGGACCTAGAGTTTTCTTCACTATCTCTCCAACCGCTCTTCCGACTACAATCATAATCCTCTGCGCATCTCTTCCTATAGTTCTTGAACTTCCCTCAGGAAGTACCATCTGCTGTGCATTTGACATCATATCACCTCTAAAATCATTTGCAAATTAAAATATGTTACATTCGTTTTAACAAATAGAGAACAGATTCTATCAGATAAAACCTAGATGTATATATAATATTATTGTATAGAAAAGTTTAAGAAATTTAAATATCTGCGATGCGGCTTTATCTTTTGAATTTGAGTGCGAATTCCGTGACAGATCTGTACACTTCCTTTGCCCCAAGCTTCTTTAACGTCGCTCTTTCAGTGCTTCCAGACATGATTCCAATTGGAATACAGCCCGCAGCTTTCGCGGCCATTATGTCTGCTTCACTGTCTCCCAGGTAGTAGGTTTCGTTGGGTCTTAATCCAAGTTTCTTACATGCTTTCAATATCATTTCAGGTGATGGCTTTGGTTGGGATGCATCTTCGGAGGTGATCACAGTTTCAAACATGTCTATGACTTCTCTGTCTTGCATCCATATTTTGTTATATTCTTTCTTTGCGTTTGTTACTATTCCCAAAGTATAACCAGAATCCTTAAGCAACTTGGCGCCTTTCTTTCCGGCCCTTACTGGCGGAATACGCCTGAAAATTGTAGGATTGGTGAGTGTTTTAGTGTATGTTTCTTGCATTTTTTCCATTTCTTCCTTGCTTATTGGAGTGTTTTTCATTAATTCCTTAACGTATTCGACAGGATATTTTTTCCACAAAATTCGCGTAACATCCTCGCCATTTTTAACGATCGCGTATAAAGCTTTCAAAAAAGTATCTTGATGGTTGAGTTCAGCAAATCCCCTTAACTTCCAAGTTGCAGCAGGATACGAGTTCAATTTAAGACCTACTGCCTCTAGCGCTTTTTCGTACGCATGATGGAATGCGTTCTTGGAGTCCCTGATGACTCCTTCCATGTCAAGGAGTATTCCCTTCATATAAACACTTTTTTGTCTTTTTTTCTTATATTGTATAATCATATGTTATTTATAAATGTTTCGTTTTATGGATCCATTAGACATCATTAAACTAAATTTTTTATGTTATTCAATCCTACTTAGATATAGCATAATAAAAGCAAAGATATAAATATTACTTTTCAGTTTATACATTATGCAAGATGCCAACGGAAAGCAAAAAAGAATGAAATCAAAATTCACGACTAACGTAATGAAGGCTTCGCTAATCGGAACTGCAGCTTCGCTTATCGCGATCGGTTCTTTTAACGCTAATTTCGGAAAGAGCTTAAAGATGGAAAATTTTATAATCTCTAACCGTTATGAGAGTAGTATGTTCAAAATTAATCAGAAAAATATCCAATCAGAAATAAGCTTTGACAAGATAATTGAACCAACTGAAGCAATGAAGCAAAAAGCAAAGGAAATAGCGCAAAAATCTAAAACTGCAGATGAGGCATTGAAAAAGGCAATCGACTTTATGCAGAAGAATTTTAAGACCAAAACAAAAAACATTCCAACCCAATTGCCTAAAGATATGGAGCTGAGTAAAGAAGGAGACTGTAACGAGCGATCATTTTATATGCATTCATTTTTAAAAGAGATTGAAAACCAATCTAAGTTTAGATTTCAACCATCATTGGTGCAAATATATATTGCAGAAAATGGGGAGCATGTGAACCATATGGTTTTGAAAGTTAATTTAGATGGAAAAGAGAGATTCATAGATACGCTATCTCCCAATCCATTCGTTAAAGGGTATAATCTATACCGGGAATTGAACCAGACTCAAGTTGTTGCTAATTATTACGAAGATCTCGGTTCGTATTTTGCAATGAATGCAGATTATGACAAAGGCGAACAGTATTTGAAAATCGCATACAAGTTAGATCCGAATTCTCCTTCCATCCTTTACAACCTTTCAAAATTATATTCCTATAAACGAGATGAAAGAAAAGCACTGGAATACGCAGAAAAGCTATACAATATAGAGAAAAAATGGATCTACCCATATGTGAGGCATATCCAGATATATTACAACCTAGACAATCATAAGAAAATGGAAGAATTTATTAAAAAAGGAGAGGAGGTAGATCCAGACAATAAAGTTATTAAAATGTATAAGGGAATCTTGGGCAGAATCAAAGAATATTCTAAAAAGGATTCATCAGATTAAATGTTAAAAATAGGTGGTTTCATGGGAAGGATAAGTGTAGAGGAGGGGAAGAAAATCATAGATGGAATTAAATCTGATGTTCAGCAGATGATAGACATTGGTATGATCCCTTCCGTAGGGTATATAAAAGGAGGAACTTCTGTTGAGGCTGAAAATGCAAAGAAAGCAATGTTACTGGTAGAATCGTTCGAAAAAAGTTTTTATGATAAGATACGAAATGGAATGGTTTTTAAGGAAGATCTGCCCAAGATAGAGAAGCACATCAAACAGGCTGTTGAATATATGGCTAACGGTGATTCCAAGAATGCACAAAAGGAAATCACCGAAGCCAACAAACTATGTATGAAAATGAGAATATAGGAATAATACGGAGTCTTCTTTTATTTTTTCTTTTTCTGTTTTGTGTTTAAATCCATTTTTAAAATTTTAGCATTAATCTTTATTTATGAGATTGATTTTTCTAGGAACTGGGGGCGGAAGAGTAAATGTAACGCATAGATTCAGGTCTACCTCTGGATTTGTAATCCAGGGTTCAAAGCAAATCTATGTGGATCCCGGCCCTGGCGTGATTCCCGATGCAAAGAAACACAAGGTTAAACTTAATAAAATTGATGCAATATTTGTCTCCCATCCTCATCTTGATCATGCAAACGACATGAATGTATTGATTGAGGCTATGACATCAGCAACTTCTAAGAAAAGAGGTATATTATTTGGCTCCGAGACATTATTCAAGCAAGAACTTGAATTCGGAGTATCTCTTTCAAAATATCATGCGAATCTCCTGGACGCATATTATAAAATGAAGCCGGGAAGCAAGATAGATTTGGATTCCTTTTCAATAAAGGCAACGAACGCAAAACACGACAATACAGAAGGGATAGGCTTTATACTGGAGATGGATGGAAAACGAATCGGATACACTGGAGACACAGAATATTTCAAAGGAATCTCAAGCCAATACAAAGGCCTTGATCTCTTCATAATAAATATTCTGCGTGCAGAAGAGAAATGGGAAGGCCATCTTGACAAATATTCCTGCCTTTCACTTCTTAAAGAGACAAAGCCGAAGATAGCAATTCTCACAAGGTTCGGTGGAGAATATCTAAAGACAAAGGCGGAAGATGTCGCGAAATGGCTTCAAAAAGAGAGCAAAGTCAAGGTAATCGCATCTTATGACGGCATGGAATTCGAGTTCTAGTCGATTTCCAGCAACGCGCAGGCATGTCGGGCTTTGATGCATTATTCATTAATTCAAAACCATTTTAAAATTTCATATCTATATTTTATATTATCCTTGTGTCAATTGTAATAAGATACAATTTAAACACATATTTTAATCAGTTATTAATAACACGTATGGATCATATTGTGATATTATGTCTATTCAAGTCAATGAAGCAAAAATAAAAGAGAAAAACTGGGACAAGAAGTTTGAAGCCGAAATGTACGATGAGCTAAAGTCAAATTCGATTTATAAATTCGAGGAGAATTCAAAAAAGCCCTTGTTCTCTATAGACACCCCTCCACCTTATGTCAATACTCCTATTCACATCGGACAGCTAACCACATACGTT
>CAZJHL010000011.1:593-996 GCA_964545865.1 Microcaldota archaeon | reverse complement strand
ACTGGATATAATGTGATTTTTCCATTAGGATTAGACAGAAACGGCCTTCCGATAGAGATGGCGGCGGAAAAGAAGTTCAATGTGAAGTTGAACCAGATAGAAAGAGAGAAATTCCTTGAGATGTGCAAGACTGTCCTGGAAGAGTCTTCAAACACCTCTGCAAATTCATTCCTTAGGGCGGGGGTTTCTTTCTCTTCTTGGGAATTCGGGAGCAGGATAGGAGACGCATACATGACTGATTCTCCAGAATACAGGGCACTTACACAGGGAACTTTCATTGACATGTGGAATGCTGGATTGATATATGAATCAGAGAGGACCAACAATTACTGCCCCGGCTGCAGGACCACACTCGCAGACGCTGAAGTTGACTACATAGACATCCCAACCAAATTCTATGACC
>CAZJHL010000011.1:0-583 GCA_964545865.1 Microcaldota archaeon | reverse complement strand
GCATTCACAGTCAAGGAGACGGGAGAAGAGATAATAATCGCAACCACGAGGCCAGAGCTTCTCGGAAGCTGCGCAATGGTCATTTACAATCCTGAAGATGAAAGGTACAATAAGAAGCTGGAAGGAAAGCATGCGATCGTTCCAGTGTTTAATAAAGTGGTTCCGATAAAGCCGCATCCAATTGCAAATCCAGAAAAGGGATCTGGTTTGGTTATGATGTGCTCATTCGGAGATCTTGCAGACATCAGGTTCTTCAGGGAGATGAACCTAACTCCGATCTATTCAATAGGGCCAGACGGTAGAATGAACGAGAACGCAGGACCTGCAGCAGGCCTTTCAGTTCTTAAGGGAAGGGAAAAGATAGTCTCCGTTCTAAGAGAGCAGAACAAGATAAGGGCTGAGAAACAGATAATGCACAGGACTCCGATATGCGAAAGATCCAAAGACCCGATTGAATTCATTCCGATGAAGGAATTCTATGTCAAACAGCTGGATCAGAGAGAAAAAATGCTGGAAATGGCAAACAAGATGAATTTCTTCTCAGAGGACAGCAGGAAGATAATGGTGGATTGGATAAACAGCC
>CAZJHL010000010.1:16170-19005 GCA_964545865.1 Microcaldota archaeon | reverse complement strand
TAGTACGCGAGCTTGCGGTAGCCATTCATTTTGGAGATTTGGGATGACTGCAAAAAGCTTGTAATGCGGGTTCGAATCCCGTCGGGGGCGCTGTTAAGATAAAAGCAAATAAGTAAATAATTTAAAAATATTAACATCTATTATATTATATCTGATTGATGTGCTGATTAACTCATCATGTTATCAGTTTCTATATATAAAATCGTGATACTATGGGTAAGTTTCCAATAGCAGATGCAAAGCTTAAGATGCAAGTAGTTTGCAGAAAATGCAAGACAAAGAACAAGGCAGGAGCAGAAAGATGCAGAAAGTGCAATTACAAGTTTCTTAGACCGAAGAAGACAACTGTGGTCAAGAAGTAATCTCATTTTTAATTTTTTTTCATCGCCCTAGTAGCTCAACGGCAGAGCGACTGACTTGTAATCAGTAGGTTGGGAGTTCGAATCTCCCCTAGGGCTCTTATTGTAAGGTATTCTTATTCTTTTGGCCTGAGCTTCCCTAGACTGAGTTATCGCTAGAGCGATAAATATTTAAATATCAATCATGTGCTATATTCATAGTTATTTGATAATCAGTTCATAGCGTGAGTACATGGATGAAGAGATAATTTCACTCGCAGATAAGGTAATATCTATTCTGAAACAAAGAAAGATAGTCGAATTGACTGATCTTGTAAAAGAGACAGGGGCGCAAGAACACGATATCAAGCTAATTATTAATCTCTTAGAAAAAGAAGAAATGGTGGACGTAGGTTATAGTCTCACAAAGGTACTTGTTTCTTGGAATGATGAAGCAGATCGAATTCTCATGAAGATGAAGAAGAATCAGAAGATAGTTTCTCTAAACTCTCATGAAGCTTCAAAAATCTCAAGATCTAGGAATGGGATTCAGGCAACTACAAAACATACTCCATTGGAAATCCAAGATAAAGAAAATATTCACAATGAAGAGATGCCTAAATTTAATGTATTAAAGGAAAAAACAACAGAGGACGTGAAAAAAGAAATAGAATCAGCTGAAATGAACTTAAGCTCAAGACAGACAACTAAAGTCAAGAATGATTCAAAGGAGAAGGAAATAAAAAGAGAAACTTCTCATCGGATTGGACCGATGGCAGTAAAAGACGCAGAAACAAGCAATGAAGGACATACAGATAAAAAAGAAAACACCGAAGACTTTGAGATATTGAATTCAAAGGCGGAAAACATCCTTAAACGCTCAAAAGGAACGGCTGAAGAGCATGAAGGGCAAAAACAGAAACCAAAGGTTAAGAAACAGTCATTAAGAGATCCAGATATAGACAGGGAAGTTAGAGAGATAGAGCGAAACATACTTTTAAGGCTTTCAGGCGAATCCGAAAATGGAGACGCTTCGCATGTCATTTCATTGGAAAATAGCGACATTGTAAAAAGCGCAAAGGCAAGAGCGAATCAGAGACAAAATGCAGAAAAGAACGATTCCTCCAGGCAAGGGCTGCTCGGCAAATACAGATCAGAATCCGCAAGAACTGATACTAAAGATCAAAAAGAAAAACGTGGGAAGGATGAATTCAAAGAGCTTGAGGAAAAGCTCAACCAGATTGTAAACAAGCGAGCAGAGATCGCCGAGCTTAATAAGCAGAAAACAGTGCTATTCGATACAACCCATCCTGAGCTAAAAAGCAAGCTTTCAGCTCAGATAGAAGCCATGGAATCAATAATGGCCGAGAAAGAGGGAAGGCTTAAAGAATTAAAAGACAGGATACAGGTCCTCCCTAAGAACATAAGTGAACTCAACAAAACTCTTGAGTTATACAAAGAGAAACAGGAAAGGATGGATTCGGTATTCAATTCCGCTTTGAACAAACTAGATGAAATCAGAAGTAAGATACAGGAAGCGAAAGGAGACTATGAAGGTGAATTTGCACTTGTCAAGAACCAGATAATCGAACAGGAAAAGGAGCTCATGAAAATAAATGACATTTATTCCTCATTGAAAGACAAAGAAGAGAGACTTATCAATTCTATCCAATTTGCAAAGGAAAACATTTCAAGGTCCCAGGAAGAGCTTGTTAATCTTGAAGACCAGCTTGAACGTTTCAAATCTTCATCCAAATCGATAGAGATGAAAATAGAAGAAACAAGCAAGGTGCTAAGGTCGCTTAACCGACAGTTCGAGAACTATATTGGAAAGATAAGAGAGCTAGATACTTTCGAAGACGAGATCAAGCAGATCCAAAGAGAATACCTGAAGGCAAAAGAGAGGGTGGATTCAAAGATGGATGATTATAAAAAAGAGATTTTAGCTCTTTCTAAGTCAGTGGAAATGGAGGCCAGTAACAGATATCTTCAAGAATTGGAGAGAATGACATCCGAAGCAGAGGATTCATTTAATTCATTATTATACGATGAGCATGAAATAAACAGATCAATAGAAAATAAGAAGAAGGAATTGTCACAGCTCATGGAAGAAGCAAGATCGTTGCAACGCTCATTGGCTGGAAGAAACATTACAAGCGTACCTGAAACGGCGTCTAATCTCGCTAGCCAGCAGCTGCGCTCCATTTCTACTGAATCCCTATCAGACGAGGGATCGCTCGAACCCGACCGATACACCCTAAACGAGCAATCGAAAGATTTTGATGTGAAGATCGTGGATTCGATTAGCTTGCAAAATTCAGTTAATAAGGAGTCGAAATTGGAAGAAATGAAAGGTACTATTTCAAGGTTTTTGGCCGAGTTTAATAAAAAATTAGGTAAGAAGTAATCAATCTATTTTTACTTGCTCTTTCATCTCATTTCTAATCCGTTTAGTATCTATAGACGCTGCAATGTATACTATCACAAATGCAATTGA
>CAZJHL010000010.1:14005-16154 GCA_964545865.1 Microcaldota archaeon | reverse complement strand
GCTATTACAAACGGGGGATTGTAAGATGCCACTATTGCCCTGTATCCGCCAATATTTACGATATCGAGATATGCTGTTATATTAAATATCAGATGCAAGATTATTGCAAGAAAGATTCCAGGTATAAGACCAAAGTGGAAGAATTCCCTGTATTTCTCTCTAGATTTCAAATATCCTAAAATAACTCCGGCAAACGCGACAAAGCATCCATGCGCCAATGTGTTGAAAACAGATCTGTAAACTATGATCGATATCCAAGTGTCAATTCCTGTTTTTATTGGGTCTACGCTTGCAAGGAAATAAAACCAGTTTTCATACATTGCAAATCCTATACCTATTGCAAAACCGTATAAAAGGCCATCGAGCGCATCGTCAAATTCATGGTGCCTTGAAAATAACGCAAGGCCGAAAATTTTCAAGATTTCTTCAATTATCGGGCTTGCGATTATACTCACTATAGCAGTCATAAGAGCGAGAGGAATCAAATCCGGGCTCTTGCCAATAATGTAGATTATGAGGTTATTTATGAAGAATGCTATCATAGCTGCAAAAATCCCATATACAAACATTCCTACTATGAATCTCAGCGGTTCTCTTTCATTTATGTCGGCGTACCATGTAAGCAACATAAGTATCAATGGAATGACTATAGATGCGACGAATGAAATTACCACGATCTCGATCTTAGTGACAATATCGTAATGCGGGTATGTTGAGAATGTTATGAGGCATACTAGAAGCGTTGCAAAGAATAGTACAATGGACCATATGATTGGGTTTGCAAGTGCATTTGCTATTTGTTCTCCAGTTGTTTTGCCATATGGAAATTCAAATAGGGTTTTGTCAGTATATTCGTCTTTTTTGCCATATCTCCTCATTTCTGCATTTCTGACGACTAGCGATAATATCAGCAGTAGAATCAATGCAATTATTGGAGCAATGACATATGCTCCGATGTTTATCGCTTCATGTGCAGTTTTCTCATATTTTTCCCAAGACTGAGCGATTGTAAACTCTTTTGCAAGATAGGTGTCCGATATAAGTAGGTATCTTCCAACATCTGTTGTAAGGCCATTGTACGTATATGTCATGGGAATGTCAAATTCTGCACTTTCCTGCGCTTCAAGTTTTCCAAGTTCAGCCACAAAAATGTAATCCTCATTTTGCTTTAAGTACAATGCAACATTTATCGGCCCATTACCATCATTAGTTATCGTAACGTTATGGTGCATGACGCAAGGGGTCTCAGTGCAGACCACTGCAATGGGCTGTATAGTTGCGGTTAACGGTCCCCTGATAATACTTCTGTTTTCATCAATTCTAAGCATGCTTGGAAATGCCATCACAAGTGGAAAGATAAGAAGAAGGATCATAATCATTTGGGCCGCTTGTTTTTTCATTATTATATTTTTATCAATCATCCTTCCACCGCATGTCTTCTATATCAGTATTTTAAGTATTAATATATAATGCTTTTTTCTTTATCTCATCTATTTCAATAGCTAACCTTATATTATACCAAAAGATATAAATATAATCTTATTATATCATTATTATGGCAGATTTGAAGAACCAAAGGTTAAACTTGGAAATCGAATCCAATGCCAAAAAATATATTTATAATTTGGCAGATGAAACAGAACCATTCGCAGAGAAATCCGTGCAAGAAAATCCAGATTCTATTTTTTTAGAAAAAGCTAGACATTTTGTAGATCTGATCTTAATCTCCAAAGGAGATATGAACCTAATCGAGAGAGAGTTTCCAGTAACTTCATTCACAATAGAGTTCGTTGAAAAGGCCAAAACATTATGCAGAAAGAAACAGCTTTTATTCCAAGAGAAGGTACTGAATACTGTGAAAGAATCAATATATAACTCTAGAAAATTAACCTTATTGCAAGCAACAGTAATATTTTTCATGAATGACCTCATGTTTCTTAATGAAAAAGGAGAGCTAGAAGAAGATAAATACGTTGACTTGCAAGATTATTTCAATGAATTAAAGCAAAACTTAAAGATTGATTATAAAGAAGGAGAATGGTGATACCTAAATATTTCATTTTATATGAATCGAATTTTGATACATAATAATCTTATTGCAATAAAAGTACACTGTAAGGTTCTAATTCTTTTCTCTCAAATCTATAAC
>CAZJHL010000010.1:13750-13977 GCA_964545865.1 Microcaldota archaeon | reverse complement strand
TTGTATGGTGCGTTTATGGCAATTTTTGTTTTGACAGGCACTCCTGGAACTGGAAAATCTTCTATTGCCAACTATTTCGCGAAAAAAGGTTTCATAATCATAAACTTAAATCAAATAGTAAATAAAAAACATCTTTGGCACAGTAAGGAAAAAGGGAGCAAAGTCGTAGATATATCTTCCCTTAAAAAAGAAGCAGTGAAAGAGATATCTAGCATTAAAAAGATAAT
>CAZJHL010000010.1:11762-13733 GCA_964545865.1 Microcaldota archaeon | reverse complement strand
ACTTTTCAAAAATCAAATATTAAGAAGCAAGATATTATAATCGAGGGTCATCTAGCATGTGAACTCCAATTACCTGCGGATTTAGTTATAGTGCTAAGAACAAGACCGGATGTACTTATTAAACGGTTAAAGAAAAGAAATTATCCAAAACATAAAATAAGCGAAAATGTACAGGTTGAGATAATCGACTACTGCACCTGGAAGTCTAAAGAAAATTACAGTTGCCCCATTTATGAAGTGGATTCATCTGGTTCGCTTAGAGCCACAATAAACAAATTGAACAGGATAATACAGAGATGCGATACAAAACAAGGAAAAAAAATGGAGAGCAAGTCAATAAACTGGTCCAAATACGCATTCAACAATAAGGTTGCCAAATATCTATTCGAATGATATCAATTGGAAAGGGTTTAAAATCTCACCCCGTATTATATCTAGTGATGCAATGGAAAGGAATCGCAAAGGTCAAATAGCATTTGAAACCATACTTATTGTTGGTTTCATATTTCTTCTTCTCATTCCACTTATTTTCGTACTGTTCAACAGATCCGTCTCCATTCAAGATGAACTCGCTACAATCCAGACTTCAAGGGCATTATTTACTTTATCGTCTGCCGTTGATTCGGTCGGTGTGTTGGGCCCAAATAATAGTGTAGTTGTAGAGGTAATCTTTCCAAATAATATAAAAAACATATCAATTGGCAAAGATAGCAATAGGGAGATATCTGCAATCCTATCGACTTCTCTTGGCGATATCCATATAGTCAAGATGACGGAATTTAACATCTCAACAACTTCTGATTTTCCAGAAGGAGTGATAAAGTCAGGAAGATACAGATTCAAGATAACATACTCCGAATCTGAAAAAGAAGTAAAAATCAGTTTAGACTAAAATAAATAAGAATTAGATAAAAATAATCAATAGGATAATTCTATTCCTTTTCTGGTTTACCGGGATAAAGGTCTCCCTCTTGTATCTGTATAGATACGCTTCTCAATTTTCCGAAACCGCTTTTTTTACCCTTCACCTTATCCTTTTCTTGTTTTATCTTTCTGTCTGCCTCTCTTAACAGGTCTTTAAGCACTGCAAAGAGCTTCCAGCCATATGAGCTTACTTCAAACGTTTTCTTGCCAGTTACCAGCATTTTCATTGTATACTTGTGTCTTCTTCCTTCTGGGGAGTGCTTCTTTATGTTTAATCTTATGAATTCAATAGGCATTATCTGCTCGCATGCCTTTGCAAATTCATTGACTTCCGAGTATATGTCTGGCTTGTATTCTTTGTCTTCTTCGTCAAGCCCGATTATTTCTATTACAGTCTGGTGTTTTGGAACTGCGCTTTTTATTATATCGACGGCAGTGATTATTCCTATCTTATCGTCCCCCTCAACAACAAGAGAGGAGATGTCATATCTTTTCATGAGCTTAGCAGCTTCTCTTAGAGATGCGGAAGGGACGGTTTTTATCAATTTCGGAGCTGAACTTACTACACTCTGAAGAAGAATCGAGCTGGTTTTTTCCTTTTCCCTTCCCATTGGAACCTTGCTCTTCACCTTCTGTATGAGTGGGAGTATGTCGATGCTGCTTACAACCGCAACAGGTTTTCCGTTGTCGGTGATAACTATATGGTGCTTTCCTGTTTTCCTCATCAAAGATGCTGCTTTAGATACATTCTCTTTTACATCCATCTTTTCGATAGGCATGTTCATTACTTCTTCTACTTTCAATGGAGGAATCTTGTCTTCTTCTATTAGCTCTTCCAATATATCGATGTTCTTTATAAGGCCGATTATTGAATTTCCATCAACAATTGGAAGTTCCCTGTATCCTTCGATGAACATCGATATTTTTCTTTCAGATGAATCCCCTTCTTTTACCAAAGGCGCCTTCCATGCATATTTCTCAACCTTCGCATCCGGAGAATATTGTATTGTTCTTAGTGTTCTATCGGATATAATCCCTATGTATTTT
>CAZJHL010000010.1:11247-11736 GCA_964545865.1 Microcaldota archaeon | reverse complement strand
GTAGCACCCCGCTCAATCAATTTAGCTGCCTTTGCCATCGTTTCTGCAGAATCAAGTATCGTCGCTGGTCTTATAATCATATTTCCACCTCAGTTAGAATAATATTATTTCCTTTTTATAAATGATTTTAATAAGAAGAAATTACTGTCTGATAATATGCATTCTATCTCGTTTTTTATTCCTACTGTATCATAAATTATAACCTTCGCCTTAACCTTTCCAAGTTCCTTTCTTTCTACTATTATCGCATCATAAAGATAACCTATGGGAACAGTAAGTTTTAGATCTTTATGCCTTACACTGATATTCTCCTCGTCGGCTACAATCTCTCCAGCGGGAGTTCCGAACACATCTGAAAAAATAGGTATTTTTACCATATTTCTTTTTTGTTGCGAACTATTTAAAAATTATACTATCAACATATTTTTATGGCAAGATTAAAGCATTTCAAATTTTCAAAAGGTCAGGCAGCGACAGAGTTCTTAGTTA
>CAZJHL010000010.1:7648-11189 GCA_964545865.1 Microcaldota archaeon | reverse complement strand
CCTTTATTCATCAATATTCAAGCCTGAATTCTATGTTGCAGAGAGGTGCGACATAGGTCCAGGTATAACCTGTGACATGTTTTATCTAAATAAAACTGCAAATGGTCTTAATCTTACAGTTTATGCGCATAATTCGATGGGATTTGATATTAATATCACTGGATTGAATTTTACTCTAGAAGATAGAGTCAATAATCAGAAGTATACTAAATTTGTCACTCTAACTAATTCAGTGAAGGATAGAGACTCGTTTAATGCGAGTGTTCTGTTTAACATAAATAATCTAGACAGCGTAACGCCTGGAACTCTTTATTCAGTATACTTCACAATAAATTTCAAGAACAATGAGATAAGCTCTCCTCCCGAGCACGTAACAGCTGGAATAATAAACGTAAGAGTCTCCTGATCAGATTTTTTAGTTAGATTGATTTTTCAATATTAGCAGTGTGATCCATAATGAGAGTACCAATCGTCGCAGGCACATTTTACCCAAGTGAAAAATCAGTTTTGAAAGAGATCTGCAGAGGTATTTCTAATGCTAAGATAGGAAGTTTCAATTCTGTTTCTGCGCTATTCGTTCCGAACGGCAGGTTCGAAGACTTCAAGGACACGTACATTCAGGCATATGCTCATCTTTTGAACATTCCCGAGTCAACAAGCTTCGTTTTTATTTCAGACAATAAGATGAAAAGGGGAAAACCAGTTTCCATTTCAAATGAAGATTGGTTAACATGTTTGGGGAAGGTCGCATACGACAAAGATCTAGGGGAGCAAATAAAAAAACATTCAGCATTTGCTGAATTTGACAATTCTGCGCATTCATTCGAATACTCCATAGAGGCGCAGCTTCCATTCATTCAGTGTATATCAAACAATCCGAAAATGGTTGCGATATCGATCTCAACATCGGACGAATCTGTTGTAAGAGACCTTGTGAATGCGATCGAAACTTCTGTAAACATATTAAATAAAAATGTAATTCTAATCTCTACATGTCAAACGCTTAGGTGCAACACATCGCAGGAAGCAGAATTAAAAACGAAAGAAGTAATCGATTTTATAAATGAGCAGAGTAAGTATTCGGAGAAGAAGGAGAGCTCATTAATCAATTATTTTCTCAGCCAGGAATGCATGGTAAATCCAACAGTCTTTTTAATCCCATTCATATATTCGATTAAGAACAACTTCACACCAAGAATTTTATCGCAGAAAACAATTAAGACTGGAGTAAAGGAGGAGATCGAATTCTATCTGTCTATTGCATATGTAAAATGATGCAGCAATAAGGTGATTTTACGATAGAGAAAAGAAAATCTGACCATATATCAATTTCAATTAAACACGATGTTTTATATTCAACAATTACGTCCGGTTTTGAAGACATAGTGATTCCTCACGATTCCATTCCAGAAACAAATCTGGAAGAAGTGGACATGAGTGCTCGTTTCTTGAAAAAAGATGTTTCGGCACCAATGATGATCGATGCAATTACCGGTGGTTTTAGCGGGGCCGAGAAGATTAACAAATATCTTGCAGAAGCCGCAGAGAAAGAGGGAATTATTTTCGCTTTGGGGTCGCAGAGGGCAATGATTGAAAACCCAAGATTAGCATACACATACAAGATAAGGGACATTGCTCCGACGATACCTTTAATCGGAAACATTGGGATTGCAAATGTCAACAAACACATCATCAGCAGGCTTGATTCTGCATTGAAAGAAGTTGACGCAGACGCATTGGCGATTCATCTGAATCCAC
Organism: Microcaldota archaeon; assembly: GCA_964545865.1. Lineage (GTDB taxonomy): Archaea > Micrarchaeota > Micrarchaeia > CABMEP01 > CABMEP01 > DTQF01. The sequence continues at coordinate 9,431 of CAZJHL010000010.1, read as the reverse complement.
TACAAGAGGCCATTCAAGGCGAAGGAAATGTTGATTTTAGAGGAAAATTAGAGATGATAAATGAGGTATGCGATGCAATCGATGTTCCAGTCATAATAAAAGAAGTCGGGCACGGTATGTCCGAAGAAACACTAAAGAAAATAGGAAAGACAAAGGCGGAATTCATAAACGTGGCCGGTGCAGGAGGCACATCCTGGACAAAGATAGAAAATCTAAGGAATAGGAGATCTATTCAATCTTTTAACGAGGACGGAATCCCAACTGTAGTCTCTCTGATCAATGCAAGAAGATTAACAAAGAAAAGAATCATAGCTTCAGGTGGAGTAAGAAGCGGGATAGACATTGGAAGATCATTGTGCCTAGGTGCAGAACTGGGAGCTGCCGCATTGCCATTTTTAAGGGCCTATAAACAAAACAGAGTCCAATCATTGATAAAAGATTGGAAAAATGAATTGAGGATATTCATGTTCACTCGCGGAATATGCAGGATAAGCGATTTTAAGAAATTGAAGCCAAAGATAATAGGAAAAACAAGGGATCTTCTCTGTGATTAACACGATTTCTTTTTGATTTCCCGCATAAACATGCTAAAAAACACAAGAGTTATATTTCTATACAAAGAATTATTTATATCATGTTTTTTAAGTGGTTTTATGGACGTAAGAGAAATAGCAAGGAAGTGGGCGTTAAAGAACGCCTTTGATTATGGAAAAGCAGATGTCGGCGCAGTAGTAGGAAAGATCATTGCAGAATATCCTGATGTAAAGAAAGACATGAAAGTAAATATGCAGATAATAAATTCTGTAATTCAAGAAGTAAATTCATTGAATAAAGAAAAGATAGAGGAGGAAGTGTTAAAATTCGATTTTGGAGAGAAGAAGAAAGAGGAAAAGAAAGGAGTGAATCTTCCGCCACATATAGAAGGGAAGGTTGTAACGCGCTTCGCTCCGGAGCCTTCCGGTTACCTTCATATTGGTCATGCTAAGGCATGCCTCATAAGTTGGCAGGGCGCAAGAGAACAAAACGGAAAATTCATACTCAGAATAGATGATACTAATCCATTGCTTGCAAAGCAGGAATTTGTAGACGCATTGAAAGAGGATTTGAAATGGCTCGGAGTGGACTGGGATGTTGAATGTTTCACCTCTGATTTCATGGAGATGTTTTACAACTATGCATTTGATCTTATAAAGATGGAAAAGGCGTATGTTTGCGAATGTGATGGAGATACAATAAAGAAAAATAGAGAGGAGAAGAGAGAATGTCCCTGCAGAAACAAGCCTGTCATAATGAATGTCAGGGATCTTGAAAAGATGATCGACGGGGGATTCAAGGAAGGAGAGGCAGTTCTCAGATACAAGGGAAACATGGCTGCCCTTAATACAGTTATGCGCGATCCAACTTTGATGAGGATAATAGAGGATAGGCATTTCAGGCAGGAAGACAAATACGTCGCATGGCCGTCCTATGACTTTGTCACACCAATACTTGATTCTATACAAGGAGTAACTCATGCAGTCAGATCAAAAGAGTACGAACTCAGGGACGAGCTTTATTATTCGTTGATAAAGGATTTCGGACTTAGACAGCCGATTATAGTTTCAATCTCAAGACTTCTCATAAAAAACAATACAACTCAAAAGAGAGTGATAAGGAAGCTTGTTCAGGAAGGCGTCATAAGCGGATGGGACGACCCAAGGCTTCTTACAATGAAGGCGATAAGAAGGAGAGGAATCCAGTCAGAAGCGCTCAGAGAATTCGCGCTTTCATTTGGTGTCAGCAA
>CAZJHL010000010.1:4115-7638 GCA_964545865.1 Microcaldota archaeon | reverse complement strand
CAGAATCAAAAGACGCCACATTGGATCAACTTTTCCACAAAAACAAACAGATACTTGATCCAGTCTCTAAAAGGCTTCATTTTGTTAGAAACCCTGCAATTATAATTATAGAAGGATTTAGAAGCCAAGTCGTTCTTCCTTTCCATCATGAAAACGATCTCGGTTCAAGAACGCTCGCCGTAAATGAAAAGGTTTATGTTGAGCTTGAAGACGTCAAAATTGGAGAAGAGATCAGGCTTAAGGATCTCTGCAATGTAAGGATAGAATCAAGGATAAGTGACGCACCATTCCCAACATTCCGTGGAGTCGAAACAAAGTCTGATCACATCCCAGAGAAAAAAGTACAATGGGTTCCGGTAGATTCTGCTGTGAAGATAAAGGTAGAAAAGCCGCTTGACCTCCTTGAAGGAGAGGTTCCTGCAAAGAACAGCATGCAAATAGATGAAGGCTTTGCTGAAGGGTTTGTAAAGGAGCTCAAAAAAGGAGAGATAGTGCAATTCATAAGATACGGATACGTTATAAAAGACAGAGAGGAAGACGTTCCGGTGTTTATATTCACTTCTTAAAATCTTAAACTATCATAATTTTCAGTGGTTGCATGATACGCATAGTTGTCTTAGGTTCGGGAGCTGCGATTCCTTCTCCAGAAAGAAATCTGACCTCCATAGCACTGAAATATGAAGGAAAGGTGTTTCTTTTTGACTGCGGAGAAGGAACCCAAAGGCAGATGATGAAGTACAAGATCAGCTATTCAAAAATCAAGGCAATCCTAGTTTCACATCTTCATGGAGATCACATATTCGGTATACCTGGATTGTTATACACCCTTTCGATAGATGAAACACCGAGAACCGAGCCTTTGCTCATAATAGGACCGAAAGGAACCGAAAAAAGAATAAGAGAGCTTGTTTCAAAGGAGATTCCATTTCTGAAAATAGAAGAAGTTGATGAAGGATGGATGATGGATCTTGGCGATGCAGTGATTTATCCGTTTAGAACTAGGCATTCTGAAAAAGGCGTTTCTTTAGGATATGTTTTTGAGGAGAAAGAAGGATGAAGATTTAATAAAGAGAAATGCGAGCAGTTAGGGATAAATGGGAGAATGTTCAAGCTGCTGGAAAACGAGAGAAAAATTACGATTCATAGAAAAACAATTAGTATAGAGGAAGTCACATACAAGAAAAAAGGAAGGAAGGTTGTTGTTTCGGGAGATACTTCTTACTGTGAAAATACAGTAAAAAACGCGAGAAATGCAGACGTGCTTTTCCATGAAGCAACTTTCATGGAGGATAAGAGAGATAAGGCAGATGAGGACTTTCATTCTACTGTGCAGGATGCGGCAAAGGTTGCAAAGGAAGCAGAGGTAAAGAAACTGGTTTTATACCACATCGGAAACAGGTACACAGACGAGAAGGAAATAGAAAAAGAGGCAAAACAGATTTTTCAAAATACGATAGTTGCAAAAGACGGTTTAGAAATACATATCTAATCGCTATTGGCTCTTTTTAAAAGTCTGTAAAATCCGCAACAATCTAATAAAAAAATAAATAAAAACAAAAAATAAATCACGCCGCAGGCTCTTTAGACTTTGCTTCTCTTACAACTTCGACCCTTGCCCGCAGTGCGCGCAAAACACCAGCTGCACGAACTCTATTGAAATTTGCTACTTCATTAAGTACGTCCGCTTCGACATCTTCAGGAAGTTTCTTTTCTTTCTGCCATAATCCTTGCCCTTTCTTTGCGTCTTGCGTATCCGCAAGTATTGTTCCTTTTATTGTCATAGTGCCCGATTTCTGTTTGTATTCTATATGGAAGGTGTATTTTATTTCAAGCATTTCTTTCTTTGCCTTTACACTATTCAGTTTGATTGAAATATTTCCACCCTCTTCCAATTTTTCCTTTTCCTGCTTAAATTCGAAGTAATCTATCTGGTGTTCGCGTATCATTTTTATCACGCCTTTAATAATAACTATGTAATTAGTTATCGATTTATGCCTTTACGAATTTGAATACCTTTCCGCCACATGCTGGACAGGTTCCTACGAGCTGTGCCCTCTCTCCAGTCTTTGTCTTCAATGTCTTCTTCTCAAACTTGTCCACTTGAACCTTCTTTCTGCATTTCATGCAGTAAAATTCTTCTGCCATATAGATCCCTCCATTTCGTCTTTGCTAAAGATGAATGCATCAGACGTTAATATGATTGCTTATAATTGATTATATTTGACTATTCAGAATTAATTCATATCCTTATGGAATCGTCAGGTTTCATGACTATTACCTTTCCTCTTGAAACCCTTCTTGCAAAATCATTAACATCCTGAGTTATCCTTTCAAATGTATTGTAATGCATTGGAATTATGTATTTGGCTCTGAAAAGCTTTGTTGAGTTCGCGGCGTCAAGCACGTCCATAGTGTAGCTTCCACCAATCGGAATCATCGCATAATCAACATCTATCTGCATCATCTCGTTGAATTGATAGGTGTCTCCAGCATGATATATCTTTACCTTGTCATTTATTATATAACCTACCGGATATCTTGATTGCGGATGAGACGCCTTGACAACAGTTATGTCTATTCCTCGCACCTGGAAGCTGTCCCCAATCTCGACTGCTATCTTCTGCCTTTCATTTATTTCTATGCAATTAAGCACAGGCCTTGGGCCTATGACAATAGCATTAGTCCTCTCTGCAAGCTCTTTTATTATTATGGGATCGCAATGATCTCTGTGCTCATGCGTTACTAGTATAAGGTCCGCCTTTTTTATTAGATGTGGCTTTATTACAGGTATCTTTATGTTTTCAGGTATGCCGCTTCCGAAAAACGGATCTATTAATATCACTGTATCATGGAGGGACAGTTCAAAACCAGAATGTCCAAGATATCTTATGTAATCCATTATATCCCCCGATTCAGTTAAATGACGGATGATTGATGTCATTATCTAAAATACATATATAACCTTTATATTTAAAATCCTACGTTATAATATACATTTATGGGCAAGGCTATTAGATATTTATATATTTTACTATTTGCATGTTTTTTTGCGTCTCTAGTGCATGCTGGGTTTACAAGAACATTTATGACCATGCAGATTGTCATAAATGACGACGGGAGTGCTACAATAAGGAATGACATCCGTTTCTACATGGATTCTCAGGATTCGATCGATTTATACAAGCTTTCGCTCAAGACAACGAATGACATCGCAGGTTGGAGACAAAGATTAGGATTAAATGATATAAGATACTATGTTGACACGTCCAAGGTCCAGATTGAAAAGGTCACAATCCAGGCTTACTCTCCAGATACATGCAATTTTGATCAGACAGCATGTTATGGAACTCTTTCATACGAATATAAGATCAAGCCACCAACAAATGAAACTGGTTTAGTTAAGATAGAAAAGTACATTAAGCCAAGAGTAATAAGATATTCATTAAATACAGATATCTTGTCATTTGAGACATCTGCAGTCGGAGAGAAATTCATTCCTGAAAGGACATCTGTGGAGATAGTG
>CAZJHL010000010.1:0-4072 GCA_964545865.1 Microcaldota archaeon | reverse complement strand
GTATATAGACACCATTCCTAAGGGCGCCAACAAATTCACATGGCAAGGAAGGCTAGCATTGACAAATTCAGAGCTTGTTTTCGAAAGAAAGGTTTCGTTAATGACTGAAGTTTTAGAATTTTTCAATAATGTCTTTTCAACCATCAACACATGGGTATTCTCATTGCAAGGAATAATCCTTATAGTTTCAATAGTAATAATCTGTGGTGGATACTAGCTCCGTAATCAGCAATCAAAGAAGTAAGGTGAAACAATGCAAGACAAAAGAGTAGACTTAGATTCTCTTCATCAGCATGAGATAAGGCTGCTTGCGGCGCTTACAAAAAACAAAGAAGAAATAGATTCGATCTCAAAGAGGCTGGGGATAAACAAGGACGCGCTTGTAAGGTCAGCATTCGTGCTCAAGGAACTGGGGCTTGCAGAAGTGGTTGAAGAATCAAAAAAGAGATACTCTCTTACAGAGGAAGGAAAAGCAAATCTTAAAGATGGATTTCCGGAAGAAAGGCTGCTCAGCAAGGATAACGCCACAGTCTCCTCTTTGAGCGAAGAGGAGAAGAGGATCGGGCTTCAGTGGGCTTTAAAGAACGGCTGGGTGAAGATAGCAGAAGGCAAGATAAAAGTAGTATCAAAGCCTCAGAAATACGATCTTAGGGCCAAGCTGGAATCAATTTCTGAAGGAAAGGAGATAGACCAGCAGAGCCTTAAAATCCTTCTTCAAAGAAAGAACATAGAGGAAAGCACAGATAAAAGATTCTTTGTCATGGCCACAGATCTAGGGTTGGAATCCATTCCTTTAGTCATGGACAGGCTGGAAAAAGAGGAGATAAACGAGCTGAATCATTCTCTTATCGTCTCAGGCAAATGGAGGAACGCATCTTTCAGAAAATACAACCTAAGGCTAAAGGTTGAAAGGGCGAAGAAAGGCGCCTTCCATCCTGTGAACGAATACATAAGGCAGATAAGAGACATATTCGTAAGCATGGGATTCGAAGAAATGACAGGGCCGGAAGTGGAGTCCGCATTCTGGGATTTCGATGCCTTGTTCACTCCGCAGGATCATCCGGCAAGAGAGCTCCAGGATACTTTCTATCTTGAAAATCCAGCGGAATTCGAATATCCTTCTGATGTTGCAGAGCGAGTGAAAGAGGTTCAGGAGAAGGCATGGAAATACAAGTGGGATCCAGATATTCCAAGGCAGGCAGTTCTAAGGACGCACACCACCACACTTTCTGCGCACAAGCTTGTTTCTCTCAGAAAAGGAAAGAGAAGCAAGCCAGGAAAGTTCTTCGCGATAGGAAGGGTCTATAGAAACGAGGCTACAGACTTCAAGCATCTTGCAGAATTCTATCAGATTGAAGGGATAGTAGCATGGAAGAACGCGAACTTCAGGCATCTTCTCGGGGTGCTGAGCGCATTCTATGAGAAGCAGGGGATAAAGATAAGGTTCAGGCCGCACTACTTCCCATACACCGAGCCATCTGTAGAGATAGACAGGTGGGATGAGAAAAGAAACCAATGGATAGAGCTTGCAGGGGCAGGGATACTCAGGCCAGAGGTCTCGATTCCTTTATGGGGCTCCTATCCAGTTCTTGCATGGGGAATGTCTCTTGAAAGGCCTTTGATGCATAAGCTTTCATTGAAGGACATAAGGACCCCATACCAGAATGACGTTTACTGGATATCTGATTCGCAGATATGATTCTTAAGAACACATGATATGGAAATTCATAAAATAATATGATTCACAAGAATGAGTGGTTTTATGGCAACGATTTCATTCAGAAAAAACGAGCTTGTACGTTTTATAGGCAAAGAAGTTTCACCTGAAGAAATAGCCCATTCATTTGAAATGCTAGGAATGCCTGTGGACAAATATGACGAAGAGGAAATAATAGCGGACATAACCAACGACAGAGTAGATATGTTTACTGTGGAAGGGGCAGGCAGGGCAATAGGCCAATTCCTTGGAGTCTTAGGTCCAAAGGAATACAAGACTTCAAAATCAGAGCTGGTGCTCCACGTGGAGAGGGTTGAATGCAGGCCCTATGTCGTGGCGTTTGTCGCAAAGAATGTGAAGATTGACGACGACATGATCCGCTCATTAATAATGGCTCAGGAAAAGATCCATGAGACATTCGGCAGAAAGAGAAGAAAAATCGCAATAGGAATTCATGACGCAGACAAAGTCGCAGGGCCGTTATACTACAAGCAGGTCAAAGACATAAGATTCATCCCACTTGATACTTCTAAAGAAATGAGCATACAGGAGATACTAAACACACATCCTAAGGGCCAGGAATACGCCCACATTTTTGACAACGTGGATCAATATCCTATGTTCATGGACAGCAAGGGGGTCCTATCATTCCCCCCAATAATCAACTCAGAAAGGACAAGGTTGACAGAGAACACGAGAAACCTTCTTTTCGACATAACTGGAACCTCCGAGCATGCAATCAGGCTGGTTGCCAACATATTTGCAACATCTTTAGCAGACAGGGGTGCTATAATAGAAGATGTGGAGATAATTGCAAACGGGTCAAGGCGCAGAAGTCTAGAATATGGAAGGAAAGAGAAGCTTTCTGTCAAGTTCGCGAACAAGATTCTAGGTGTGAGATTCAAGCCGGAAGAAATCATATCCCTTCTCTCAAAGATGGGATACAAATCAGACCTTTCTCAAAAGAAGGACGAGCTGATAATAGAGGTGCCGCCATACAGGGCAGACATAATGCACGAGGTTGATTTTGTAGAGGATATTGCTGTCGCATATGGGTATGACAAGTTCAAGCCCAAGCTTCCAAACCTAACAACAAACGGAGCGATCTCTCCGCAGTCAAAGATTGACCAGAAAATAAGGGAAATGATGGTTGCCCTGCAATTCATAGAAACAAACTCCTGGACGCTGACAAACGAAGAGACAATGAAGAGGGCGTTGATGGAAAAGAAAGCTGTCAAGATTAAGAATCCAAGAACGCAGGATTTCACAATATTTAGGACAGACATCACACCTTCCTTGCTCAGCATACTTTCAGAGAACAAGACCAAAGGTCTTCCAATGAAAATTTTTGAAGTCGGCAGGGTTGCAGATGAAAAAGGAAACTGCTATACAAATCTCTGCTGTGCGATTATGGGCGAGAACGCAGATTTCAGCCAGATCGCAACAGTTCTATTCGAGATAAAGCGCTTTGCGAACGTTTCAGAAGTTTATCCTGACGAGCTCAAGGCAGGAAGGCAGAACAAGAAAAAAGTTGCAAATACAGCGGTGAAAACAACAACAGCGAAAACAGCAAATATGGAGCAGAACTCAGGCGGCTCAACTGATGGTTACAACCATTTGATAGACGGAAGATTCATCCTCATAAAGAATGACGACAGCGAAAAGATCTGCGGCTGGGCTGGCGAGATACATCCGCAGGTTCTTGAAAACTTCAAGCTTGAATATCCAGTCGTCATGATGGAATTCAGGCTGCAGCCTAAAGAAGACAAGAAGAGGAAAAAGGCATAAAAATTAACAGCAAACCATCTGTTAATTGTCTAGTTTTCAATATTTTATTCAATAATTTAATTTTTTCAGATGCAGCCAATACGCAGGCCAGTACACAGTCAATTATCGCACTTTTTTGCACTCTTCGAATCATGCATAAGATATTTTTTAAAATATTATTGTTTAAATCATTCCATGCACAAAGCAAGAAAGTTCATTGTTTTGCCTACAAGAAAGGAAAATGCAAAAAAGGAGATCACAGAGCTTCTTAAGGAAGCGAAGCTTCCATACCAGAAAATAGAAGAGGAACTGATAGGCAATTCTCCTATAATATGGATCACTTCTCCAGAAGAGAAGAAGATAATATCCTTCTTCAAAAAGAGAAACATGAAGGCATTTCCTTCAAACACATCCATTGTAAAGCTAAAAGACAAACCGGGAGAGGTGGCGAAGATAGCAAGAATTCTTGTCTCATCCGGTCTGGAGGTTGAGGATGCGCATTTGATACTTAAAAGCAAGTCAACAGCCCTATACGGCATATTGACAAACAAGCCAGCGGAGGCAGACAGGCTCATACAGAAAATAATG
>CAZJHL010000009.1:5471-20046 GCA_964545865.1 Microcaldota archaeon | reverse complement strand
AAGGAAGAGCGCAGAAGAGTGAGCGCATTCATAAAGCGCAGATCACCAGAAAAGCTTTACACTATAAAGACAAGAACAGGGAAAGAATTGACAGCTACAGGCTATCATCCCCTTTTCACAATAAAAAACGGAACGCTTGTTTCTGTTAATGCAGATGAGCTGCATGTAGGAATGCCAATAGCAGTTCCAAGAAGAATTGATACATATAGTATACCTGTCAGTCCTCTCTTAGAGCTTGCGAAAAAGGATTCTGATGTTTATTTCAGCGATTCTGATCAAAAATTGAGAACCAAACTTAAAGCATATAAGAAAGTGAAGAAACTTAAATGGAAAGAAATCGCGGAATCCGCAGGCGTGCCTCTAAGAGGATTGATTTCCTTCATAGGCAACCAACCAATAAAACTAAAATTTGCTTATAAGCTGGCTAAGAGCCTAGGATTCGGTGATGAAGAAATAATCAACCTTTTTGGCAAATTGAAAGGGAAAGGCAAGCATAAATATGTAAGGATTCCTGCGGTTCTCGATGAACGTCTTGCAAGATTCCTAGGCTATGTGATATCTGAAGGAAGGGTAGTAAACAATGAGGTGTTTTTCTTTAACGAATCAGATGAATTAATAAGCGACTTCAAGTCCATAACAAAAGAATTATTTGGCTGTGAAGCAGTAGAATGCGTATACAAGGACAGAAGGTTCCTCATTCTACCATCTTCCGTTATAGTTCAGATGCTAAAACATGTTTTCGATATGGCTCCATTCTCGCACTCTTCAGAGAAAGAAGTTCCTAAGATTCTCTTCAAGGCGGACAAAAAGATAATAGCAGAATTCATAGCTGCATTATACGATGGGGATGGTTATTTCGCAGCAAAAGAAAGCAACAGATTTAGCATAGAGTATGATACTGCAAGCGAGAGATTTGCTAAAGAGCTAAGTCTCATGCTTTTGAATTTCGGTATTGTTTCAACCATTACTTCTTCATATAAGAAAGCAACAAATTCTCAGAAAGGAGTAAAGAGGATTTATTATAGAGTTTCAATCACTGGATTAGAAAACATTCGAAATTTTGCAAGCAACATACACCCAAAGATAGGCTATAAATCCGAAGCGTTAGCTGGAATGAGGGATTCAGACAAGTCACCTGGAACCAACAAGGATTTGATCCCCAATGTCAACAATATAGTTATTCATGCGCTTCGTGACGCAGGATTCACAGACAGAAAATTAAAGCAGATCAAGCCAAGCAAGATCCGTGCCTATTTTGAAGACAGGTGCTCCCCAACCAGGCATGGTTTAGTGCAATTGGTTAAGATCTTGCCGGATTCAAGACTTAGGAATCAGCTGTCCTTGCTTTCTGATTCGGATGTATTTTGGGATACGATTGTCTCAATTGAAGAAAAGAAAGGCAGGGAATGGGTTTATGATCTCGCTGTGGAAGAGACGCACAACTTCGTTGCAGAGGGGATATTTGTACACAATAGCAACATTTGTGATGCCATACGTTTCCTTTTCGGTGAAACAAGCCTTTCAGCCTTAAGGGCGAGGTCTGTAAACGATTTGATCCACGGAGGCGGGGAAAAGGCTTCAATTACAATGAAGATAACAGATGTCAAGAACAAAGATATTCTTAAGGACAATAATGGAAATGGGACAATAGAAATAGTCAGAAAATTAAAGAAGAACGGAGGGACCGCATACTGGCTGAATGGAAAGAGAACAACTAAGAACGTAGTGATGGACTTTCTTGCCTCTGAAGGTTTGGAGGTCAGCTCCCACAACGTCATTGCACAGGGTGAAGTGGACAAGATCGTCAGGTTCACAGCAAAGCAAAGGAGAGAAGTGATAGACGAAATCGCAGGCGTTGCGGAATACGAAGAGAAGAAAAAAGAAGCCATGAATGAGCTGAGCAAGGTTGACCAGAGACTGAACGAGGCAGCAGTTGTGATGAATGAAAGAGAAGGGATACTGCAGGAGCTGGAAAAGGAAAAGGACGCGGCCTTGAAGTACATGGCCTTAAAAGATGAGCAGAGGAAACTGAAAGGAACAATCATACTCAACCAATACTCAAAACAGGAAAAGGAATTCGAAAACACAGTAAAGAAGCTCACTGAGATAGAGAAGCAGTTCGCAGAGATAGAGCAGCAGATGCAGGAATTCCAGAAAAAGCTCCAGATGTTGGAAGCAAACAGGAACGACATCGCGAACAAGATCGCATCAAAGGACCAAAGAAACATTTATGCAGAGGTGGAGGACCTCAGGAATAAGAAGATGCTTAACGAATCGCTCATTTTCGAGAAGGACGCTAATCTACAGAGGCTGGATTCAGAGATCGCAAAACTCACCCAAGAGATGAGCGACATCGAGTCAAAGCTCTCCACATTCACTGGCTCCAAGAGGGCGGCCGCAACAAGGGCGGTCGAATTGAAGAAGCTCATAGACAGCCTGAATGAGCAGAAGAAGAAGGTGGCCGCTGAATGGGAGGAAAAGAGAAAGAATTTCGGTCTCTTCGATGTCAGGTTCGATGAGCTCAGAAAGAAGGAGATCAAGCTCAAGGAAGAAATAGCAAAACTGAACGCAAAGCTTGACGTTTCATCCGGCAACAAGGACGAGAAGAAGATGGTCAGTGAACTGAAGGAGATAAAGGCAACAATAGAAAGGAACAACGCAGAGCTTGACAGGCTTTTCAAGAAGGAGAAGGAGCTTAATTCAATAATCAGGGAATTGGACTCCAAGATACTCGAGCTGAAGGAAGAGATCGCGGCAGCAAGAGGCTCGGGAAATGCAATCCCGCAGTCCATCTCATTCATACTCAGCCTGAAGGACGAGATACCTGGAATATATGGGACTGTTGCAGAGCTCTATGACGTGGACAAGAAGTTTTCAATCGCAACAGAGGCTGCAGCAGGACAACGATTATTCCATATAGTGGTTCAGGACATGGACACTGCCACAAAGATAATCAAGAGAATGAAGCAAAGCAACGTCGGAAGGGCCACATTCATACCTCTGGACGTCAAGACCCCAGAAAAAGGAACAGAGCAGAAAGGAACGTTCGGTTCCATAATAAACCTAATAAAGTTCGACAAGAAGTTTGCGAATATTTTCCTTTATGTTTTCGGAAACACACACATAGTGAATTCAGTTGACGATTTCAAGTCCCATCCTGGCCTTAGGATGGTGACTCTGGACGGGGACATCGCAGAGACATCAGGTGTTGTCTCTGGTGGTACCTCCATAAAAAGATCGCTTAGGGACTCGCTGAAGTCAAACCAGATAGAGAAGGAATTGAGCGAGTTAAAAACCACGAGAGAGAGTCACATCTCCCAATTGTATAATCTTAACGAGCAGATGGCAATACTAAGGAAGCAGATCGCAAAGGACGAGATAAGAAAGAAAGAGATAGAAATCGAAATGGGGGCAGTTTCTAATGAGGATCTTTCAGAGATAAAAAGGCTGCTCTCAGAAAAGGAGCTTGATCTGCAGGAGCTTGAGAGAGAGACGCTAAACCTTGAGGGAGAAAAGGCAAGGATAAGAATCGCAATAGAGCAGGGAGAGGGAGAAAAGGAATTGGCAAGGCTCGACACTGAGATAATGCAGTATTCAAACGAATTGTCAGCTCTTGAAGAGAAGCTGAAGAGCCAGGATTCGATAATACTTGAAGAGAGATTGTCTGCTGTGAAATCATCCATAGAGAAGATGACTGCAGAAAGAGACGAAGTAAAGAAAGCGATAAACGAGCTGAACTCTAAGCTAAAGCAGATCACCAAGCAGTTAGAAGTGAAAGAGGAGAAGATAAGGGACGCGAGCAAGGAATTAGAAAAGCTTTACGCCGAAAGCAAGGCAATCCAGGATGAAATGGACCTTATCAACCAGGAGAGAGGAAAGCAGATCAGAAGGCAGGAGAGACTAAAGGAAGATAAAATAAGGCTCGAAGTGTTAAAGGAGAATCTCCAAACAAGGCTTGCTGATTTGAAGGTGGAAGCAGACCAATACAAGGACGTAGAGCCGCTGAACATGAAGAAAGAGGAGCTTGAAAAGAGATTGGGCGAAGTTGAATTGGAGCTCAACGGAATGGGCTCGGTCAACCTCAAGGCGCCGGAGACATACAAGGAAAAATATGAGGAGTTCAAGGTCATAAAAGAAAAGGTGGAGATTCTTTCGAACGAAAAGAATTCAATACTCAGCATGATAGAGGAAATAGAGAAGAGAAAGAAAGAGATATTCATGGCGACATTTGTGGAAGTGAACAAGCATTTCCAGAAGATGGCGCTTTCATTATTTGGAAATGAGGCTACGCTTGCCCTTGAAAACGAGGCGAATCCATTCGAGGGGGGCCTGCACATAATTATGAAGGTAGGAAAGAAGCAGCGCCACATAGAAGGAATGTCCGGCGGTGAGAAATCCCTCCTTACAATCGCATTTGTTTTCGCGATCCACATGTACAAGCCATCGAAATTCTACATCCTCGACGAGGTGGAGGCTGCGCTTGACAAGGAGAACAGCAAGAGATTCGCTGAGCTTGTCAAATCGCTTTCAAAAGACACGCAATTTATCGTGGTGTCGCACAACGACGCAGTTATCACAAGCGCAGATACTGCATTAGGAGTGGCAAAGACAAGATTGGGCTCAAAGATCTTGAGCATAAAACTTGTTCCAGATTCAGGCTCAGACTCTCCTAAAATAGTTTCGGAAGAAATAGCTCCCGTGGAAGAAGAGCAAGAAGATGTGGATGAAGAGGAGTAGAAGTTCGACTCTTTTTACAAAGAATCCAGATGCATCCAAATAAAGCATAGATTAAAATTAATTTTTGTCTAATTATTTTTGATTCGATGAGACCTATCATTGTGGGAGTAGATCCAGGAACATACATAGGAATCGCAATATTCGATCTTAACGCGAACCTTATACACAGCTCAACCATAACCGACAAAGGAAAAGAGGCGGCTGTCAGCGAAATTTCAAAACACGGCAATCCGATTGTTGTGGCGTCAGATGTCAATCCGCCGCCACAGTTGGTTACTCAGATTGCATCGTATTTTAACGCGAGGCTCTACTATCCAAAAACAACAATAAGTGACATCACTAAGACAACTGAAACATCCAGTTATAAATTCAGTTCAGTTCACGAAAGGGACGCAATAATCGCTGTTTTATCTTTTTTCAAGGAGAATGCCAACAAACTAAGATGGATAGAAAGAACCTTGAGAGACAAGGGCCTTTCAAATATAGAAGAGGATGTCAAGAGGTACGCATTGAGCGGAATGAGGGTGGATGACGCAATAAAAGCGCTAGTTCCGGTCGATGACGAGTACAAGAAGATAATAGAGTATGCAAAATCACTTCCGGAAGCCCCGCCTGTAATAAAGGCTCTTGACAGAAGGGAGAGCGATAGAGACACCATAATCGGGCTTCTTGAATCAAACATACGTCTTAAGGCAAGGCTTTCTGTTCTTGAGGAAGAAATAAAATCTCTTAAGGCTGAGAAAAGCCAGGAGACAGATAAAAACGCCAGGTCTTTGCTGTTTTCAAAAGACATGCGCATCAGGAGATTAAAGAGAATAATAAAGATGAAGAACAACAAGATTAAGCACTTGTATAAGATTATAGACTCTATGAAAGGAAAAGGAGCGAAAGGCAGCGAGAAAACAAACATCTCCGCATCAAACCAAGTCCAATCCGCTCAAAACGAATCCAGATCTAATACAGGACCAGAACAAGAGAAAGATTTAAAAAATGAAGACACAACTTTATCTATAGAAAAGATAGTCAAGGAGTACAGGCAATCCAGGTTTAAGGATTAGCTCCATTCCTTGATTATTGTCTAAAAACAACAAAGAGTGATAGTATGGTAGAAGAAAGAGCAACAGAATTTGAAGAAACAGAGGAAATGACAGCTGAACAGAGGGCACCTTCAGGTCAGCCAGCTCAAGCGACAGGCAACATAGTATACGTGAGCAAGAAAGGAGTTATGGCTTACGTGCTTGCAGTAGTTACACAATTCAATGCAGGCGCGAAGGAAGTCACCCTGAAGGCAAGAGGGAAAGTGATCTCAAGAGCGGTGGATGCCGCAGAAATAGTGAAGAACAAATTCCTCAATCAAAAGCATAAGAACATCTACCGAGGATATGAAGACTGCATCTGGAGCGCCCACAAAGGTTTCTACAATAGAAATCGTTTTGGCAAGAAATCCAGGTAGCAGTGCCGAATTAAAGCTCTAAATTTTTCTTTTTTTTAGTTTTATGTTTTATTTTCATAATTTTATATCCCGCTAATGTTTATCATTTGTAAAAAGAATATTATATCCATATATTGTAAATACAAAAATGTAAGTGCAAAAGACAAAAAGAAGTGGTTTTATGAGAATATACACATCACAAGTGAAGCCAGAGATGAATGACTCAGAAGTGGAACTTGCAGGATGGGTTCACGAAACAAGAGACCATGGAAAGATAAGATTTCTTATACTAAGAGACAAATCAGGTCTGATTCAGGTCATAGGAAAGAAAGGTTTAGTCCCTGACGAGGTTTTTGATTTGATCTCTCTTCCGAAAGAAACAGTGATATCTCTTAAAGGAAAGGTTAAGGCATCACCTCCGGCTCCGAAAGGAGTTGAAATAATTCCTTCTGAAATAAAGGTTCTAAACAGAGTCACAATCCAGCTGCCGGTTGATCCGACATCCCATATAGAAGCAGATCTTGATGTAAGGTTGGACAATAGGCACATAGACCTTAGAGCAAAAAGAGTTCAGGCAATATTCGAGATACAGTCAACAATATTGAGGGCATTCAGGGAGAAATTGACATCGTTAGACTTTGAAGAAATAATCCCACCATCCCTGATCGCAGCAGCAAGCGAGGGAGGGGCGGACGTATTCCCTGTCATCTACTTTGACAAGGAGGCGTTTCTTTCACAATCGCCGCAGTTGTATAAGCAGCTTGCAGTAATAGGGGGCATGGAAAGAGTTTTCATGACTCCGCAGTATTTCAGGGCTGAAAAGCACAACACGACCGCCCACCTTAATGAGATTACAGGAATGGATGCCGAAATCGGATTCGCAGACCACCATTTGGCAATGAAAATATTGTCAGAGACGTTCCTTCACATCCTCTCATCAGTCAAAGAAAGAAACTCAGAAGACTTGGCAGAATTGAAGGTTGACTTAAACGTTCCAAAGAAACTGAACATTTACACATACACTGAAGCGGTTGACATGCTTAACAAGCATGGAATGAAATTTGAATGGGGAACCGACTTCGGAAGGGACGAGGAGAGGAAGCTTTTCGAGATCATAGGCGAAGAGGCCTATATCATATCGGAATATCCGACTGCAGTGAGAGCATTCTATTCAATGCCTAACGAAGAGGACCCGAAGATATCGAATTCATATGACCTTATGTATCAAGGAGTGGAGATGTCTTCCGGAGCTCAACGTATACACATTCCGGAGCTGCTTGAAAAGCAGATAATGGCAAAGGGCATGAACCCTGAGAACTTCGGTTTCTACCTCAACGCATTCAAGTCGGGAGCACCACCTCACGCAGGTTTCGGAATGGGACTGCAGAGAGTCACAATGGCGATAACAAGACAGAAAAACATAAGAGAATGCACTCTCTTCCCAAGGGACATGCACAGACTTACGCCGTGACGTGTCTTCTACTTATTTAGATTTGTGCATTTCTTTTTCTTTCCTTTATTTATTGTTTTTGCATTTTTCTTTCCAAATCAGAAATCAGTGCCTTTGATTTAAATGAAATCGTATCGCTTACATCATCCGAAAATTTAGCGAGTATGTATTTTATCTTATTATAATTATGTTCTTCTAGATTTTCCTGTCTAATCACACTTTCAATGAGTTTGAGACCTTCTAATCTCTGCCATCTGAATCTGCATCGTTCAAGCCTTCTCATACCTTCATTAATTCTTGCCTCTATCTGTTTGGCGTTCAGTTTTTTATCTAAGTTTATCGAGTTGCTTCTAGGCTTTCGTATCTCTTCCCTTTTTGGATGCATCTGGAGGAAATGCATGCCCCTATCGTTTCTCTCTGTGTCATTATTTTGCTTGCTGTGGAAAGAGAAGTGACCATGATGGCCGTTATTCTGCTTATTCTCAAATCTGTTATATTCGTTCACAAAAATCACGATATTATTACGCATCCAGGCTTTTTATTTTTTACCTTCGCAGCCGAATACGTCTTTCATTTTATCGGCTTCGTTATGCTTATGTCCTTTACTAAGACTGAAGGAGTGATAACAGAACCAGACACTTCCCATGAATGGATCTTTTCAATATTTTTGCCTACCATCTCTGTATTCTGCATTATCTCTTCAAGGGTTGAATTTATTCTTACGTTCTTGACAGAATGCTTGATCTCTCCATTCTCTATATAGAATATCGCGTCCCTGGGCAATATTGAGAACTCGCCAGTAAAGTAATTCTGAAATCTCATGTACCATGCATTGGTTACATATATCCCTTTGTCAATGCTTTCTATCATCTGTTCAATTGAACTGTTGCCTTTTTCCAATACTATGTTCCACGGATGCGGGTTTATCAAGCCGGCATTTCCAGTCGTTTCAGTGTTGTGCCTTTTTGCTGTGGATGTATTGTGGATGTAGGTATTCAATACTCCGTTTTCAATCAGCTCCTTAGCCTTAGTTGGAACGCCTTCAGAATCAAATGTCGAATGCACATACGCATCATCATAAGTCGGATCATCAATCAGAGTGAAGATTTCGCTTCCCACCTTCTTTCCCAACTTGTCCACAAGGAATGAATTCCCTGTTTCAACTTCGAAAGCAGATGTCGCGTCGCCTATATGTTCAAGAATTATCGCCAACGGAAGCGGTTCGAATAAGACAGACATCTTTCCTTCTATTTGCCTCTTTTCCCCTTTGGATTGAACCGCAAATTCTGCTGCTTCTTTAGCAATTTTTGAGGAATTCAGATTTTTTGTGGTTCTTCCGGAATAAACTTTATGTCCAGATGAATCCTTGTCGCATAGGGCCCTGAATGACAGATACACACTACTGTCTTTGCCCGCTGCCTCGCATTTTCCAGAGGTAAGGAGATAATCAGAGGAGAACGTTGTTTCGAAAACACCGCCGTTTCTTTCAGATCCGTTCTCAATCGCGGAATTTATTGCATTTTCTACAACGTCAGCATGGATCTCATAAGCATTCTCTATTTTTTTGTCGTATTTCTCTTTTTTATATCTGAATGGGCCTTGCGCTATTCCCAGGAATCTTTCATTTGCAGGTATGTGCCTTGCATATCTTCTTATATTGTCCAAAGTGCGCCTTATTCCCTTTTCGCTTGTGTCCTTTATAGTTGTCTCGATTATCTTTCCTTTCCAGCTGCAAAACAAATACAATGACTTGGAGATCGAGGAATCGCTTTTCACTATTTTGTTGTTCGCAAACTTTGTTTGCTGGTAATTCCCTATCCCTGCATGCAAGACAACGTCATCTGCGCCTTCCTTCTTTAGTTCCTTCATCACCTTGTTTGTTTTCTCAATGAGCGATTCCATCTCTTTTTCAATTCCATCATTCATACTTACCACTTTTTTATCTTTTTTCAATTCCTTTTACTTTTTCAGATCATTATTTCTGAATTTTATTTGGTTTATGTCGCTATCTTATCTTTATCCTCATTCTCATAGACGCTCCGCCCATGGAGACAGGTATTCCCTGCATAGGCTCTCCTTTTCCGCAGGTGGCTGCATGGAGCTCGAAGTTGTCCGCCACTGCATTAACAGAACTCCATAATGTAGCGGTCGTTATCTCTATAGATGGGCTCTTTACAGGTTTTGTTATTCTTCCGTTTTCTATCAGGTAAGCCTCGCTGCCTTTGTATTTCTGGTTCCATCTTCTGTCATCAATGTTCCATTCCATGAAGCTTTTCATGTATATTCCGTACTTTGTTTCTCTTATCATCTCATCCTCTTTCCAATCCCCTGGAAGCACAACAGTGTTCGACATTCTTATTATGGGCTCCACAGAGAAGTTTGATGCTCTCGCAGCAGCGTTGCTTCCTATTCCGAACTTTACAGCGGTTTCTCTATTCTGCAGAAATTCGTTGATCACTCCGTTTTTGATCAGCATCTTTCTTCTTGCTCTGACCCCTTCATCGTCATAAAGATAATACCCGAAAGAGTCTGGCAAGGTTGGGTCGTCTGCCACATTCACTATCTCGCTGCCTATCCTCATTCCCAGCATGTCCTTGCTAACAAACGATTCCCCAGCCTGCGCGCTTTCTCTCCCAAGTATCCTGTCCGCTTCGTATGGATGGCCTACGCTCTCGTGCGCCATTATCCCGGAAATCTCAGGAGAGACAATGACCTCAATCTCGCCTTTAGGAGCCTGGATTCCATTAATCAAGCTGTCCTTTAGCGCAATCGCTTCATTCTTTATCTTCTCGTCTATTCTCATCCTTTCTATTTTCTCAAATCCTCCAGCAATTCCGTACTGCCAGTGCCTTTGCATGCTCTGGCCATTCTCCTTTATTGTAAAACTATAAAACAGATCTATTCTTGGAATTCTGCTCTCTATCGTGCTTCCCTCCGAGTTCAGGTAATACTTGTTTGTTAGGGCATCAACGTAATAAAAAGTCCTAGCGAATATCTTTGCTTTCGAATCTAGAAGCTCCTTTTCTATGTCCTTAACAAATTCGATCTTTCTTTCTATTCCGATGCCGCTTATCTTTTTCCTTTCATTTACTTTGTATTTGAATCTTTCAGCTTTTTCTTTTGAAAATTCAATCTTGTCACCCAACTTGGCAGAATTTCTTGTAGATGCAACTGATTGCTCAATTATTTTATCTATATTCTGCTTTTCAAACATGTTTATGCTAAAGAAGCCAAGGCAGCCATGAAGGGTGTACCTGACACCGATCCCTTCTTCACTTCCGAACGAAACCGCCTCTATGTTTCCATTGCTTACATATAAGCTTTCTCCCGCATCCTTTTCCAGCCTTACTTCTGTGTATTCCACCCCTAAACTATCCATCTTTTCAAGTATCTTGTGGGATATCGATTTCAGGTCATCCCATTTCATTTCTTTTTTCTTTCCTTTCGCTTTCATTGCACCACTATATTAATATTTATAGGAACCAATTAAAAAGTTTACAAATAAATTAGCTTATGCATAGCATGTCGGAAAAAATGGCAATATCTGGGAGGTTGCAGGATTCAGCAATAAAGCTGCTTAAGGATAATATCTGCCTAAAGAAAGGAGAAAGAGTTCTTCTAATCACAGACAGGTCATCATGTCCTATTTTTACTGCGATATCTGCAGCAGTAAATCAATTCGGAGGAATCTCAACAGAGGCGTTCATAACTCCGAACAGGGAACATAGTTCTCCAATCCCTTCTCTTAGGGACGCTTGCATGGATTCAGATGTGATAATAGGCGTGACAGACAAAAGCATCTCTCATTCTCCAGAGGTTTCCGAAGCAAGGAAAAATGGAGCAAGGGTTGTTTCAATGCCGGGAATAACCGAGTCTCTTTTTATAAAAGGATTGGAGACAGATCCTTCCGTCATAAAGCAAATAAATTCCAGACTAAGAAAAAAACTGGAAAACACAAGTGAAATAAAGATATTCTCCCCTTCTGGCACAGCTGCAACTATAGATGTTTCAAACACATTTTTCGATTTCACTGACGATGGAGACGCGTCTTATCATGGGGCGTTGATAAACGTACCTTTCGGAGAGGTTTATTCGTTCATATCTATCTGCAATGGAAGGATTGCGATAGACAGCTGGAGAAGCGAGATTCACTCTAAACATAAGGCGATTATTGAAGTTGAAAAAGGAAAGATAGTCGGATGGAACACTAGCGCAAGCAGATATGTAATGAACCAATTGAACGCTGGCGAATGCGGACTATATATATCAGAGCTCGGGATAGGCACTAATCCAAAGATAAGAAATCCGATTGGAAACACCTTATCTGACGAGAAGATTTTCGGCTCCGTGCATTTTGCATTCGGTGGGGGCGGAAAAAAGAGCTGCCCGATCCACGAGGATTTCGTTGTTTTAGAACCAACGGTGCTTGTCGACGGAGAGGAGCTTATAAAGAGAGGAAGGTTTCTCATTAATCTGAGAGTAAGGCAGTAGCTATTCAACAGCCCAGTGTTGATTTTTTAAATTTTTATAACAAACTACTCTTATGGATTTTTCAGAGTTTGCCGAGACTGCAAGCGAGCTAGAAAAGACATCAAGCAGGTTGGCAATGATAGATATTCTTTCAAAACTTTTCAAGAAGGCGGACAAGAATAATATCCAGAAGTTAATCTATCTTTTGCAAGGACGAGTTGCACCGCCATTCGAAGGCATAGAAGTTGGAATGGGAGAGAAATTCGTTGAAAAGGCGATTTCCAACTCTACAGGTTACACTGTCTCACAGGTTGAAGCAGCATTCAGGAAGACTGGGGATCTTGGAACCGCGGCTGAAACGTTAGTTGAGAAAAAGAAGCAGACTGCTCTTTCTACAGAACCGTTGACGGTGGAAGGAGTGTTTGATTCGCTGTTAAAGATATCCAAGACAACCGGCGAAGGAAGCCAAGACAAGAAGATAAAGCTTCTTTCCGACCTTCTCAACAGGGCAAGCCCTCTTGAGGCAAGGTATCTTGTCAGAATTCCGCTCGCGAACCTTCAATTAGGCGTAGGAGACCCTACCATTATGGACGCCCTTTCAGCAGCGGTTAAGGGAGACAAAAGTCTGAGGGAAGAGATAGAGCGCGCATACAACCTCTCCTCTGATCTTGGAACTGTTGCAAAGAATATTTACGAAGGAAAGAAGAAACTGGCAGAGATAAAACTTTTCAACCCAATAAGGCCTGCATTGGCTGAGAGGGAAAACGATCCAGCTGCGATTTTAGAAAGACATAAAACTACAATCGCGGATCTGAAGCTGGACGGTTTCAGGCTTCAGATTCACAAGAAAGGAGACAAGGTAATGCTGTTTTCAAGAAGATTGGAAAATATGACTCATTCATTTCCAGATGTCATCGAAACTGTGAAAAACAATGTCAAGGCAGATGAGGCGATAATAGACAGCGAGGCATTGGCATACAACGAGGCGACAGGAGAGATCTATCCGTTCCAATACACAATCCAGAGAAAAAGAAAGCATGGTGTGGCTGAAAAGGCGGAGGAATTGCCATTGCACATATTTGCATTCGATCTAATATATGTTGAGGGGAAGAATCTTATAGATGTTCCTTACAAGCAGAGAAGAGAGAAGCTTGAAAAGATAATAAAGAAAGACGGAATATCTGTCATGGAATCAATAACAACATCAGATGTGAAAGAACTGGAAAGATTCTTCAAAAAGTCAATTGAGATAGGAGCTGAAGGAATAGTATGCAAGGATCCAGAATCGCCATATAAGGCGGGAATGAGAGGCTTCAATTGGATAAAACTGAAGAGATCATACAAGGGAGAACTGGCAGACACTATAGATGTTGTCATTGTAGGCTATTTCTATGGAAAGGGAGCAAGAGCAGAATTCAAATTTGGAGGCTTTTTAGGCGCAGTATATGACGAGGACGAAGACACGTTCAAGACTGTCGCAAGGGTCGGCAGCGGGTTCAGCGAGGAAATGATGGTAAAACTTAGAGACATGCTTGAAAAAACAAAGACAAAAGAAAAACCGGCAAGAGTAGATTCGCTAATCGAACCAGACGTATGGGTTAAGCCTTTATACGTTGTGACAGTAAAGGCGGACGAGATAACAGAGTCCCCGATGCACACAGTTGGAAGGAAAGGAGACACAGGGTATGCATTGCGCTTCCCAAGGATGGTCGGGGAAATAAGAGAGGATAAGAAGCCAGAGGATGCAACTACGGTTGCGGAAATAATAAGGATGTTCAAGCTTCAGAAGCACACCGCAGTACAATCAAGCACTGAGGCATGATGCAAATATGCTATGTTGAATGAAGGGAGCATATGATAGGCAAAAAAGGGAAATTCATAGTATTGGAAGGAATAGATGGGTGTGGCAAATCTACACATATAAAGAATATCGCAAGTTATCTGTTTGCCAAAGACAAGTCAAATCACATTCTAATCACTAGGGAGCCAACTATGGTTTCAAAATACGGAAAAAAAGTGAGAGACTTGTTGGCAAAGCAAAAGAATCCTGAGAAAAACGCCTCACTTTTCACCCGACTATACGTTAGCGATAGGAAGTTCCACATCAAGAAAATGATCGTTCCTGCGATGAAGGAAGGCTGCATCGTAATAAGTGACAGATACAAGTATTCAACATTTGCATATCAACTTGCGCAAGGAGAGAACATGGAAAACCTAGTTAAAATGCACCGCGGCCTTATTGTACCTGATTTGATTATAATCTTAGACATCAGCGAAGAGGAATCGATTAAACGTATAGGCGACAAAAAAGGAAAAGAACTATTTGAGAAGAAAGAGTTTCTTAGAAAAGTAAGGGCAAATTACCTAAATATGAACGAACTTTTTCCAGATGAAAATATAGTCATAATTAATGGAGAAAGAAGCAAGGAAGAAGTATTCGAAAGCATAAAAAAAGAAATAGATAAGCTGTTCGAATAAGACAAAGA
>CAZJHL010000009.1:3726-5461 GCA_964545865.1 Microcaldota archaeon | reverse complement strand
ACTTTCAGCGCCCGGGCACAGATGTCGACAAGGAAGACAAAGAACAAAGAAACACAAAAACAAAAAGTAAGAAGTTAAGATGTTAAGAAGTTAATCTGAAAAACACATCATTCTTTCCAGATCTCTTCTTCCTTGAACCAGAGAGCAACTTCTTGCTTTCCTTCTTCAGGTGTTCCTGACGCATGAACCACGTTTTCTATTTCGCCGTCAGTTGTTCTTCTTCCGTACTTTCCTCTTATCGTCCATGGCTCAGCCTTCTCGGGGTCGGTCGCGCCAACTATCTCTCTTGCGCGCTTCACTGCGTTTTCGCCTTCGTAAACAAGAGCGAGTATTCTGTTTTCGCCGTGTTTCTTTCCTTGGATGAACTCGATAAGTCCGTTGTAGAATGGCTTTCCTTTGTGCATCGCGTAATGCGTTTCAGCCAATTCTTTGCTTACTTTCACCACTTTTGCTGCCACAAGCTTCAGTTTCGCATTCTCAAACATCATCATTACTTCTCCCATCAAGCCTCTTCTCATTCCATCTGGCTTTATTAGGATGAGCGTTCTTTCCTTTTTCATTTTATCACCTATAACAATTAGTTGTTGTATAATTCTCACAAAATCTTTTTAAATCCATATTGATAATTATATCTGCACAGAAATATCCGCACATCTGCGCAACAATTTTTGTGTTCACTTTAATTGTGGGAGGAATTTAAATGGACAGAATAGCTGATCTAAGACCAGGAATGAACGCTTCAATAGAAGCAGAAGTGGTATCAATAGAGCCTTCAAGAGAGGTTAGAACAAAGTTCGGTAAGTTGATAAGAGTTGCAAATGCAACCGTCGCAGACGATTCAGGCCAGATAATAGTGACTCTTTGGGACAAGGACATAGACAAAGTGTCGATTGGAGACAAGATCAAAATCGAAAACGGATGGGTTTCTGATTTCAAAGGCAACTTACAGATAACCGCTGGAAAGAACGGAAAATTAGAAATAATCACGAAATAATCAAAATTCACAAACAATCCGTTCTCTTTTTTTTGCTTATATTATTTCTAGTTGCTATTTTTATATTTTTTAAACTTAACTATATAAAGTATATTTATGGGAATTCTATCTAGTGTTGACATTAAGAAAGCAATGAAGAACAGAGAGATAGTTATAGATCCTTTGCCATCAGAGGAATGTTTCGGGCCAGGTTCCGTAGATGTAGCATTAAGCAATGTTTTTTACGTACCGAAGAAGAAACTGCCTAAAATGCTAGATGCATCTAAAGACTCTTTCGAGCAGATGTATGACAAAATTGAAGCAGATGAGATAACGCTAAAGCCTGGGGATTGCATTTTAGCTGTGACAGAGGAAAGGTTGATATTGGCCCCAAATATTTGCGGGTGGATACAGGGAAGGAGCAGATTCGCAAGAATGGGGTTGACTGCACATGTCGCTTCAAGCTTTATACAACCCGGCTCACAAAACAGGCAGGTTTTGGAAATTGCTAATCTATCAAAAATTCCAATTAAACTATCTAAGGGTTTAAGGCTTTGTCAGATAATATTTGAAAGAACAGATTCAAAGCCGAAAGTTCCTTATTCAAAAGTAGGAAGATTCGCAAAGCAGTGAAAGCGCGGCAGTAGTCTAGCCTGGTAGGACTCGAGCTTCCCAAGAAACTTCTTTAGAAAAGAAGTTTCATCAAGAAACAGATGTGCTTCTTTAGAAAAGAAGTTTCAAAATCGGAAAAAGCTCGCGACC
>CAZJHL010000009.1:0-3714 GCA_964545865.1 Microcaldota archaeon | reverse complement strand
TGCCGCATATCATAAAATCAAAATAAGAAATGCAAAGAATGCAAAAAGATTGAATCAAAAAGAAGATAAAAATAAAACAATTAAACAGATTTTACTCATTGAATTCTGTTTTCTTTTTCTTTCTGAATCTTGGCAACACGAATTTGTAGACAAGATAAAGCAACACAAATGCCGCAGTTATCAGTATAACTGGGTCTGTTGCAGTCACCTTATCATATCCGTATTTTATGGCATCTTCCTTGCTGAATACATTCACTTCAACGTTCTCTTTCTGCTCATACACATTTCCTATCGCGTCTTTGTACACTATTTTTATAGGCAGGGTTATTTTTTTGTTTGTGGTGTTTATGTAGAGTTCAAATTCAGCAACTTCTGAGTCATCAGAGTTTATGTCTCCTATATAATACGTATCTGGGCTCAAAAGAGTGTATTCGGAGCTTGAGTCTGCCATAAAGTATACGGTTGTAAACGCTATCTTGGATTCTCCCCTGTTTATTATAGATATTGGAACCATTGTTTTTGCATTATTCCTTACTATCGTTGTCTGGTCGTGGAGCGCAAGTAATGCTGGCTCTGTATTCACATCAAGAGATATAATTGTGCTCTTTGAGTATGCTTTGCCCAGCATGTCATAGTAAGTTAATGTTACAGGTATCTTATATGACTTTGCAGCTGCATCTGAAATGCTCTTTATAGTAAATGTGACGTTCACAATCTTTCCGGCTTCAATCAATGGGATTCTTTTTTCAGTGGTCTCGTTTACAGGTACAAAAGGAATGTCCTGTCCAGTTAAATCAAGCTTTACAGTTATGTCTTTTAGTGAAGCACCAGCAAGATTCTCAAGTTGAAGATTAACCGTTCCAATCTGATTCGGTTTGAGCTCGACAGGCTGGCTCTTCACATTTTTTATCATGAGCACTGCATCTTGAGATTGTATGTATATCGGTAGCTCTGCAGTTTCTTCCTGATATCCAGATATTTTGCATGTGACTTTCAGTTTGTTTGTTCCAGTTACTGCGTTTTCACTTATTCTGACTTTAAATTTCATTAGCGCTACATCATTCTTTTTGAAATTACCCAATCTGTAAATCCCGTCATCGACATTATCTATTGAAAATGGATATTTAGGATCTAAGTAACAGGTAAGGTTCTCTATTGTGGTCTCAACTGCAGATTGCACTTTAATATATACATCAATGTATCTTCCAGGTTCTGCAGGATATGGATAATAATATGCCCAATCGCTTATCCTTACGCCAGCAATGTTTGCAACATTTGGATTTATTGTCCCCTGTGCAGCTAAGAGAAATATGAATTGAATCAGAAAAAGCGCGACAAACATTTTGTTTTTCATATAATCACCTTACCAACATACAAGAATCAACATTCCTGCATAATATTGTTTATTAATATTCTTAAATATTCATTTTCTATCAATTCACATAATCCTATTCTATTTCTGTTTTATATTATTGAAATCAAAGTCATGATTCTTTGAATCCTTTATTATTCTGCCATCTCTCAACTCAACAATTCTTTCTGCATGCTCTGCAACGAATCTTTCATGGGTCACTACGATCACAGTCCTTTTCTCTTCCTTATTCAGCTTAGTCAACAATCCCATTATCTCAAGCCCACTTTTGTAATCTATGTTTCCAGTAGGTTCATCCGCTAGTATGACTTCAGGTTCAACAACCAGTGCCCTTGCAATTGCAACTCTTTGTTGTTCACCTCCAGACAGTTCTCTTGGGAGATGATTCATTCTGTGCCCTATGCCCACCTTTTCAAGCATTTTCTTGCTCCTTTCTTTCGCTTCTTCGATTGATACATTCTTAAACATGAGCGGTAGACTAACATTTTCGATTGCAGTGAGAGTTGGTATTAGATTGAATGATTGGAACACAAAGCCGATCTTCTTGCCCCTCCATTGTGCCAATTCGCTTTCAGAAAGAGTGGTGATGTCAACATTGTCCAGCTTTATCTTTCCCGAAGTAGGGAGATCCAGGCTTCCAACCATGTTCATCAGGGTGCTCTTTCCACTTCCAGAATGCCCGATTATAGCTACGAACTCTCCGTCATAAATCTTGAGATCGATTCCGCATAACGCATTGACTTTTACATCTCCCATCTCATATGTCTTTCTTACATTTTGAAGCTCGATTATTGCTCTCCTTTCTTTTTTATCAATATCATGTTTCTTTTCTTTTTTCACAATACCACCTTTTTAATCTATGAGCTATACCCTCAAACTCTCAGCAGGCTTCATCTTTGCAGCCTGCATTGCAGGAAGCAAGCCGCTTATGCTTCCAACAATGAATGAGAATGCCAAAGCACCCAATATCAGCCATGGCGGAGTAGAAGCGCCGAACGGGTAACCTGTTTGCAATGTAACGCTTTCTATAATCTTGCTTATCCCAATACCTGCGATAATCCCGATGACACCGCCAACCAATCCCAATATTCCCGATTCTATAAGGAATATCATCATTATGTCGCTGTTCTTTGCACCCACTGCCTTCATTATTCCTATCTCTCTTGTTCTCTCAAGTACAGAGGTGTACATAGTATTCATTATTCCGATTCCACCTACAATTAGAGATATGGATGCAATGCCTATTACAATTATCTGGACTATAGAAATAACTGCGCCGTATGTTTCATAAAGTTGTTGTGGAGTTTGAACTGTAAAATCCTCTTCCCCCTCTTTGAGGTTTCTATCTTTTCTAAGAACTTCTTTCACTCTTTCCGCAACGAGATCGATAGGATAATTTTCTTTAACCGTTGCCCATACCGTCATGTATCCTATATCTCCATATACTTCTCGCATTGTAGAGAGAGGAATGTATACTTGTTTATCGTCTTCCTCGCTTCCCACTCTTTCAGCTATACCAACTATTGTGAATTTTCTTCCTTTTATAGTTATTTCGTCTCCCACATTTAGTTTCTTCTTGAAAACATCTCCATTCGCGTAAAGCCATCCGACAATCGCTTTATAACCGTCATTAGGTTCCAACTCTCTTCCTTTTTCAGGTGAGATCGAGCTTATCTCACTCAGAGTGAGTTCACTCGGATCGTATCCAATAACGAATGCATATTTTATTTCATTTCCACTTTCTATTCCAGCCAAAGTTGCAGAGAATCCGGCAGCCTTTTCAATTCCATTTACTCTCTTTATGATTTTTACATCGTGATCGGTCAGTTGAACTGTTCCAACCGTCGCAGCGAGAACCCCATACATCCCTCCACCTGGGAAGATATATATTGCGTTCGGGTTAAGCATTGAAAATTGCTTGTCGATCGTTTCCTGTAATCCTTGGCCAATAGAAACAAGGGCAACGAGGGCTGTGATTCCTATAAATATGCCAATTATAGTGAGCCAAGAACGAGTAGGCTTATGCTTGAACGTCCTTAGTGCCAAATTCAAATAATAGATGAATGATACCATTCTTATCCCCTATTCGTATCTTAGGCTCTCAGCAGGCTTCATCTTTGCAGCCTGCAATGCAGGGAGCAACCCGCTTAGGCTTCCAATAATGAATGAAAATGAAATCGCACCAAACACCAAAAGATAATCTATGCTCATGTACAACCCAATATTATATAATGCAGCGATCCTATCGACTAGAAATGCTATGCCCAGCCCTAATCCGGTACCTATTACACCGCCAACCAATCCCAATATTCCCGATTCTATAAGGAATATCATCATTATGT
>CAZJHL010000008.1:7880-21474 GCA_964545865.1 Microcaldota archaeon | reverse complement strand
ATTCAAAACCAGTCCAACATGCTTTTTATGGGCACATCTATAGTATACGGAAGATGCGAAGCCATAGTTGTTGCTACTGGAATGAGCACAGAGTTTGGGAAGATAGCACTTTCAATACAACAAGGAGAGGAAATAACACCCCTGCAAAGAAAGCTAGACGACTTCGGTAAGTTCATAGGTAAAGTTTTTCTATTCATATGTCTTACAGTCTTTATTTTAGGTCTAATAAATGGGATTGAATTTATAACAATCGCAATAACAGCGATTTCTCTGGCTGTCGCAGCAGTGCCTGAAGGGCTACTCGCATCAATAACAATAGCATTGTCTTTAGGAGTGGCCACAATGGCAAAGCACAAGGCAATAGTGAGAAAGCTAACTGCGGTTGAAGGATTGGGAAGCGTTACAGTGATATGCACAGACAAGACTGGAACACTGACCGTAAATGAAATGACTGTGAAGAAAATATGGAACTTTGGAAAAGAATACATCGTCACTGGCGAAGGATACAAGAAAGAAGGAAAAATCTTGCTCAACAACAAACAGATAGACAAGGTTGAAGATGAACTAAAGCTGACACTTCAATCTGGTCTTTACTGCAATAACGCATTCACAAACGGCGAACCTGTAGGGGATCCAACTGAAATCGCACTTCTTTTATCTGCGCACAAGGCAGGACTGGAAGACAACAGATCAGAAAAGAACAGGATTGACGAAATTCAGTTCGACTCAGAAAGAAAAATGATGTCAGTGATGTATAAGCATGAAAAATCAAAGAATGTCATTTGGACAAAAGGTGCCGCTGAAAAAGTGCTTGAAAAATGTACATATGTAATGAAGGAAGGAAAAATAATAAAACTGACAAATCAGCACAAGAAAGCAATTTTAGCCAAGGAAAAGGAATACGCGGCATCAAGTTTCAGAGTTCTGGCATTTGCGATGAAGCTAACAAGTTCCAACAAGATAGCTGAAGATCAACTTGTTTTTCTCGGCCTTCAGGCGATGATAGACCCTCCAAGACCGGAAGTAAAGCATGCAATAGCTACGTGTAAGAAAGCAGGAATAGATGTGATAATGATAACTGGAGACCACAAAGAGACAGCGATTGCGATAGGAAAAGAGCTTGGGATAATGGATAATGGGCTTGCAATTACAGGCGCAGAGTTGGACAAGATAAGCGATGCAGAACTGAAGAGGATGATAGGCAGGATAAAGATATTCGCAAGAGCATCCCCAGAGCACAAGGTGAGGATAACAAAAATACTTAAGGAAAACGGAGAAGTAGTGGCAATGACTGGAGACGGGATAAACGATGCCCCAGCTTTGAAGGCTGCAGACGTCGGGGTTGCGATGGGGCAGACTGGAACAGATGTCACAAGGGAAGTCGCAGACCTTGTAATCTCAGATGACAACTTTGCAACAATTGTGAATGCAGTTGAACAAGGAAGAGGTATTTACGAAAACATAAGAAAGACCATAGCATTCCTGCTCTCAGGGAACATAGCTGAGGTCTTCATAATCTTTCTAGCAATACTCGCCGGACTTCCGCTTCCTTTAGTGGCAATACAGATATTATGGATAAATCTAGTGACTGACGGTTTGCCTGCTTTAGCGCTTTCAGTGGATCCAATCTCTAAAGAGGTCATGAACAAAAAGCCAAGGTCGCCTAAAGAAGACATAACAGCCGGCCTTGATATTTATTTGATCCATTATCCAATCATACTGACATTCTTTTCTTTAGTATCATTCATTTACGTGTGGGAGTCGTCCAATGATCTAGTAAAAGCCCAGACAGTAGTATTCACATTAGTGGTGTTCTTTGAGATGTTCCAGTCTTTCGCATGCAGATCTATTGAAAAACCTGTGGGAAGAGAGGTTATCAAAAACAAATATCTATTACTAGCAGCTGCCGCTGCATTTATTCTTCAAATGTCAATTTTGTATTTTGAGCCAATGCAGGTTTTGTTTAACACAAAGCCACTCACTACGTTGGAATTGGTTACAATAATCTCGATCTCACTAATCGGATTCCTGTACATTGAGACAGCTAAATCACTAAAGAGCAAGGAGATTGAAAAACAGCAAATGAAAACACTTAGTATTAAAAATTAAATCAGAAACCAAATCCTTTTCCTTTGAATAGCCTTTGCAGGTTTCTTTGCATACCTTTGTTCTTCTGCAGTTGCTCATACATCTTTTTCATCTTGCCGAATTGAGTTATAAACTCTTTCACAACAGAAACAGGAACACCTGAACCTTTGGAAATTCTTTCCATTCTCGAAGGGCTCTTCCTGACCAGATCAGGATTTTTTCTTTCAGCCTTAGTCATAGAGTCTATGATTGATTCATATTGGTCCATTTTTTGCTCTCCCTGTTCAAGAACTTCTTTAGGCACATTAACCATCCCCATTGTCTCAAACAATCCTTTCAGCGGGCCCATGTTTCTTGCAGCCTTGAGCTGCTTGTAGAATGTCTCAATTGTGAATTCTTCAGGCATCTCCTCCATCCCTTCCGGAACAGCAGTCTTCACTTTTTCTATCAGGGCCTCAAAATCAGGG
This sequence comes from Microcaldota archaeon, assembly GCA_964545865.1. GTDB lineage: Archaea > Micrarchaeota > Micrarchaeia > CABMEP01 > CABMEP01 > DTQF01. Next base: position 18,919 of record CAZJHL010000008.1, on the reverse strand, counting down.
ACGCCTAAAATCCTTCCAACAAACTTAGAAGGATTGAATTCCTCTATGTCCCCTATCTTTTCACCTACTCCTATGAATATAACCTTCACTCCGGCAGTTGCGCATGCTGTAAGGGCACCTCCACCCTTTCCGCTTCCATCCATTTTGGTTATTATAACTCCAGTCAGTCCGACTGCGTTATTGAATTCTTCAGCCTGCTTCTTTGCAACTTGACCTATGTCTGCAGATATCACAAGTATCTTCTCTTCAGGCTTCGCAACTTCGTTTATCTCTCTCAATTCAGCTATCAGCTCGTCATCAAGCGCATCTCTTCCAGAGGTGTCTATTATTATTACATCGTTCTTCAGTTTTTCAAGTCCTTCCTTTACAACATCCCTTGCCTTCACTCCAGGCCCTTTTCTTCCATAAAAGTTGCAGCCAACCTGCTTTGAGAGCTGCTCAAGCTGTTCATACGCAGCTGGCCTCATCATATCTGCCGCAATAACACCAACGCTCATTCCCCTCTGCTTAAGATAGTAGGCGACCTTTCCTATCTGTGTTGTCTTTCCTGATCCGAAAAGACCGCACACCATTATCCTCTGCGGCTTGAGCTCGAGCTTCCTTCCCTCACCCATTATCTTGGTCAATTCCTCGTATACGATTGCATGGATGTGCTCGCTCATGCTTCTTCCAGCAGGAGGCTTTTCAGTCAAAGATCTCTTTTCTATCTGCTTTGAAAGCTTGTAAACTAGCTCTATATTAACATCTGAGAGTATAAGCGCCCTCTGTATCTCCTTAACCATAGATTTGACTGCGCTTTCATCAATTATTGCTTTTCCAGTTATTTTTGCAAGTGCTTTCCTTATTCCTTCACCAATATTCATCTCATCACGTTTGGCTGAAATAGAAATCACATTACGGCTGTGCCCATTCTATCTCATAGTATTCATACTTGCTTTTCGGCAAGTTTATTCTCTTTACTCTGTAATATGTTACAGAGGTTTCCCTGTCAACTATTCCAAGCATCACATCCAATCCAATTTCCTTCGCCTCCTCTATTGCGGATGCAAGCTCATTTCCTCCGATCATCTCATCCTCGCTGAGCGAGACGAGCGCGAATGAAGGACTGTCTTTTTCAGGGGTTTCAATGTTGTTGTTTTTCCTATGATATAAAAGGAAACTGATCATTCCTTTCTCTATCTTTGTTTTCTTTCCAGGTATCGCAAGTATGAACGTCTTCCTTACTCCATGCGCAACCCTTATTGCCCTTGCCCATTCAGCTATTATCATTCTTTTCTCCCTTGGGAATACGTGAAGCACATGCTTGGAATGAGTCCAGTCCTTTCCCTTTCCAGGCAACGCGCCAGGGAAGTAAATCCTGAAATGGGTTCCGAACTTGAAACCAGTCTTCACCACGAATCCATTCATTCTCCAGTCCTCATAAACATTATACATTGATTCGAAATCCTTTTCCTCTTCAAGTATTTTTTCAAGCTCCTTTTCTGTCAGGTTTATCAGCTTAAGTCCGCAATTCTTTACAAGGAAGTAAGTCTCAAACTTGTCCAACTTGAGGAACTTACCTCTACCTTCCGCCTTGTAGGAGCCGTATTGTCCTATCCAATAATTGTTATAGAGGTCCTTCCCAACCTCTTCGTTTTCCAATATTGCCATTTTGTCGTCTTTGAAGAATATTGCTTCCGCTTGAATCTTTGGGAATTTCGTTTCCTTGCTTGGATATTTAACGGTTGGGTTTTTATCATACTTCCCTTCTTTCTTGTACTTTTTAACCACCAGCCCTCTTTCTCTCCAGTCACGGAAAGTCATGTATTCTGCAAACATCTTTTCCTTGTTGAATCTGTCAGCTATCTGTGAGAATGTGATGTTTTTTCCATCTTCAATGCAGACAGCATTCCTTACCTCCATTAAATACATCGCCTCTTCCGGAGTTATAACTATCTCTCCCTTGCCCTTTTCTCCATAATAAGACCTTCTTAATGCTTCGTAGTCTTCAGGGTTTTTGACTTTAAGCTTCCCATCTTCAAGGAAAATAGTTATTGGCATAAGTAATTATAGCAGGTTAGGTTTAAATAAGATTCTTTTAATAGTGTATTTATGAATGTGAGGAAGGAAAAAGTAAGGAAAGGAATAGGTGCAATAGTGTTCAGGTTCAAGGGAAAGGAACCAGAATTCCTGCTTCTCCATAGGATCAAAAGGTGGAGCGGCTGGGAAATGCTTAAGGGAGGAAGGATTGGAAGGGAAAGGCCAATGCACAATCTAATGAGAGAGCTGAGAGAAGAAATCCATGCTGATGAGAAAAAGATAGGCGCCATAATACCTCTTCCGTTCAAGCTCAAATTCAAAACACCGCCAGATTATGTTAAAAAAAAAAAAAAAAAAAAAATGGAGTTCCCATCTTTTCTAGTTGAATATAATGGTCCAGTATCAATAAAAGGCAATGCAGTTCTAGAGCACGATGAATATAGATGGGTCAGTTTTAATGAAGCATTAAATCTACTTACTCATGAAACGAACAAAAATCTACTTAGAAAAGCTTATCAGGTTCTTAAAGAGAAATTTAAATAACATCAAAGCGCCTTATTTGCAAAGCACTATAACCTTTCTTTCTCTAGGCCCATCAAATTCACAAAGCATTATACCTTGCCATGTCCCTAAAAGGAGTTTTCCATCTTTGAAAGGTATGCTGACGCTGGGCCCTATAATCGCAGCCTTTATATGTGCAGCTCCATTGCCATCCACTTTATCATGTCTCCATTTCCCTTCTGGAATGATTTTAGATAGTAAATCAAGGAAATCCTCGCATACAGAAGGGTCCCAATTCTCGTTTATTGTAAGCGCAGCGGTTGCATGCGGAACATAAACAAGGCAGATTCCTTCATCTAATTTCTTTTCTTTAGATTCCTTTCTTACAATCTCTTCCACTTCTTCAGTTATGTTTATTATCTCATTTTTTCTTGTGGACTTGACCATTATCTCTCGCATATTTCTTTTTCTGTAGATAATTATTTAAATCTGAACAGACTAATCTTACTATCCATTCGCTCATTCTAGTGATGCTATGATATCAGACAAACTAAAATCACTGCTCAAAAAACAGAAATACAGATTCGCAGGGAACCATTCATTGGTCAAGATATGCCATTATACCCAGTCTTCAATGACAAAAGACCAATGGTGCTACAAGAATAAATTCTATGGGATAAGGAGCAACCAATGCTTGCAGTGCACAACAACCCCTTTCTGCTTTAACCAATGCGTTTTCTGCTGGAGGGCCCAGCCCGGAGAGGTTGATGCAGACACAGACTCTATGTTTTCAGATAAGATAGATCAATGGGATGAGCCTAAAGAGATAATAGATCAGATGCTTGAGGCACAGCGAAAGCTGCTATCTGGAATCGGGGGGCATTACAATGTAAATAAGAGCCTTTGGAAGGAAGCTCAGAATCCAAGGCATGTTGCATTAAGTGTATTGGGAGAACCTATTTCATATCCAAAGCTGAAAGAGCTGATCGCAGAATTCCATAAGCGAGGAATGAGCACTTTCATTGTGACTGCAGGAAGCGTGCCAGGCGCAATCAAGAAAATGATAGATGAGGGATATTTCCCAACGCAGCTGTATCTGTCCATGGGAGGATACGACAAGGAAAGCTTCGAAAAGATCATGAGGCCCAAGAACAAAGACGGATGGGAAAGATATCTCACCTCTTTGAAGCTGTTGAAGGATGCAGGAAAGCATACAAGAACAGTAATAAGAATGACATTGATAAAAGGGTTGAATTTTGACAATCCTGAAAAGTACGCAGAACTCATAAAGATTGCGCAGCCCCATTATGTGGAGGTAAAGGCATACATGGCGGTTGGATTTTCGAGAAGAAGAATAGGCCTGCCAGGCATGCCATATATGGAAGAGATAAGAGAATTCGCAGAGAAATTGGCAAATGAGACAGGTTATTTAGTTACAGACGAGCATAAGGATTCAAGGATAGTTCTTTTATCAAGAGACAAAGAGGCAGAAAATAACAGATTTATCGATTTCTCAAAGATAAAATAAGTTAAAGAAAATAAAAAATCAAATACAATTCTTGCTCGGTTTATCATCTTATTGCTTTTTCTAACGTTCCTATTAAGCTGTCAAGAAGGAGATTGTCAGCTCTCTTTATCACCGCTATCATTTTTCTTCTCGCAACTAATGGAAACCTATGTTCTAATATTTCGTCTATCGTTCTTATTTCTTTTTCTTCAAAAACAGGCTTGCCATCCTTTCCTCTTGCTTTCGCATTTTTGAATATCTTTATTATTACCTTCAAATCATCTGCATTCAAGGCTGCCAATTCTATACCTGTGGACAAACCCTGGACGAACACTATGTCTCTTTCAATTCCGTCAGCCATCAGTCTTTTTACATGGGTGTATTCGACAGGTTCAATTTTCCCTTTAATTAGTGTAAGAACAGACTTAACAATATCCAATCTTTTCCTAACCTCTTTTTTCGCATCCTTTTTCACATCACGTTTTATCTTATAAGCCTCAACCATACATCCACCTTAATGCTAATATATAGTTCATGTTTTAATACCTTCCTATTGCTTTTCATGCTGCTAGTATTGCTAATATATAAATAGAAATAAATTTAATTCTATTTTACTAATGTATAAAGAGAAAAACGAATAAAGTTTGGCTGATTAGATAGATATATGTGATATAATGGTAGCAACAATGCAGGAGATAGTGGATCAATCAATAAGAACGGTTTTCAATACAGACTGGTTCGGCACATCTATCTTAGCACTTATTCTCTCCGCAGCCTTAAGCGCTCTTGCATGGATGCTTTCTTCTGCGTTCCAATCAAATGAATTAAAGGGCTGGGCAAAAAAAGAGCTAAGCGAATTCATAGTCTCAGCGTTGATTCTTGTTTTATCCGTCCCATTGCTGATGATAATCACCAGTATGACTATCGCGTATGCAACAGCCGCAGACCCGAACCTTAATTATGGCAATGCAGATCCATTCTCATTAGCATATACGTTTGTAGATAAGGTTGAAAGACAACTGGTGTCAGTATACTCTGAAGTATCTGGTACCATAATCGCATTAACCGCAATATCAAGCTTTAAGGTAGATCTAGGTGCAATAGCAAAACTGATAACTGTGGTTTTGGGTATAGTTACTGGTGGTGTTGCTTCGGTTGCAAGCTTTTTCATGAAATATAGCGTTACAATCGGAATGGGCGCCCCATTCGCTGTCATAAACAGCTTTTTGTCCTCTATCCAATCGACAATGGTGGTTATACTACTGGCTTTCTTTGTTCAAAAAGAGATACTCTTCTTCATACAGGCGGCCGCATTACCTGTTTTAATGCCAGCAGGTATATTACTGCGAGCATTTCCATTGACAAGAAGAGCAGGCTCAACACTTATAGCATTGGCATTAACCTTATTTATTGTTTATCCATTAACACTGGCATTTGTAGGCCATATGTATGATACCACATATAATTCAATTGTTTCTTCAGCTACACCGTCACAACAGCAGCAAAGCGGACTTAAATTCCTGATGGAGAGAGAGCTTCCATTCACTGGAGATTATTATTTAGAACCAAATCAGGAATTCAGATGGCTAGCACATTACAATCTCAGTTATTCGATTTGGCATGACGTCCCTTGCAGCAATGATCAGTATTATTCATCTCAGATTATGAATAACAATGTAGAGCTGCCGCCAGATAGTTATTCCTATTGGAAAATCACACAGGAGGAGACAATTTGGATTACAGACCCTATGTCTGGAATTTCTACGCCAAAAACATTTTCAGTTTCAAAATGCTATAAGAAATTCAAGAATGGAACAGTGAATGCAGGAGTTGGTTTTGGATTTGTAGGTTCAGAAATATACAAAGATAAGGATTATGAGAATCATACAATAATTGCAGTTGCAAAGCTGAAAGAAGATTCGAACTTAGTGACTAATGTTGAATTTTTCAGTTTCTATTTAGGAAACCCATGTGACAAATATCCTCTGCTTTGTAGTCTTGGTCTAATAAAAGGCGATGTTCCTATAAACGATATAGGATACGTTTCGCTAGCTACAGACGCCGCAGTTTCTGGTTTGAAAGGAATCACAAAAACATTAGCAGAGACTGGAGGAAGGACTATTTCAAACATAGGACTAACACCTTTCGCAGCAGGATATGTATTCTATGATATAACAGAAAGATTGCCCATAGTTGTTCTTCCATTTTTGATTGCTTTATTTAGTTTTGTCATTATACTGATGATATCAGTTTCTTCATTCAAAGCCATATCTACAACATTGGGCGGAGAGACAAAACTAGTGGAATTAGGTAGATTGATATAGTGATGTTATGGCGATGTGCAATGCAGTCATAGATATTTGGCCTTTCATAGGTCTTGCATCTGCGTTAACAATAGCCATAATTGCATTTCTTTATATGTTGGGAAGAATAATGCAGAAAAGCGAATTCGAAGCGATCGCAAAAAAGGAGCTCACGCAATTTTTCGTAACGTTTGTAATAATTTTAGGCGTACTCGGCCTAGCGGGCATTGTATGCAACACAGCCCCATTAATAGCACAAGATATTTTCGGGGCAGGCGATCACTTTTCTGTATCACAAGATTACCTTAACACACTAGTCTACTCCAAAGGTTTGCCAACAATCCAAAGGCTGTGGCTTTCAGCTTTTCTTTTAGACTCCTTATCAACGATAGAGTACTCCACTAAACTTCCATTGGGAAGTTTGACAATAAAGCCTGGCGCAGTACTCGCGCCCTTTTCCAAATCTATAAGCATCTTTGATTCTTTATTCACCATACTTGTAGGAAGTATTCAGGCACAAATAGTTTTCATTCAGCTAGCAGAGGCATTCGCATTGACATTAATCTTGCCGATAGGCCTCATACTTAGGTCAATCCCTGGATTAAGGAAAGGCGGCTCATTCCTTATTGCATTCTCATTTGGATTCTACGTAGTATTTCCATTGACGTATGTTATGAATTATGCAATATACAAGGAAATAGATCCGAGCTTTTCCTCGCTTGTTCAAGAGCCTATAACGCCATTAGAAACATTCAAATTGTCTTCTGACATTATATTAATATTCAAGTACTTTAACGAGTTTGCAATATTGATACCGCAGGCAACATTCCTGCCAATCTTGAATCTTACTATAACTAGATCATTTATTGTGTTGTTTGCAAAGTTCTTGAGCGATATTGAGTGATAGGATGTATGAAATATTGTTTGCAGCATGGTTTCAATTAGCAGTTCTTGTAATATTCATCTCACTGATCCTTGTCTCGCTAGTTTACATGCTTTCTAGTATGCTGCAAAATGATAATTTCAAAAAATGGGCGCAAAATGAATTGTATCAAGTAATCGCTTCAGCATTGCTTTTAGGATCTGTTTTCATATTTCTTGGAATTATAGATAACCTTGTCATCAATATTATTTCTATAATGAATCCTTCCCTTAGTTTGCAATGCTCAGGTTCATCGTGCACTTTTAATAAAGAGAAACTAATTTACTTTGATTTGGGCAGTCAAAATTTAGTTAGATACATGCCTGTTATGGGTAGATGCGAGCAAGGTTACTGCCATATCGAAATAGCAAAAACAATGTTAAGCAATTTTTATGATCTAATGCGCATTTACACAGCAAACAAAATAACCGATATTGGTTGGGTGGCCATATTCAACTCTGTTTCAATTAAACTCTATTCTGTATTTTCACTCAAACCTCTAGCTGGTTTTCAGCCTATCTTGGACATCTATAACTCCTTCATCAGCTATATTGGATACATATTAATCTGGCTTAAGACAAATGAGATATTCTTAACATTCGTTTCTGTTGCTCTGTTCCCTTCGTTTTTAGTTGCAGGTATCGCATTAAGATCTATCTCCATATTGAGGGGCGTTGGCGGACTTATGCTATCCCTTGCAATAGGTTTGTTCTTTGTTTATCCAATACTTTTGGTGTTCGTTACTACAATCATATCTCCAGATCCGAATTATCACGTTATAGTTTTTTCAGATTCTGAAGGGTTCGTCGCGAACCTCCCAGATGTTTCAGACATCACTTCTAATCAAGGTAACATAATATCAAGTAAAAACACATTAGAATCAAATAAAGAAGCAGGAATATCTGTTTTATCGTTCTTTGAAAAGATATTTTCATTCATTCTAGTTAAAAACCCAGATGGTACTATGTCAGATATATTTTCACATATGATTTTCAGAACAATCGAGCCTAATGGTTTCTTGGACAATGTCGCATTCCTTTCAGTTTGGATCTTAATCCCAGCAATAATATCTATATATGGAACTGTTGTATTCATAAAAGAATTCTCAACATTTCTTGGCGGGGATATAGATATCGCAGGCCTTTCAAAGCTTATATAGTGGTAATATGGTTAGTCAAAAAATAACGAAAATTAGATTACAAAATCTTATGACAATATTTCTATTTACCATTATGTTCGCATCTGTTTCATTTGCGCAAGACAGCACTATAACTCTTAGAAACATTCCTTGGCTTTTGGTGGTCCTTGCAGCCATACTATTCACACTTTCATTAATAGGCCTTGCATATATGTTTTCAAAGGCATTTGGAATAAAAGAACTTTCCTCTTGGGCAACAAATGAATTCTACCAAATAGTAATGATGAGCTTTATAGTTTTCTTGATTTTCGTCATTCTTAGGGTAGAAAACATTGTATTTGAGGCTTATGGATTTCAGTCTTCAATGAGAGGGGAAAATCCAGCTATAGACAATGCAAAATTATATCTTAATTCAGTTAGGTCTTATCTTGTATATGTGATGAGCGGCAAAAAAAAAAAAAAAACAGTCTTGTCACTTTCATCTTCCTTTATTTCTTCAAGCTTAGATATCGCAACTAAAGGGATTTTATTACCTATCGAAAAAACTTTATTCGCAGGTATTAAAATATTTAAAATAGAAAATAAGGAAGTAGCTAAATCATTTATATCTGTATTTTCATCTATTGTTCAGAAGGCGCTAGGTCCGTTTACATTAGTTTACGCATTCAATTCAATGCAACTATACTTCCTTGATTTCATTGAAAGGTATGCGTTCCACTTTTTCTTGCCTTTTGGTTTATTCTTTAGAGTGTTTAGTTTTAGCAGGAAATTTGGCAATATCCTAATCGCCTTATCTATAGGTTTCTATATAGTTTTCCCATTAACTTATCTAATAAGCCAAAACATAGTTGATTCAGTATTGAACTTTAATACTCAAGGTTCGCCGCATAGTTGGAGAGACATAATAAGCGCAAGACTATCCGCAAACAACATCGATCCCGACTTGTTAACGAATGAAGGATTTATGTCAAAGCTTAAAGAAGGATTTACCAATGAAGTTTTGAATCCGATTTCATATTTAATTGAATTCATGTTCAAACTGGTATTCGCATTGTTCAATGAAGCTGCATTTGCATTTGTCTTATTCACCTTAGTCCCAATAATAGGATTCACAATTACCATAAGCGTTGTCCGAGAGTTAGGTTCGTTATTAGGTTCGGATGTTTCATTGAATGATGTAATAAAGATGTTATGATAGAGGTAGGAAATATGGAGATTAAGTTAAAGTTATCATCATTGCTCATATTATTTCTTTTCTTTTCATCCATTATTTTTGCACAGGAAGAGCAATCTCCATTAGATAAAATAAAGCAAGCAGACAAAAAAGCATGCGATTTTATGCTGTCAACAAGCGACTGGAGGATTTTAAGCATAATCGGATTAATACTAAGTTCCGTGTTCATCGCAGCGCTTTATCTTTATGGTTCAGTTATAGATTCTTCATTTAAAGACAGAGCAAAATCAGAGCTCTACCAGTTGTTCTTTACCGCATTGCTAATAGCATTTTTCAGTTTGATTGTTTCTTTGATGTGCGGAGACTTTATATCAAGCATATTCCAAACCCAAGGCTCCGCTTACATCGCATCCTATAATTATCTAAATACTCTTGCGAGAGATTATATTCAAAAGACAACAGTTCAACTAGGTCTGATGAGCACAGTGGTCTCATTAATAAGTGGCACTGAAGTGGAAGGATACAAAAAGACATCTACAGTTTTATCATGGTTGTCTGATCCTTTGAACTTCTTTTCTGATTCATTGCTCGCATTGTTTGGCACTCTTATTTTGGCATACGTAATAGTAATAACTCAGATAAATATTCTAGCTATTATTCCTTATCTTTCCCTAATGTTTTTCATACCTATAGGAATCATATTCAGGTCTATATATCCATTCAGAAAATTCGGTGGTGCTTTAATTGGTTTAGGGATAGGGCTTTACGTCTTCGTTCCTATAGTTCTTTTGTTTAACAATCTTTTCATGCAACAATTTAACGCACCAGAAATAAGCGTAGAATCGCTGCAAATGAGATGTGTAGATGATAATGACTGCTATTCTCATATGTGTACGTATACCAACCCACCTGGATTCAAAAATTGCCAACCTATGAAGGATGCTGGAGCATACTGTAACAATAACTTCGAGTGTAAATCAGGGCTGTGCTTAGAAACCGCAGGTGGAAAGAAATGCTCGGAATGTGGAATAGAGGGTTCAAACAATCCTTTCTGTTGTCCAGGCTATATAAGGAACGAACAAACTAAATTATGCACTTTGGCAAAATCAAACGGAGAGTTATGTTCGTCTGATAGCGAATGCATCTCTGGTCTATGTAAGAATGTAGATTCAGTAAAGATGTGCGTTCCTAAGAAGAAAGTAGGCGAATCTTGTTCAGAAGATGTCGAATGCATATCCCGTTCCTGTTCAGGAATAGCTCCAGACAAGAAGTGCAAACAAACACTGCTTAACGAAGCAGACAAGCAAGTAGTTCTTTCACAATACGCAACTTATGTTTCTAAATCACCAGACTCACTCTTATCTTCACAGTTTGAGGTTTCTACATCTGGCATAGATACAATTAAAGGGGTCCAGGATCAAAATTTAATTGAAGATCAATTGAAATCAGAGGTTTCTTTAAGCAGTGAAAACGTT
>CAZJHL010000008.1:5809-7822 GCA_964545865.1 Microcaldota archaeon | reverse complement strand
ATATTTAAATTATTAGTTTGAGCCAGTATATTTTTAAACATCACTTTGATTTCAAAGGCAGTATCGGATTTATCTGGTGCATTGGGTGCAGAGATCGAAATAGCTGAAATATGGAAGCTTATATAATATTATAACTTAATATAGGTAGGAGACCATGATTGGAAAGAATGATTCGATTAAATTTTACTTAATTTTTCTTTTATTCACAGTTCCAATCTTTTTCGCACAGGCAGAAACAGGTCCAGCATCCCAATTCAAAGCAGCTTGGACTTCTTCAGGTTTTCCATGGGAGCTATTAGCAATAATTGCAGTATTTATCGGTTTTTCATATTCAGCTTTGGCATTCATGCTTTCTAAAGTATTTTCTTCCAGTGATCTGGAGAAAATTTCGAAATACGAATTTTTATACTCGCTATCTTCTATAGTATTGGTTGTTTTTATAATAGGGGTTGTAGATATATTGGCTACAAAGTCCGGTCAATTCGTATATCTGCTCTCTATGAATCTTGGTGACACTCCATTCATGAACGAATTAAAAACCCAGATACAAAATTCTGGTTATTCTCCTTTTGCAGTTGCAAACTTCTATTTCGACAGCTCTTTGATTCTTGCAAGAAAGCGCTATCAGGAAGCATTTTGCATAGCATTTCCATTCTTTGTGTCTTCAAATATTGGATTAGAAAAGGGTGCGGATTTATCTAAGGTTCCAGATACCAGGACGAAAGATCTGTTTTCATTTCTTACTGGAAAAAGTCCATTGACGCAAACAACAAACGCAGGTATCAATTTCATTCTCTCTTCATTGCAGAAGGCAATGTCAAATCTATCATATATGATATATTCCATGTATTTCCAGAAGCATCTTCTCGAATTTATACAAAGCACAATGCTAGTAATATTTCTTCCAGCTGGACTGGTGCTTAGGGCATTTCCATTTGTAAGATCTTTGGGTAATTTGCTCATAGCAGTTTCAATAGGCCTATATTTTGTTTATCCTATTTCATATAGCTTGTTTATAATTACAGCAAGTCAAGGTTACAGCCAAGTAGGTAAGATATTTGTATCTGCGAGCGACTTACGTTATTCAATTTCATGTCTAGATAATCTGATTCCAGACTTGATTAGAGCAACTACAACCACAGTATTCGGCCTGTTAAGAGCGCCGTTTTCAGATGAGATATCGATGGCAAGTATTCTTAATGAAAGGATCAACGCATTAGTCGGGGAACTAATAATGTTAGGATTTGTCTTTCCGTTTCTTGCAGGGGTAATTACATATACGTTCATAAAATCATTTAGCATGGTGTTGAACGCAGACGTACAAGAGTTCGCAGAAGGTTTGGTCAAGCTAATATGAGAAGATATTTAAACTGAAATTTCATATATTATTAGAGAAGTGATGTAAGATGAATTTGTCAAAATTCAGTTTATTTGTTTTCCTACTCACATCAATATTGTACGCTCAAGTGATTACATCCACTATAATAAAAGATGCCAATTATATTAAGCAAGAAAACAACTACTACAAATTCTCTGCAACATTAATTTCAATATATATTCCAGAATCAAATCAAAATCTAAAAGAAGAGATTGAAACTGGTAAGGTGGACGCCTCTCAAATTATAAATAGATTCGACTTTTCTCCATTATCGAACAGCGAAATAAAGATATACTCTATCAGTCCATCTGATGAGAGCATAAAAGAATTGATATGCACTATAAAGACAGATGAAAACGGTACAGGTAGTTGTACTGGGGAGATTTCAACTGCTACAGATAGGGAAATAAGATTTGTTTATGATGGAGACGAAACACACGCTAGCACACAATATTCTATTGCTCTGGTGGGCTCATTTAGCACGCCTCCCTTAAATGAAATGGTGGATGCGAGCTGGCTTATTATTTTTTTAGTAATAGGTGTCTCAATCGCAGCCCTTTATGCTTCTGGTAGGGATCCACTCAGCATTCTTGACATTACAACTCCCAAGGTGAAAGGCATTAAACCTCCAAAGA
>CAZJHL010000008.1:0-5799 GCA_964545865.1 Microcaldota archaeon | reverse complement strand
TGTTAAAAAAGATGCAAAAAATAAAATTAAAAGGTCAAGGCAAGATAATAGGCGCTGCATCTGCAGCATTAGCTTCTACTTCCATGTTTATGAGAAACATTTACTTTAGAGGCAACTTAAATCTATCTGTATTAAAAACACTAAATACTGCTGAAAAATACATGGCACCAAACGAGAAGAAAGAAATGAAGGGTTTATACGCGTTGTCTCCGGTTTTGGCAACCGCTAAGATAGCAGAGAAATCAGCAGACATAAGACCGAGATTAATCAAAATGATCAGTAGCGCAAGAAGAAAACTTCAAAGTGCAAATAAGGCAAAGGCAAAGATAGAAGAACTCAAAACAAAAGCAAAAACAGAAGGGGAACAATGGAGAATACGCGAAATGGAGAAGAAGATAGACCAAGAAATCGAGCCGTATACTAAACAGATAAACGAGTATGAGAGAGACCTCAGAGCCATGTCACCAGAATCCCTTATCGCTGCGATTGGTTTTAATGAAGCTGATCTTGACAAATTTAAAGAGATAAAAAACGCGGTAGACAGCAAGTTTGTTTCCTCATTAATTCAATATATAAACAATCCAAGACATGCTAGATTGGATCTTAAGGAGATTAAAGAATATGCGGTTTTGTCTGTAGATCAGATAGGAATTAAAGATCTAGAAGCAAGAGACAGATTGAACTCCGCCCTGCTTGCAAAGATAGAGCTCGAACGCCTTTACATCGCAGAAGCGATAAAGATTCTGAATATAATCTCGAATAAGTACGAATCTCTGTCTGGCGAAGAGAAATCAAAATATAATAAAATATTAAACATACTAGAGCCTGAAGAAAACAGATTAAAGTACATTAAAGAATTATATAAAAATCCAGAGATAGTCAAGGAGAGTATAAAGCAATACGGTATAGACGAATATATAGCGGAGATAAAGAAAAGGATCGAAAATCTGAGCGATGAATCTGAGGAAAAGAAAAAGATTGATGCGTTCATAGATAACGTTAAACGCAAAGATAGAGAACAACAGATTGAAGAACTTACAAAATTCCAAATGGAATCAAATTACGTTAAACTTTATGACTCATTCATATATGAAATTGCAAAGGCCAGAAATTCAATAGAGTCATCTATAAACAATTTCTATTCGAGCTATGCGGAATACGCAATGAAGAGCCAAACAGAAGATGTGGACCAATCGGGATTCAAACTTTTAGTTGAATTCGGAGTACTTGCAAAGAAATCAGAAGATTACCTTAAAGACATCTATTCAGGTCAGGTTACTTATTCTCGCGATTATCCAGAGTTGAATAAAGATATTGCCAAACACATTTTCGATATAATTGCATTTAAGAAAGACCCAGAGGTCAACTTTAATGTTTTATATAATGCTTACATATCTCCATTGATGAATAAGGAAACAGTTGACTTTGCTAAGCAACGAATATTATATTTTGAAGACAGTAAAGTAGGCAGAACAGTTTTTAACAGAATATTCGATGATATCTGGTATCAAAAAATCGATCCGAAAGAGGAATATTACAATCTCGATATGAAGATTATAGGGTATTATGGATTAAATCAAGCGCTTACAAAAATGGAAAGTGAAAAGATCATACTTTCTGGTCAACCAGATTGTGAAGGCAAACAAGCAGCATTGGAGTATATCGATTACTTTATAAGAACTTACGGTCCACATAAATTAAGTTACGAAGAGAAAAAGCAGATCGGTTATGAAAAGAAAAAAGAAATAGGATATGAAAATAAAAAACTAATAGGATACGAAAAAAAGAAAGAAATCGGCTACGAACCTAAGAAACTTTTGGATTATAAAAAAGAAAAGACAAATCCAAACAAAAATAAAGATGAACGTGAATAATGTTTTTTAGTAGAATGCTAAAGATAAAAAAAAGCAATTAAAAAAGTAATAAAGGCTGAAGCGAATAATGCCTTTTGGAATGATAAGGAGAGATAAAATGCAACACAAAGTCAAGGATCCAATGACTCTAAACAAGACAAAAAAACATAAATCAGTTAAGCTTGTTATTTTATTTTCCATTTTATTAGTTTCTTTTCTTTTGTTTGGTTGCGTTAAAAAAGCTGAGCCGATTAGCAGCTATCTGTCTATAGAGCAAATTAGCTATTTGGAAGAAAAATACACTCCAGTAAATAACTGTACAGTTTTCGTATGTAAATACGAGTCAAGCATGCTGTCGATTTTCAATGACATAAAGAGCATATTTACAGGTATTTCGTATCCGAATCTGAAAAGCTGTGAGTTCAAGAATCTGGATTTAGAAAAAGAAAACGACAAGAACTATCTTGATTCATTGACTGGAAAACATGGTTTAAGCACATCAGGTTCAGAATTTGTTAGCATGTTTATGATCGGAGTAGGAGATAGTTTTTTTGCAGGAGATGAGATGTTTGCAAGATGTAACGGAAATCTTGGAATAAATCTTATAGACATTTCTTCTCTTCCAAAGGCAATAAATGAGAACATTATTAAAATAAGATTCCTTAACGCTCATAGTTGCACATTGAATTCTGGAACAATACCTTTCTACAAATATGGAAAAATCGATGCAGATCCATCTGTATTAGGAACCCTCTTAGATGGGAAGGGACCTTTGTTCATTTCGCCAGGTTACGGATATAACAAATCAAAATTCGACCCATTGATAATACCACCTACAGTTGCATTTCAAAGCATAAAGGAAAATTGTAAGAACTGCATAGTCACAGCAACAATAAACTATGGCGACTTTGAAACACTGAATTATTACAAATCAAGCTCTTTAGTTTGGAATAATATAGATGTAATTGCGTTTATAGCAAATACAAGTTCCTTCTCAACATGTGAGCCTTTAATCATAATACAGAATAAGACTAATTCGTTAAAGTCATTCGCCCAGAACATAACTGAGACATATGGTAAGCCAGTTGTCATAATTATTCATAGCGAGGAGGGGAATAATATAAATGGGAAATGCAAGTGGACAAACAGTGATATCGCAAGATTCTATGATTATTTAATAAGGTCTATTCCAGATCTTGTATCTTCAGGTGTAATTGGCGTAGTTGCCCCAGATATCTCGCAACTTTCTAATGAGCAAATCAAATCGTTAGGCTTTTTCTGCACTATATTTTATTCCCAAAGCGGAAGCGCGAACAGCTTCACCTCGTACACTATTTATTCTATAAACGGAGACAAGCCATCTCTTTGCAATGAATATAACAACCCTACAAGTATGTTCGCTCTTTATGAGGTAAAGAATTACAGCAATCTTCCTGTGCTGAACACAAAGAAACAGGAATCGTGCGGTTCTAAATTATTCTATAATTTGGATGTTGGAGGGGGCATCTTTGCAAAAGACAATTGCGATAAGAATAAAACATTTATCTTAAATATTGCTTCAAAATATTTCATAGATCCTTCATTGTATATGGCAGTGCTACAAAAGTTAGGATACTACCAATCAGGTCAGTTGCAGCAGTATGAAAAGCACTGCGGAACCAAGTGTGACTCTTATAAAAACAATGAGCAAAAAGAGCTTTGCTGCCTTGCAGAGACAATGGCATACTATCAAAACAAGACAATAAACAAGAAATCAAGCATCGATGACATGTTTCTTGCTTACTTTATTGCATACGGCACGATAAAAGGAGAATCTTCATATAACCAGGAATTTAGAAAATACTCGCCTTCTGCATCTATGGAAGAGAAGAAAGCAGTTTCTTTGTCACTTGAAGCTTCCTCCGATCAAAAATCTTTGCACATGCAATCATCCATGTGTAATATTTATTCTACATTATGCAAAGAATACAATGATATTTATTATTGCATGCTCTATGATCAGAATTGCAAGGATCAGACCCCAACCATTCCTGAAGAACCTATAGGTCCCACCCCACCAGGAACTCCAGAGACGCCTCAGCCGCCTTCAGGTGGGGAGCAGCCCACTCCATCTCCAACCATTCCTTCCTATGATTTTGATCAATCAATATTGCAAGTACTAAAAGACGCAGTAGCTACAAGGGCAGTATGTGGGATGAGTTAAAAAAGAGATTAAAAAATTAAACAAAAAACAGAAAAATTAAAGATATCATTTCTTAGGTATAATCGTCCTTAATATTCCGCTTACTCTTTCCTTTGCCTTCTTGAAGATGCTTATCTTCTCTGGCACGTAATTCTCCCAGAATTTAAACACTTTTTCAGCATCCCTCAAGTCAAAAAAGAACACCACAGAATCAAAAGCAGAGGTTACTGCAACAATGTTAATTTTCTGCTTTGCGAGTGGGGAGGTAAGCTTGTTTAAAAGACCGGGCGTGGTAACTAATTCAGGCCCATTAACGCTTATCATACCAAGACTTCTTCTTACTGCTATACTTTCAAAGGAGCTATCCGCAGCCTCCTCTGTGAGGTATATGACAGCCTTGTCGCTCTCTGCCTCATCTATAAAAAGTATCACTTCCTTTTCTCCAGTAGATATAGCATAGATTTGTATGTTTTTTTCTACCAACGGCCTTAAGAATTTTGTCAGGACTGAAGGCGTTATTCTGGACCTGTCCCCAGTGATACTTATGGCCGCAATCGGCCTTTTGTAATGTTTTATAGTCAACATTTCAAAACCTCCCACACATTTACGCAACATTGTTGCAATAGATTAAGAGAATAGAGCTTTTATTCTCTTCTTCAAGCTAGGATGCGTGCTAATTATTTCAAGCGGATTGTCTGGTTCCTTTTCCACAGCAGCAAGTAAAGCATTCGGGTCATTTCTGCTAATTGCATTCGCAACGCTGTTCGAAACTATTTCATGCTCAGCTACGTATAAAGTGCTCAATGACTCGTTTGTACTGCCCTGTGGTATGTTATAAGTGATCTTTACTAATGCTCTTGCCAAAGGCATCGAATCCTTCATTATGTATGCACTGTGCGCATCCGCATAGTATTCTCTTTGCCTTGAGAGCCACAATACAACCAATTGCCCTAAAAGTCTTGCAAATATTGCACCTACAAACACAGCGATCGGATTCGGTCTGTCTTCTCTTCCGCTGATAAATGCAACTGCGAGATAGTATAGCAACACAGGTATAACGCTTGCAATAGTCATTATAACAACATCATTGTGCTTGATATGACCTATTTCATGCGCGATTACTGCCTCTACCTCTTGCTTGTTCAATCTCTGAAGAAGACCAGCGTGTATCGCTATTCCTGCGTCATTCTTTCCTCTTCCGAAAGCAAACGCATTTGGCACTTGGCTATTTACAATGTATAATTTAGGCTTTGGTATTCCAGATTCCTTTGCGATTCTTTCAACAGCAGCATGAAGCTCAGGAGCCTCATTTACGCTCACTTCTCTTGCTCCACTTACCCATTTTACAATTATCGGCCCAAGGTACCATTGGATACCAAGGAATAGCAAGCTGATGAACAACACTACAAATATAGATATCTCATTTCCAGTCATCAGCATTATGACTCCAAGTATACCCGCAATCAAACCAAATACTAATGCAGTCGAAATCCAAACCTGTAAATCAGGAGAACCTTTTATCATAGTATCACCTTTATTAGATTATTTCAAATAAATGCTACATTACTTTATGTTTATCTTCTTTTTCCTTTCCTCTTCCTTAGAAGGCTCCACTTTCTTAATTATAACCTCTAAAACACCATTATTATATTTCGCATCAGCTGTTTCCGGCCTTATCTTCGCGGGCAAATCAAGTTTCTTATAATATTTCCTGTCCGGTGTTTCAACTTTTATCTCCAATCCCTTTTCCGTTGCATTCAATTC
>CAZJHL010000007.1:8482-22517 GCA_964545865.1 Microcaldota archaeon | reverse complement strand
TAGGCAAAGGAGGTTCAACTTTAAAGGACATAATAAAATCAACAGGTTGGGCGCCGAAGGTTTTAAGAACGCCAACCCTTCCTTCAGAAGTAGTCAAGAGCATAAGATCAACAATGTTAAAAGAGGCAGAAACAAGAAAGAAATTCCTTTTGAAGACAGGAAAAAGAATATTTTCAAACGTAGAAAAGACATCATGGATTAAGATAACTGCTTTAGGTGGATTCAAAGAAGTAGGAAGGTCATGCATATTCCTAGAGACATCAAATGATAAGATAATATTGGATTCAGGTTTGAAATTCGAGGCAACAGACACAGCTAAAGATTTCTATCCATATGTATCTACATTAAACATACCTTTCGATGAGATAAACGCACTAGTTCTTTCTCATAGTCATTTGGATCATTGTGGATTCATACCATACTTTTTCGCAATGGGGTATGAAGGTCCAGTGTACTGCACCCCCCCAAGCAGGGACCTCATGGCTTTGTTAACTTTCGACTACATTAAAGTTATGAAGAAGCAAGGATTAACGCCCCTTTATGAAGAGAAGGACGTAAGGAAAGCGCTATTGCATTGCATAACTAGGGATTTCGGGGAAGTGACAGATATCAGCCCAGAAATAAAACTTACATTACACAATTCAGGCCACATATTGGGAAGTTCGATAGTGCACTTACACATAAGCGATGGTCTGCACAACTTAGTTTACAGCGGAGACCTTAAGTTCAGCCATACGAAACTTCTCAATCCTGCGGTCAATATATTTCCAAGAGTGGAAACTTTGATCTTAGAAAGCACGTATGGTGGAAAAGACGATTTCCATCATCCAAGACCTCAAGCAGAGGAGAAAGTGATAAGGATTGCAATGGAAACAATATCAAAGGGAGGCAAAGTGCTAATCCCGGTATTCTCTGTCGGAAGGTCGCAAGACATAATGCTTGTATTCGAAGAATTCGCAAGAAGAAATCCAGACAAAGCCAATTTCAAAGTCTACATAGACGGCATGATTCTGGAGGCTTCCGCCATACACACTGTTTATCCAGAATATCTCAAAGACAGCCTGCAAAGGATGATATTGAGCGGAAAGAGCCCATTCGAATCCCCAATATTCGAAGTCGTCAAAGGAAACAGACAGGAGATAATAGATGGAGAGCCATGCGTGATTCTTGCTCCATCAGGAATGATGACGGGCGGGCCGTCAGTAGAGTACTTCAAGGCATTAGCTGGGGATCCGAAGAATACAATAATATTCGTAGGTTTCAATACTAATTATTCATTGGGAAGAAAGATTCAGAAAGGAGACAAGGAAGTAGCGGTCGTAGGGGAAGATGGAAGATTGGAGACTTTCCAAGTAAAACTAAGAGTCGAAACAGCGGAAGGTTTCAGCGGCCACAGCGACAGAAGGCAGCTGATGAATTACATAAAAACAATGAAACCAAAACCATCTTTAGTTTTAATCGACCACGGAGAGCCAAAGAAATGCGAAGATTTCTCAAGCACAATATCAAGAACACTGGGAATAGAAGCAAGAGCACCGATGGATCTGGATTCGATAAGACTGAAATAGATCACTAACCGCGGTTTGATTTTTTTATATTTTGACCTATTGTCTCTAGTTAAAGTAAGATTTAAAAATAATGTTTTTATTATATCAGTATGGCAAAACACAAATCCAAAAAAGGTCAGCTTTCTATAGAGTTGATCATAATCCTTGCAATACTGCTTGGAGTGGTTTTTTTAGTGGCATCAAAAATGAGGGAATCCGCTGAAAAGGCATCCGGTTCTATACAAAACACTACGGAGAAAATATATGGCCAGATAGAAAAAACTACAGAAGGAACTTCAGGTACGACCGCCCCATACACAAGAATTAATCTAGATAACTCTCCTCTGCTATAAACCGCTGATTTCATGTCAGATGATTGCAGACTTTGTTTTTTTGCACTTTATCATGGCAAAAGCAGAAAAGGTCAACTTTCAATAGAGTTTTTGCTGATATTCGCGATTTTTTTGTCAATTCTTTCTCTGTTTCTTATGAATTTTCTAAAGATCAAAGACAGAGTCCAACAAGATATACGAGAGATACTTTTTTCAAAATATTCAAACGATATTGAAAATTCAATAAATTCAATCTGCATTCTTGGTGAAGGAAACGAGCGCATTCTTTCTTTTAATTTTCCCGAGAACGTATCATTCACCTCAAAAAATGGGGAATTGATATTAACTTCTAAGAACATTAACAAATCGCTCGTTTCTAAATGCACTATAGATATAGATCAAGGAAGTATATCTATTAAAAATGGAAATATAAAAATAGAATCAAAAAAAGGAAAGATACTGATTACACCAGTCTAATTACAACCCAAGCATGCTTGCAACCATTTCCGGCTTAAATATGGAAAGATTATTTATGTCGGTTATTGCTCCGGAAACGACAATCGACACGAGGTATATGACCGCAGCGACTATTATTGCGACAGCTACATTTCCTTTCTTTATTTCAGCCAACTCATCTATACCTACAGTCATAGAGTCTAAGACGCGTATTGCAACATATATTGACAATATCGCAATCAAAACTACAACAGCTAGCTGGAACATTGCCATTATAAATGATATTATGAATAATGGAATGGAAACCCCACGGAGAAGCACGTTGTCGAACTGTGCCACACCTTGCTGAACTATATTACCAATAGATAAAATCAATGCAGCAAGAATTATAGCTACCGCAACATTTCCTTTCTTCAACTCCTTTATTTCATCTATCCCCTTTGTCATTTTATCATAGAACCTAAGTCCAAGATATACTGACAATATTGCAAACAGAATGCCTATAAATATCTGAAGAAGAAATACGATTATCGAAAAGCTAAGATCCATTACATCACCATTTTTATATTTAATTACATAGATATATATGACGGATGTATAATCACATCTTTGCTAATATATATAAGGGTATGTTTTTATTTCTTTTCAGTGACTGCAACAACGGTTTTTAAGGGATTAAAAGGAGATAAGATGTTAATCGGAATAACAGGGAAACCATCTAGCGGAAAATCAACTTTCTTTTCCGCTGCGACAATAGTAGATGTACCTATAAGTCCTCGCCCTTTCACAACGATAGATCCAAACAAAGGCGTAACTTATGTTCAGGTTGACTGTCCATGCAAAGAACTAGGAATACATTGCAATCCAAAGAACGGCAAATGTGAAAACGGCAAGAGGTATGTTCCAATAAATCTTTTAGACATTGCGGGGTTAGTACCGGGTGCACACGAAGGAAAAGGGCTTGGAAACAGATTCCTGGACGACGTTAGGTCAGCAGACGTTCTTATCCAAGTGGTAGATGTAAGTGGAAAAACAGACGCGGAAGGCAACCCAACCGAGAATTATGACCCAAGTGAAGAAGTGATATTTCTTGAAGAAGAGTTAATTTATTGGATAAACAGTATTCTTAAACGAGGCTGGAGTAAAATCAAAGGAAGGGATGTCAAAGCAATACATGAAATACTCACTGGTCTTAACATATCCGAATCCGAGATAGAAAAAGTTGCAAAAAAACTCAATCTTGCGCTAGACAGGATAAACTGGAGCGACGATCAGATATTGGAGTTCTGTAGGGAAATAAAGAAAGAAGTTATGCCTGTGGTAATTGCAGCAAACAAGATAGACATACCTGGCGCTAGGGAGAACTATATAAAAATGAAGGAAAGGTTTCCAGATCGAATGATCATTCCAACTTATGCAGATGGGGAGCTTGCATTAAGGAAAGCAGCCAAAAACAATATCATAAAATACAACCCTGGTGAAAAAAATTTTGAAATAATCAATGCAAATGAGCAACAGAAGCAAGCCTTAGAAAAAATAAGGAAAGTCATTGATTCAAACAATGGAACGGGAGTCCAAGAAGTAATAGATAAAGCAGTTTTTGATTTCCTGGGCCTAATAGTCGTCTACCCTGTAAGCGATGAACACAAATTCACAGACAATTTCGGAAATATACTCCCAGATGCGATACTAGTTAAAAAAGGAACAACAGCTCTTCAATTCGCTGGGAAAATACATTCAGATCTTGCTAAAAACTTCATCTATGCGATAGATGCGAAGAAAAAAATAAGAATCGGAAAAGATCATATACTCAATAATGGTGATGTAATCAGGATAATATCAGCAACAAAATAGGAAAACCAGTCTAGATAACGCAACACAATGGCGATATTTCATAATCTATATATTTGCAAATGGGGTATTTTCTCTTTGCCGATATATCTGCAGTTTTTTATATCAAAACCTTTCTTTTCAATCAGTTTTAGCGATTCTTTTCCAACTACATTT
The DNA here is from genome assembly GCA_964545865.1 of Microcaldota archaeon. GTDB lineage: Archaea > Micrarchaeota > Micrarchaeia > CABMEP01 > CABMEP01 > DTQF01. Next base: position 18,175 of record CAZJHL010000007.1, on the reverse strand, counting down.
ATAGACGAAGCGATATTCAGTTTTTCATCTAATTCTTTAACGTTTTCTACCAATTCACCCTGGTAGAAATTTCTGTATTTTATCAAGTCAAGGCATAACTCTCCTTCAACGTATTTATTTCCTAAAAGTGGCTTGTCACATATAGCGATCACAATTTTTTTATTCCGCTCCATTATGTTTACCAATATCTTTCCAGTCATCCCACATCACTTCCAACTATACCAACATATCTTGCTGATTCTATCACTGCAATTTAGAAATCAATTCATTTTCATCCATGAATCCAAAGCTGACATTGTCATTTATAACAATTATGGGGAACGAGCTGTTTACAATACTATATCTCTTTTTCAACGCGTCCACTAAAGTTGAATTTACTGAAAGGTCGAATGTATATACTTTGGTATTTGTTTTCATTCTTGCGGACGTTATGATCTCTCCTTGCTCCTTACATGTTTGGCATATTTCGCTGTCAACAAAGTAAAGGATTAAATTTTGTTTTTCTCCACATATGGCGTTAATCTTTTTAGATAATAGATAGTCTCTGAATTCTAGTTCCATATAATTCAACTTAACACTTTCATCAACGCCTCTTTTCTCTTCCATGAATTCTATCTGCTTTCCGAGTTCATAAGTTTCAGTATCGAATTTAGCGGTTTCGCTTTTGATATATTCACAATAATCCTTTTCATTTTCTAAAAGCAACAAATTCCCTACTGCCATCACCCTATTTCCAAGGTCTGCTATCTTTTCGTTAGTTTGCTCATAAACTGTTTTTTCTATCTGGAGCCCGAACCATACTCCAATGCTAAATATAATCAAAGATATAACAAACGCAGTTATGTACAAATCCCAGCTTATGTTTCTCTCCAATTTTTTAAGAGCCATGCACTCACCATTTTTGTTTTTCCCCTTTTAACTCCTTAAATATAGCAATAAACATAAATAATGTGATCAGATAACAATATAATATAGTGTAAACAAGCAGATACCTTTTCTTTATTCTATTTTCTTTCATTTCCTTCAACGCGATAACAGTCCATGCCAACGTAATAATCAAGACTATTGCAGACAGTATATGGATAGGTTCTATAGTAAGCAACAATTTATCCAAAACTAAAAAGTTTCCTTTTGATACTGCAGTTGCTACTGCCAAAGAAACAACAACTAAGAGAATAATTGAAAGTATACTGTAAAGCATGACAAAAATCCCAAAATCACCATATTTGGGGCTTATAGTATAAGCATATTTCATTACATTTCTAAAGCCACCCCTATGCCACCTTTCCCTCTGCTTCATGAATGAAGAGAAATCCTTAGGAACATCAGTATATACAACGGCGTCCATGCAGCTCTCTATTTTGTAATTGGCAGCCTGGATTCTAAGTGCGATTTCTTGATCTTCCATTATATTGTTAGGATCAAACCCACCAACAATATCGAATACCTCTCTTCTAAAGGCGCTAAAAGGACCGGGCGTCACATAAACTCCATTTATCATAGCAAAAAGTCTTCTGTTAAATATTGTGAATAAATACTCCAATCTCTGCAGTTTTTCAAGAAACGTCATATCCTCCCTTTCCCTTACTTTCACAGCAGAAGTTACTGCAGCCACATCGTCCTTAAAATAAGAGATCATTTTCCTTAAACTATCTTTTTCAATGTAGGAATCCGCATCTAATGTGACAATTATCTCTCCTTTGGCCTCTTTTATCCCCCTATTAAGTGAATCTGCCTTTCCACTATTTTTTTTATTTATTAATTTGACTCTTTTATCTTTGATGGTTTTAACAACATCGGCAGTTCTATCACTCGATCCATCATTAACAACAATTATTTCTAGCTTATTTTTGGGGTAATCTGATTCAAGAACAGATTTTATAGTTCCAACGATTGTTTCTTCTTCATTGTAGGCTGGAATTATGAAACTTACGGTGGGTTCATAATTGGTCCTTTTTGCAGTTTCTCTTACCTTTTCTCTGTTTTTTAGATATATCAGAAGCATAGTCGTGCTGAAAAAAAGCACTAAGAACATCATTATGTATTCGATTATTCTACTGAATTCAAGATTCATCTTAATCCTCGCATCATATTCTTTTTAGGTCTGTAATCTCCCTTAGAAAGCTCGTTGCATATGCGCCTTTAGTTAATTTGAATTTCAATTCGTATTCATCATTATCTTTCTTAATATTTAAATCCTTTACATTTACGAATAACGGGCGCCAAGACCCATTCAGACTTAAATCAGGGAATTCACGCAGCCTAAAATCGCCAACCTCAATCCCTTCTTCCCATAGGATATCTTTCACTAATTCATTAGGTTTGCTATCGTATCCAATTAATTGGGTGCAGACTATTTGATTACCAGGAGAATCTAGATCAACAAAACCATATTGGTTAAAACCACAGGTTTTATCATTTTTAAACGGTTCCATCAGTTTATTCTTTATTCTAATACTTAATTCAAGATTGAACAGATAAGATTGATAAGAGTCGAGTATTAATTTAAGGATTGAAGCTGGAATCATTTTAATGGCGTTTCTAAAAGAGTCGGAATTGTAGCCTCTTTCCTTTAAGAAATTAGCTATTCTTTTTTCATATAATCCAAGCTCATTTGCATCTTGGTATTCATGGACGCTTTCGTTTTCAGGAATGTCAAGCAGATTTTTAATCGCACCTTCATAATCTCTTAGCAGTATACATCTCGCCACATCAACATTGGTGGATCTGGTGCCAAACCTCTGCGGTCCGAAATAATTTGGTATAATATATCTATTATCTTCCATTACCCTCTCAACAGCATTAATATTCTCCACTTCTTTTAATCTAACTGTGAAACTGTTTCCCGTCAACATACCTATCCTTACTTTAAAATCAGTATTCCAAATCCTTAATATCCTAATATTATGGTTCTTTTTGCTTATTTCAATTAACTTTTCAGAGTTTATCTCTTTGCCTTTCCAACAAGAGACTAATTGATACGTGACTGCATTCTTATCTTTCTGCCCTGCAATGCTGAACCGTTTCATATCCACCCTTAGGGCATTAGATAAAAAACGAATCGCGTCATAAGTTGTGAGGTTCTTCTTCTCTAATACGAATGTGATGTACTCAGAATTCTCGCTATTTTCCAGATGCAAATCGGTTACGTTCTCTCCGTTAAAAATTTCTTCTACTATAAATGCCTCGATTTTGTTTATTCTTTTTCCACCACAACCTTTCTCTTTAGAAAGGTGTGATAACTCGCGCATTTCCACATAATCCCCTATAAATTATTGTCTAAAACTATTAAAATATTTCAAATATGAAAGTCACAAATACTTGAAGAAAGGGTTGAATGAATATATTCTTATATTTAATTTTTAGTGGAAGTATAGGAAGTCTGGTTAAAAAGAAAACTTTTTATATAAAAATAATCATTTCAGTAAGATTTATAAATCTTTTAGATATTATACTAATAGAGGGTACATCGAATTTTGTACATCTGCCTCAAATTGGTCGCCTCGCCAGTGCGAATGCACTGGCCTCTTTCTTTTCACGAAAGGTGGATTATATGGATCCAGTTGTAATAGACGGCTCTAAAGGAGAAGGCGGAGGTCAGATATTAAGAACAGCGTTGGCTCTTTCTTGTATCACAGGGATTCCTTTCAATATTAAAAATATACGCGCAAAAAGACCAAAACCTGGACTACAGCCGCAACATCTAACATCTACAAACTCTCTTTCTTTGATTACAAAAGCAGAAGTGGAAGGAAACAAGACAGGTTCAACAGATCTTCTTTTCAGACCTAACAAAATAATCGGTGGTTACTATGAGTTTGACATAGGCACCGCAGGTTCTATCCCCTTGCTAATACAATCTGTTCTTCCAGTTATGCTTTATGCGGACAGACCGTCAAAGATAACCATGACTGGCGGAACTCACGTTCCACATTCACCATCAATTGATTATCTTGAAAACATATTTCTACCAATTGTGCGAAAGATGGGAGTAAATGCAGAAATCTTAGTGGAAGAATTCGGCTGGTATCCAAAAGGCCAAGGGAAAGTAACTATGTTTGTCAAACCTTCCATAATCTCTCCAATCACCATATCTGAGAAATTAAATCTCAAATCTATAAACGGAATAATTTCTCAGTCAAATCTTCCAGATGAGATTATGGAAAGAGAGGAGCAAAGCATAAGAAGTATATTTCCAGGCATAATCTTAAATAAAAAGAATAGAACTTCAGCTTCAGCAGGCAATGCAATAACAATATGGGCAGAATATGAAAACACAATTCTCGGTTCAAGCATATTGGGGGAGAAGGGAATAAAAGCAGAAAAGATAGCATTAGAATGCGCAGAAGAGTTAAACAAACTTGTTAAATCGAAAGGAGCAGTAGATCAATGGATTGGTGATCAACTTTTAATTTACATGGCTTTGGCTTACGGGGAGTCTAAGATAAAAGTCAACAAGATAACGGGCCACATGCAATCGTGCATGGAAATTATACCTTTATTTACTGGGAAATCTTTTAAAGTCGAAGATAAAATCATTTCAATAGAAGGAATGGGCAAAATCAAGTGAACGCAACAGCATTAATATAAATTCCCTTTAGATCATATATAGTGGTTTGATGAGATTATTGTTGCTTGATGCAATAGGTATATTTTCAGTGTTATTCGCTGCGTTCTTAGTTTACATTCTTTCTGGCAGTTTCGCTTTTCAAAATCTAACAATAGCACTAACTTTCCTAGTTATCGGTGTAGGAATAACTAAATATATGTACGAAGAAAAGAAAGAGAAAGGAGTTTACGAACATGAAAGAAGTTGGCAGAACGTGCTTTCAAACTCACTTTTTCCATTGATTTCATGCGGGTTTTATTATACAACAAACGATCCAATATGGATACTGTCTTACGTGTCTGCATTTGCCGGTGCAATGGCGGACAAATTCGGCTCTGAACTCGGGGTCCTGTCCCCAAATCCTCTGTCTTTGGCAACACTAAAGCCCGTGAGGCAAGGCACTTCAGGAGCGATTTCGATCTTAGGCACTTATCTTTCGTTCATCGGTGCATTAATAATTGGGGTTGTGGCGTATTTCGTTTATTCATTCCACCCACTTAATATATTATTGATCGGTTTCTTTGGATTTCTCGGAAGTCTAGCTGATTCGGTTGCAGGGGTATTCGAAGAAAAAGGTTTAGGAACGAAAAGCACTTCAAATTTCATATGCACTTTGGTCGCAGGAATACTTGGTTTCGTTTTTCTCAGATTCTAATATTTATATTGATAATCTAGACTTTTATTACTTTCTGTCTAAAATTATGTATGGGTTTTTCATTGAAGCAAGCAGATAAAAAAAGATCAATGGACGACATGATCAAGTCCTCATTCTGGGCTTATGCAGGCGTATTCTTCATATTATTCCTAGGATTAGTTTCAACTGTAATACTTGCTAGGCTTTTAGATAAGGAAAATTGGGGTATCTTATCTACAATAATAGCAGTTGTCTCTTTCTTGTCTTCTCTCTCAGAGATAGGCCTTAACTATTACATAATCTACACTTCTTCAAAATACGATAAAAAACCATCAGAGCTCAGGTCTAAATTAGCATCCCCTATAAAATGGAAATTAGGAATAATTTTTTTAATTGCAATTCTAATGTTAGTTTATTCAGATAGTCTCGCGTCATTTTTTAACATTGAAAACGGAGGCAAATTCTTCGTCGCAGGTTCAATCTATTTCATATTCTATAATGTTTTTGTCGTATTTTCAGGAATCCTTGACGGAATCAAGAAGTTTAAAGAGGAGTCAATAATTTCAACAATTAACCAACTATTAAGATTGATATTGTCAGCAGGATTGGTAATCTTAGGTTTTGGTATAGATGGGGCCATCGTGGGATACATAATCTCGGTTGCGTTAGCAACATTTATTCAGTCATATATACTGAGAAAAGTAATCTCGTTCTCAGGCAAGAGTGATGAATCACTGCAAGATATGTTTTCATTTGGTTTTTTCTATGGAATAACTTCAATAGCAGCCACATTTACAATGTGGACAGATTCGATAATGATAGGATTCTTTTTAGGCACGACTTCTGTAGGCATCTATCGGATAGCTGTTTCAATCGCATCTTCCAGCTCTTCATTGCTCAGTGGGATAAGCAAGGTAACATTTCCATATTTCACCTCAGCCGAGTCTGCAGGAAGGGATTCATTCGAAAATCTGAACAAGGTTATAAAATATCTTTTATTCATCTCACTACCTGCAGTTATGGGTCTTGCGCTTCTTTCTGATGCGATAGTAAATGTGTTTTTCGGAACCCAATATATCGAGGCCGCGTTGCCGTTGATGATACTTTCCTATTTCATTTTTGATGGAGTCACCACAGGGATGGTAAATTCATATTTGGGTGCAAAGAAACTGACGAAACAGATAGGTATATGTGCGGTATTAGCATCTCTAGTCAATATTATTTTGAACGTTCTTTTCATTCCAGTATTGGGAATAATAGGTGCTGCAATCGCATCAGTAATTTCTAGAGCTTTAGGTCTGACTGTAATGATTAAATGGAGCGAAAAACTCCTCAAAGTCAGGTTTATTTTTCCTATAAAGATTCCCCTATTGTCTTCTCTAATAATGGCGGCGTCAATACTCTTAATGAGGATGTATTTTGATCCATCGTCTTCCTTTTTGCTACTATTCATGTTCATATTCTCAGGAATAGGTATTTATTTAATTTCAGCAAGCGTTTTCGGGTTCAAGGTATTGGACTTCGGAAAGAAAATAATATTCGCTCTGGTTCCAGAAAAGATTTTAAGGTCACTGCCTTATATACATAGATTTGAATAATGGATATTTTAATTAGATGAATATTTTGAAAGGTGAAATTTTGAGTGGCATTCATTTGGCGTTAATCCCTGATGGAAATAGAAGATGGGCAAAGAAAAAAGGAAAGTCCATAAAGGAAGGACATTGGGCAGGAATACAAAAGCTAAAGAAGCTGATTGAATGGTGTAGGGATTTAGAGGTTACAACACTCTCAATCTGGATACTGTCTACAGAAAACATGAAGAGATCAAAAGAAGAATTGGATGCGCTTTTTGATTTATTCAATAAAATGCTAGATGAGATGTTAGAATCCAAGGATTTTGAAAAGGCAAGGAAGGAGATAAGCATATTTTTCGCAGGCGACTTTTCAAGTTTTCCTTCTAATATAAAAGAAAAAATCAGCAAGATACACAGGCTAACTTCAAAGAATAAAAAATACAAGCTTGGAATCTTCTGCAATTACGGGGGAAGAAAGGAGCTGATAGACGCGGCGAACAGGATGATAAAAGATGCGAAAGCAGGAAAAATTAAGGAAGTTAACGAAAATACATTTCAGAAATATCTTTACGCCCCACATCTGGGGGACCCAGATGTGATATTTAGGTCAGGAGGAGAAGAAAGACTAAGTGGATTCATGCCTTGGCAATCTGTATACTCTGAATTATACTTCTCTAAAAAGCTTTGGCCAGACATAACAAAGAAAGATTTTTATAATGCAATTGAGGAGATTAAAAGAAGAGAGAGAAGATTCGGAAGATAATATTTATTTGAATCATCCAATGGATGAGTATATGCTTGGGTGGGAGATAGTTAAAGAAAAGAAAGATTACATTCTTTCAATTCCTCCAATCTCAAAGGAAGAGGAAGACATAATCGTGGATTTGACAAAACTTTTCAAGGAAGAGTCAAAGAACAAGGACATCTCTTCTAAAAATGTAAGAAAAGAAATAGCGGAACTCCTTATAGATTATTGCAAATATCATCATATCTCTTTAGATTCGGACCAAGAGAAATATTTTGTCAATTATCTAATGTATAACATATATGGTTTTAGTGGAATAGAAGAATTCTTGCAGGATAACAACATAGAAGAAATAGCAGTTATAGGAGTAGACAAACCCGTCTACATATACCATATTGATAAGGGTTGGTTAGAGTCTAATTTAAGATTCAGGAATCAAGAGACTGCGATTTCAGTTATAAACAAGATAGCAAGACAAGTCGGAAGAAGAATCACATATCAAAATCCAAAGATTAACGCAGTTCTTCCTGACGGATCAAGACTGCATGCCTCAATTCCCCCAATATCTGATTTAGAGATGACTATACGAAAATTCAGATCAAACCCAGTTACTCCAGTTGAACTGTTTCAAAAAAACATTTACTCTCTAGATTCAGTCGCTTTCCTTTCTCTAGTTTTCCAATCCGATTTCAATATACTCATTGCAGGCAATACTTCAAGTGGTAAGACCACGACTTTAAACGCAATGTTTTCTTTCGTTCCACTTTCCGACAGGATTCTGATAATAGAGGAGACCCCCGAAATAAACATTCCACACCCTCACCGAATCAAACTGCTTTCCAATCCAGAGTTAAAAATAAACATGAAAAGTCTTGTTGAGGACAGCCTAAGAATGAGGCCAGATCGTGTAATAGTCGGAGAGATAAGAACCCAAGAAGAAACCTCAGCTTTTATAGAGACGATACTCAGTGGTCAAGCAAGAGGCAGTTATGCGACATTCCATGCACAATCTTCTGAGGAAGTGGTAAAAAGAATGCTGAATATGGGTGTTTCCAAACACGATGTAGCTTCAATCGATTTTATTTTGATACAAAGAAGACTAATGAGGTATGATTCAAACACAAGAAGATACTGGGAAGAAAGAAAAGGAATAGAATTGGCTGAGATGGGTCATGAAGGAGAAATCAACAGGATATTCCAAATCGATAGAAAATCTGGCGAGATGAAGGGAGACGCATCTAAATCGATACGGTTTGAAGAGATAGCTACGAGTTTCGGAATGAGCAAGAGAGAGTTAGAGGAAGAGCTTAAGTTCAGGAAAGATTTACTTTCTTCATTCAAAACATTACCGTTCAATGATTTCGTATTCAAACTTCAGGAAAAGCTCTTTTCGAATATTAATTTATCAGTGGATTCAATTTCAGAAAACTAAAGATGGTATGTAATATAATCAATAAATCGTTGCAATTCATCGCATGATGGTGAGCAAGTGGGAAGAGAACATCATAGCGCAATCGATACTTATTTCGATTCAACCAAAAAAGAAATAGGAACGAGCCTATATCGTGCAGATTTAGACGTCTCACCTTCAAAATACATAACCTATTCGCTACTAGCTTCATTGTTTTTGAGCGTGTTATCCACTTTTTTTATTTCTACCTTAAGTGATTCATTTGACTATCTTACTCTAATCCTTGTTTTTGCAATGTTATTCCTCGTGTATTTTCTCATTTTTAAGAAGCTCCCATCGTCTATAGCGAAGGCAAGGGCAGCGCAGATAGAATCAGACCTTCCAATTGCAATAAGATCTATAGGAATCCAACTAAATATGAAAGTACCGTTTGAAACCGCTTTAGAAAACATCGCAAATTCCAATTACAAATGCTCTTCAGAATTCAAAAAAGTAGTAAACATGATAGATGGAGGAACACCGATCCCTGATGCTTTGAGGCAAGTAACAGAAAGAGTGGACTCGCAGACAGTAAAGAAACTTATGGTGCAGTTGATACATGTTTATTTGGAAGGGATGGACGGAACAGAATTAAAACACAGCGCAGATGAGCTTATTCATGCACAAAGATTCAAATTCAAAGAATTCTCTGCAAAGTTAAGCTTTCTCAGTCTTATGTTT
>CAZJHL010000007.1:7231-8462 GCA_964545865.1 Microcaldota archaeon | reverse complement strand
GCACCAACAATGTATTTGGCATATATAACCGTAGCGAGCACGTATTTAGAAGCACAAACTTCCTCAGAAGATATTTGGTTCGCGTTTCTCGTGATTTTCCCAATGATTAATATCTTATTAATATTTTACATAAAATACGCAACCCCTGAAGTACTTTCAAATTTATCAGAAAAATTCCTATCAAAAAAAGAGGAGGTGATGCTGGACGAGCAGCTGAAAAATATGAACATTCATCTAAGGTTTAGAACCTTCATGACTTATTTATCTTTGATTTCAGCATTCTTAGCAATTGTTTTTTATTTCCAAATAAGTTATTATTCTCTCATTTTCCTCTTTCTTCCACTATTAGCGTATTTTATTTTGCTCTGGTTGATTGAGATGAGAGCGAATGAAATAGAGCAATATCTTCCAGATGCTTTGATGTACGCAGCCACACTTGAATTAGGAATTCCAATGGAAAGAATAATAGAAAATATAGCAAATGCAGGATATAGATCTTTATCAGATGAATTCAAAAAAGCAGAGAGGCAGATAAAAGTCGGAATAAGCGTAAGCCATTCGCTCCTCAACATGAAAGACAGGAATAGTTCGCTTTTGTTAGATAGGGTGATCTCACTTCTTATACAATGTTACAAAACAGGCAAAGATGTTCATAGAGGGATAAAAGAAACAGCAGAAGACATATTCGAGTTGAATATGCTTAAAAAGGAGCAAGCGTCTTCTTTAGCTTTACAGAAGTATACAATTCTTCTTGGGGGATGCGTTTTTGTTCCGATAATTCTATCTGTAATTCTAAACTTAGTCTCAAACATTCAGCCGTTTAATGGAGATATCGCTGCATTGGAATATAGGTCTCAAATATTAAGTGTTGCAAATCACGCAGCACAGGCGTATTTAGTTATTTATGTGCTATTGTCCTCTATATTCGTAGCAATGCAGGAAGGGAGAGTGAGAACATTCATTGGATATTTCATTCTTCTTCTTCCTTTAGTTTTATTCCTTTTCAATTTTGGAAGGGAATTCATTGTTTTCTAGATTAAAATAAGAATTAAGAATAGAAGCCTCAGGCGAGAATCGAACTCGCGGCCTCTACCTTACCAAGGTAGCGCTCTACCCCTGAGCTACTGAGGCAAATATATGTCTAGAAGTATAAATATATAGCAGTAAAGGCATTAAAATATTATCATTATATTTATTTTATGGCAAGACGCAAGAAAGAATACGATTTTAG
>CAZJHL010000007.1:0-7191 GCA_964545865.1 Microcaldota archaeon | reverse complement strand
ACCGCAAGTAATCCTTCCAAAGGATTTGGGAGCGATAGTCGCTTTTACTGGAATGAATAAAGAAAGCGTAGTAGTTGATGCAGGAACCGGGAGTGGCTTCGCGACCATATTCTTCGCTTCAATAGCGAAAAAAGTTTATTCATACGAAAACAAAAAGGAATTCTACGAATTTTCAGAAAAGAACATAAAACGTTCAGGCCTTGCAAACATCACACATAAATTCGGGTCTGTTTTTGAAGAGATATCAAAGATAGAAGAAGAGATAGATGTTATTAATTTAGATCTGCCGAATCCAGAGCTGGTTTTCGAATCAAGGTTTAAGCTAAGTGAAAACGGATATGTAGTTGCATATCTCCCCCATGCAGAGCAAGTCTCAAAATTCGTTTCTACAGCAACGAATAACGGTTTCGTTTCGTTTACTATAGAAGTAATAATACGAGAGATTATTTCAAGAGAGAGAGGCACAAGACCACAGAATACAGGCATTACACATACTGCTTATTTAACATTCTGCAGGAAACAGCAGGATTCGGCAGTTAAAGGTGAGTAAATGAATCTTGGAAACATAGAATTCGACAATTTAGGTCCAGAGAAGATACTTATCGTTTCAGATAATAAAACAGGAATGAAAGGATGGGTGGTGATAGATAACACAGCATTGGGCATTGGGAAAGGTGGAATAAGGATGACCCCGACAGTCACCATTGAAGAGGTTGCCCGGCTTGCGAGAGCAATGACATTGAAAAACTCATTAGCTGGACTTCCTTTCGGAGGAGCAAAGGCAGGCATCTTAGCTTCTGCAGATGTAATAAAAGACCTGGTAAGAAAAAAAGAATACATAGTGGCCTTTTCAAAAGCAATAAAATCAATATGCCCAAAAGAATACGTAGCGGGTCCAGACATTAATACTGGAGAAGAAGAGATGCGATGGTTTGTAGAGGCAAACGGCTCATGGAAAGCGGCAACAGGAAAGCCGAAAGGAATGTGCATAGGCAAGGACGGAAAGAAATGTGGCATTCCGCATGAATATGGTTCAACAGGATTCGGGGTTTGTCATGCTGCCTTAGTCGGAATAAATTTCAAAAAAATGGATGTCAACAAAACAACCTTTGCAGTTGAAGGATTTGGAAATGTAGGGTACTTTGCAGCAAAACATATGATAGAAAAGGGAGCGAAGCTAATCGCAATAAGCGACAGCAAAGGTACAATTTACAATCCAGAAGGCATAAACTTTCAGGAACTGGAGAGAGTAAAGAAAGAGACTGGTAGCGTCATTAATTACAAGCCTGGAAAGATACTTAAAACGTCAGACCTTTTTGAGCTGGACGTAGATGTATTAATCACTGCAGCAGTGCCAGATGTAATAAATAAAGATAACGTTGATAAAATACGCGCCAAGATAGTTGTGGAAGGCTCTAATATTCCAACTAGGGCAGAATACGAAGAGATTCTGCACAAAAAAGGAATACTGGTCATCCCAGATATTGTCGCAAACGCAGGCGGTGTAATCTCATCCTATGCAGAATACAAAGGGAAAACACCCGATGAGATGTTTAAGATAGTAGAGAAGAAGATAACATCCAATGTAAAGAAAGTGTTAAGTTTATCTAAAAAAGAAGGAATAAAACCTAGGGACGCCGCAATGAAGATTGCCTTACAAAGGATTGAAAGCAAGAAAGAGTAAGCAGCAAATGCAGGGGGTGGGATTTGAACCCACGAAGCGCCTACGCGCATAGGGTCCTAAGCCCTACCCTTTAGACCAAGCTCGGGCACCCCTGCATTGTTTATAATTTCATTGCGCTTAGGCTCCCTGTCAAACACTATATCTATATCAATTAAGAAAATAAAAAAGCTATCTATACATCGGAGATTGTATTTGCTCATATGTTTTCTTAGCTTCTTTGCTGTCTTTTATCAATTTCTTTAGTTTTTCTTCTATTTCTTCTCCTTCTTTTTTGAGCTTTTCAGTGTCTATTTTTATATGCAACAATTCACTTAGTTTGTCAAGAACATTCGCTGCCCCTACCAAATTAATATTCATGCCTCTGCTTGAAGTGAGAATTGCAGCAGCAGGGAATTTTCTTACGTATGCGTTTGCCAATATCAAACCAGTTACGCCAGTCGTTACCCCTTCTTTTACTATGGTTACACCTGTTTCCTTTAAATCATTCTTCAAACCTTCTGTAGACGCGATTCCAAACACTGTTTCTTTTGAAGCATCTATACCAACGCCGCCAAGAGATATGATCGCACTAAGTTTTTTGTCTTCCCCCCATAAAACAATCTCATTTGCAACAGAGCTCACTGCAGAGATAGGTATAACAAACTCTGAAAATAAGACTAAGATATTATATTTCTTAGATTGATATATTCTTGCAGCAGGTAAGGGCTCTTCGTTATGAACAGTACATAACGGAGGAAATGCCTCGGAATCAATATACCCAACCAATTCCATGTCCCATTCCTTAACTAAGTGCATTGCCGCTATAGTTCCAATCATCCCAACTCCCGGGAATCCTTCTATTAGAATAGGATTTTTCAGCTTTATTGGAGCAACCTCTACAATCTTTGTCATATCTATATATTGCTGGTTGGTTTTTTAAATCTTTGATGTCTATGCAGAATGCAATCAAATTCAAGTGTATTAGAATACAACTTCTGCAGAATCCTTTCCTACGATAACTGTATGCTCAAACTGTGCAACTTTGCTCTTGCTAGTTTCCCTTAGAACAGGGTACGCCATCAAAGAGCCATTTCTAATAAGTTCCATCAATGCGATCTTTTCAGCCTGTGTCTTTACATAATGCCTTTCAGCGAACGGCATTGTTTTTCTTTCCTCCACTATCCTTTCCATCATCTTTCTAGCTTCTCTGTTTCTAGTTGCCTCAAAGCTATGCGCGCCAAATATCTCGCATCTATCCATCTCGCTTACATGCCCGGCTGCATTTCCATATGTTACGAAAGGCTCTATCGCAATTATATCTCCTTCATCCAGCACAGCTCCTTTCTTTGTTTCAAAATTTGGTATTATCGGATCGCAATGTATGATATACCTGTCAAGGCCATGCCCAGTCAGGTTGTCTATCGGCTTGAATCCTTTTTTCTTTAATGTATCCTCAATTTCCTTTCCTATCTGCGAGGTTGTGATTCCAGCCTTTATCCTTGACACTGCATTCTCCAATGCCTCTTTTGTTGCGTCAATCATCTTTCCATGCTCTCCGCTTAGATCTATTGTGATTGATCCATCCGCAATGAAGCCTTCTTTATGTACCCCAATGTCGATCTTAACCAAGTCATCCTTAGCGAATACTCTATCATCGTTTACAGACGCAGTATCATGCGCGGTTATCTCATTTATCGAAATGTTGACTGGGAACGCGTAACCCCCGCCCATCTCCTCCATCTTCTTTTCAAGCGAGTTGCACAGGTTTAGTAGCGAATCCCCTTCCTTTATTTTAATTGAATCCCTTATGCTTTTCGCAATCTTTCCTGCCTCAATGGTGTGTTTTATCCTATCTTCTTCACTATAATCTTCATACAATTCGTTTTCCATCTGTTCACCTTTTGAGTTTATATCCATTCCGAAAGGGAAGACTGTTTCCCTTCAAAGATTATATCTTCTTCGCTGTATCCCAACTCACCTATAATTTTCATTACAGCGGGAAGCACCTGATTATGGATGTAATATTCAGCATCATAATCATCAGCGAATTCCATGATTTCCGCCTTTTCAGAGATTGTCTTTCCTTTTTTCGTTATTATATATCCCACGATAGATCCAGGTCTTATTTCAATACCTCTTTTTCTCGCCTTTTCTACAGCTGAAATTTCTGGAGAAAGCACCTCGTATTCCTCTTTCCTAAGTTGGGTGTATATAACTAAATCTTCCTTTGACACCTCGCCTCTATTCAATTTTTCAACAACTTCCTTAACAATTGAAAGAGCCTTTTCCTTGCTACCTTCTATCAATATTGCTTCGAGTACTCTTCTTTGCGTTTCCCTGGCGATCTTGGACCAATCCCTTCTCACAAGCTCGAATCCCCTTATCTTGATTTTGCCATCCTCTGTAACCAGGGCGTACTTCTTTTTCGCGCCAGTTTCCTTCTCCTGCTTCTTTGATACAAAAACCCCTCTCTTGTAGATGTTTTCCAGCTCTAGCTCCATTGTTTCAGGCAGTGTTCGGTTTATCTCTTCCATGAAACTGATGGCATCCTTTTCTGTTTTATTTCCAAGAAGAAGGAATATGCTGTCTGTGTCGCTGTAAAGCACCCTGAATCCTTTCTCCTCAGCCTTCCTTCCTACTTCTTGAATATAGTTTCTTCCAAACGCTGTTATGGACTCTGCGCATTCTCTGGAGTACCACCTTGATTTTGGATAGTTAAGCATTCCATACACAGTGTTCAAAACTATTTTGAGTGCTGCCACCCTGGCGTTAAGGGTGCTGACCTCTTTCTCATTTCCAGACTTTTGCGCTTCCTTGAGCTCTTTCTTTATTTTCTTTCTGAGCTCTAAGAGATGCAGGATTGCAGAGGGAACCAATCCTTTTTCCTTTTGGCAGAAATAAAATCCATTCGGGGCTTTGTTTCTTCCATTCTTGCATTCTTCATGGCCGCAGTTGATGGTATAGGGGTCTATGTTGTGAGAGGTTATTATAGAAGGATACAGGCTTCTGAAATCAAAGACAACTATCCTTTCATATATTCCTGGAGAGGGCAGCTTTACATACGCTCCCTGTATTGGCTTTGAGAAGTCTTGAGCCCAGCTTGGCTTCTGAGGTATAAGATATCCTCTCTTATAGCTTTCGTCCATAAGCAATGACTCCACCATCTGACCTGTTGTGGAACCGCTTATATTTGGAAGAGTTATCTTAGTAAGCCTAGCTAACTCAACTTCTAATGGATAAAGCTTCTTGAAAATTTCATGCGCTGCCTTCGCGTCTTTTATAGCGTATTCCAAAAGTTCAGCTCTTTTATTTTCATCATCCCACATCTGATATATAGAGAGCATATCCAACTTCCAATTGTCCCCACCTATTAGTTCCTTGTAAACCTCTTCAAGGGTATGTCTTTCAAGCTTGATCGCCTGCGCAGCAGCAAGGATCCTTACTAAATAATAAATATCTGAATGCACTCTTCCTTCAATCTTTGAATGTGTGGTCATGCCTATTCTCTTTACCTTAGGTTCGCTCATTCCTCTACCTAGTTTGAGTTTTATCCCGAGTTCCTTAGCCCTGGCCTTTAGATAAGGGATGTCAAAAACAGAAGAGTTGTATCCCGCGAGGATGTCCACGTCTTTTTCTTCGATCAAACTGCAGAATTTTTCAATCATCTCTTTTTCATCCTTCACAATTGAAATATTCTCGGCTTTTCCATCTTTCCAAGTGATTGCTCCAGCTGTTTTGTCATTAGCATAGCTTATTATTATGGTCGGATCATCGTCTTCTCTCGGTATTCCATGTGGGTTGTATACTTCTATGTCAAAGGTCATTGCATTTAAAGAATTAACATCAATGACGTTTCCTATGTCCTTTATGCTTTTCACATATCTGCCTTCGTACTCTATTTCAACCGTGTTCATCGGCCTTAGGTCCTTGTCAATAAGGTATCTTTTATTAAACCTGATGTCTTTTTCGTATATCTTTCCCATCTCACTTAACATTTTGGCAAGAATAGGCACTTCTTTCGGATCAGTGCATGTTATCTTTTTCAAGATTCTTTCCTCATGACCTATCTGCCTTTTTACTTCTTTAACATCTATTATCTCTATTCCATTATACATTCCTTTTTTAATTTCATGTTCTGTTTCTATGTAGAAATAAGGATAGAACTCCTTGTCATAGAGCCTAAACATCTTTTTTCTTTTCAAAACTAACCGTATTATGCTTCTATCATTCTTAGTTACAACATCGATATCAACAAGAATAGCCTTTATTTTACTCATATCACTACCTGAATTAAGAAAGCAAGAAGAAAATTAAGAATCAATTAATTACTTCTTCCTCTTTATTGCTGCGATGTCTCCCAAAGAGAATTGTTCGATAGCCGCTTCCTTTATTCTCTTTCTTGTTGATACACGTTTTTCTTGCTTAAGCGCGTCGATCTCTTCATTTATTTCGTCAATTTCTTTCTTGATTTTGTCTCTTTCGTTTTTTAATTGAGAGATCTTTCCTTCCATCTCTTTCAGAACTCCCATCTTCTGTTTGAGCTCTCTTATCTTTTTCAAGCGTGCCTCTAGACTGTGTATCTTCTTAGCTAATTCCTTCTCCACTTTAAGCGGAAGGTTTTTAGCTGTCGAGATCTTGAAGTCTAGTTGGTTTATCTGCTTGATTATCCTTTTTTCTTCGTCTGCAGAACCTAAACCGCTTGTTTTCCTGATTTTTTCTATTTCATTAGCTAGAGTTCTGATCTCCTCGCTAAGCTTTTTGACGCTTTCAAGCTTCGACTTCTTGTCTGCTTCGAGTTCCTGTATTTGTTGAGTAATAGTGTCGCTCATCTATAAAATATGTCTGATTACATTTAAAAAGATTTTTTTAATTCGCATTATGTTTTTAAATCTTCTTTATTTGTTCAAACAACCATATTTGAACGCGACAGCATCAATTTTTTATAAGTTGCCAAACAACTATTCTCATGGCAGAAGCATATCATCTACTATCAGTAAATCAAACATTGGACACCTTGAATTCATCTAAAGAAGGGCTAACTTCTTCTGAAGCCAAAGCAAGACTTTCGAAATACGGGTTCAATGAAATACAAGAGAAAAGAAAGAAAACAGATCTTGAAATTTTCATCGACCAATTCAAGAGCTTCCTCATTATAATTCTTATAGTGGCAGTAGTGCTATCTTTTGCATTTGGGGAGTACATCGATGGCGTGCTTATATTGCTAATAATTCTTCTTAATGCGTTTTTAGGTTTTATCCAGACAAAAAAAGCAGAGGAGGCAATAGCTGCATTGAAAAAACTCACAGTGCCCGTGGTTAAGGTACTAAGGGATAAAGAAGTAAAAACAATTTCTTCAAGAGAGCTTGTTCCTGGAGACATTGTAATTTTGGACACTGGCGACAAGGTACCTGCAGACTGCAGAATCTTAAGTCAGATAAACCTTAAAGTGGACGAATCTGTGCTTACAGGAGAGTCCATACCTGTATCAAAATCTTCAGAGCAATTGAAATCTCCGCAGCCGATTCAAA
>CAZJHL010000006.1:11838-25200 GCA_964545865.1 Microcaldota archaeon | reverse complement strand
TGAAGCCGCAGTTGTTGTTGTCAGTACAGGATCTTGTCTGAAGTCCTTCTGGAGAGCATTCCGTCCATGTTGAGCATTTCCAGTCTGGTGTGCACGCATAGATGCATGCTGCAATTTCTGCAGGCTTGTCTGTGGTTGTTCCGCAGTTGTTTGTATCGATGCATGTTCTGGTCCTTATTCCCTCTTTTGAGCATTCTGACCATTCTGAACATTGCCATATTGGAGAGCATGAAGTTCCGCCGCCTCCGCCAGTTGGTGGAACATACACTTGATTTACTGTGTATGTTCTTTCAACAGAATATGAATTTCCTGCAGTGTCTGTTGCTGTACATCTTGCTGTTTTAGTTCCTGCTGAAGAAGTGTCGATTCCTGTCACAGCAGTATTCACAGATCCTCCGTATGATTCTGAATTGTCGGTTGCTGTGCAGTTGTAGGTCAGTGTGTCACCTACATATACAACTGTGGATGAGAGTGTGAATGACACTTCCGGAGCAATGTTATCGAAATAGATGGTGATCAAATTGGAGATGTTTGAGTTTCCCGCCTGATCACTGCAATTGAGATAGATATCATGCTTTGCGTTTGTCAAAGGAGGTGAGACGTTTGTCAATGTGTTATTTGTAATATTCATTGTTCCTTTATTGCTTCCGTTGTCGAAGAATGTGCAATTGATTATCGTGCTCATGTCATCAATCGCAATAAAGGAAATTGTGACATTTGTTTTATGCCATGTGTTATTTGATGGCGATAGAATTTGGACTGAGGGTGGGGAGGTGTCCGATGGAACTTCTTCTGCAGCATAGGTTGAAAATGAAGCAACGTCAAATTCAAGCGTTCCGGTAGCACTGTTATAAGAGATG
Organism: Microcaldota archaeon; assembly: GCA_964545865.1. Taxonomy (GTDB): domain Archaea; phylum Micrarchaeota; class Micrarchaeia; order CABMEP01; family CABMEP01; genus DTQF01. The sequence continues at coordinate 24,340 of CAZJHL010000006.1, read as the reverse complement.
TTGACGCATTGTGGTGCGCTGCAAACCTCAAACGTCCCATCATCATTGAAATCCACTATCGGCTGTGCGCTTGCAAAGGATAAGCCATACAAAGTTATATGGGCTAATTTGTTAAGAAAATCGTTAACCGAAGAATTGCTTGTGTTTAGATAAATGAATGAAGAATTCAAAGCAGAACTCCAAGAGATGTTGATATGTGAAGACGAAACCGCTATTCCTGCCGGGATGGATAACTGTTGGAGATAATTAACGCTGCCATTGCTACGCCTTATTGTTGTATTTGTGATATTGTTGGATGTGCTTGTTGAATCTGTAGCAAAATAAGTAGCGTATTCAACTGTATTATTTATTACAGTATCGACCAATCTATTTGATTGTGAATTATTAGTGATTCTAATTGCAGAGGTATTTTGAGAATTGTTTATTACAATTGTATTGTTTGTAAATAAATTATCTGATACCACCATACTAGAATTGGTACCTATTCTTATTCCCGTAGAGTTTGCTGCATTAAGCACAACGTAGTTTCTTAAAAATGTATTGTTACTGACTGACTCTCCTAAACGGAGCGCCCCTGCTCCACCTGAGCCGCTGCAGTTTATTCTTACTGTATTGTCTGATAAGGTATTATGGTGCGAACTGCCGTAAAGACGCAAAGGAGCAACCCCCAAAGTCCCAGAATCACCAAAGCATGTAAGATTATTGAAACTTATGTTGTTATCATGGCTATCTTGAACTCTGATGAGATGGAGATTGCCAGCATAGGTTCTAACAGAATTATTAGTTACGCTGCTGTCTGTGACATTGATCAAAACTATTCCATGGGCAGCGGAAGCATTCGTTATTATTGCGTTCTTTGAGATCACGTTATTTGAGCCTCCTTGATAAATAGTGATTCCTGACCCGGCTTGATGTGTAATAATTGTATTGTTGATTATAGTATTGTCATTAGACGGATATGTTGAGAAATGAATTGCGGCAGGAGTGTTGGAGCCGTACTGATTGATCGTCATTGTATTGCCGCTTATCGTGTTTCCGCTTGCACCCGAGGGGTTGTGAATCGAAGGCGCACCTATTGTAGTAAAGGTGTTATTTGAAATTGTGTGATTCGAGCCAGAGTATATGTATATCGCACCCTGATACCCAGCTCCGTTTTCGCTTGCTTGTATAAAGTTACAGTTTTTAATTGTGGTAAAATTAGCGTCTATCCAAATGCCGTAGCCCGAAGTTGTAGAAGCATAGGAAATATTGTAGTTATTGCAGTCTAGAGTGATGTTATTTGCCGTTATCGTAAAACATGTACCAGATTCACCTACTGTTTGGTTAAGAATGTAAGTTCTTCCTGCTTGGTCAATAGTACCACATGAATTGAGATAAATTGATGGATATGCAAGCGGTAAGTAATCTACATTATTTGAATCTATAGTAAACTGGGAATCGCAGATTCCATCAGAATTTGAGTCTGTGCAGGTTTGAGAATAGCCCGTGCCTGATGGAGTTGCCCAGAAGTTGCCACCGATGCATGATCCTCCAACTATGTTAGGACCTGCTGAACAATTAAGAGTGGTATTCCAGAAGTTCAAATTAGTAGTAATGAAATAAACATTATTTGAATTATTTAGTAAATTATTAAAGAATAAATTATCTGAACTTGAGTCCTCAAACACTATGCCATTTGCACAGTAGGCGACTGTGTTTCGGAAGATTGAATTGTTGAAGCTATTGGACAATGAGATACCGTAGTTTGTTGAAACTGAGATTGTGTTGTTTGAGATTGAATTATTAGAGGAATCCCCAATAAAGACCCCTTCAGAGGTATTTGTTATGGTATTGTTATTAATAATATTATAGTCTGAATGAAAACTAAGATGTATACTTGTAGAGGTGGATGAGTTTATTTTGTTATTGGCTATTGTATTATTTGAAGCGGCGGTAAGAACGATGCCATAACTGCTTAAATTTGAGATCGTATTGTTTGAAATCGTATTGTTTGAAGCGGACGAAATAGCTATGCCGTTGGGACTTGAATTTGAAGTTATGGTGTTATTTGAAACTGTATTGTTTGAACTCATGACCAATATTCCGTTTGTTGTTGAATTAGTAATTTTATTGCTTAATATATCATTATAATTAGCTGTTGATTCCAAAAATATACCATTTGAATTGAATGTTATATTGTTATTGAGGATTGTATTAAACGAACTTGAATACACATGAAATCCATCTGTGCCGCCAAATATTGAATTAGACGCGAACCTGTTGTAGTTAGAACCTGATTCAACTCTTATGCCTACTTCAGTGCTGTTGTTAATCGTATTGTTTGAGACGTTTGAATTTGTTGTTTGCATTAAGTATATTCCTCTGTAATTGTTATTCAGATTATTGTTTTCAAAAACAATATTTGAGCTTGATGAAGAATAAATTCCGTTTGCAGTGTTTCCTGAAAGAACATTGTTTCCAACGTATGAATTGGTAACTGAATAAAGATCGATTTCATTTCCTCCGCTTATTGATGAAATCGTATTGTTTGAAATTGTGACATTATCAATATTGTACTGTGCGAGTATTCCATACATTCCTAGGGATGCTGTGTTGTTTATTATTTGATTATTTCTAGAATTCCAAGCAATGAAAATATTTCCATAATAGTTGTTTGATGCATAATTTTTAGAGAGAATATTATTGTCGCATTGATTCTGTAAGAATATTCCGTAATTTCCATTGTTTGAAGCATTGTTCTCAGTGATGTTGTTGTTTGATGAATATTCAATGAATATACCATTTCCATTGTCAATTAAAGTATTGTTTTGAATAAGAAGATTATTGCTATACTGGGCGCGAATTCCGTAAATATAATATGACGAAGTTCCCGAAAAGTTTCCATCAATGATGCAGTTCTTTATAGTTACATTGTTTCTTCCATTTATATATACGCCGATTCCATTGCCACCTGATGTAGAGATACTATTTCCATTGCAGTCAAGAGTTATGTTGTCAGCTGCGATTGTGAAGCATGTTCCTGGGGATGAGACGTTTTGAGTGAGAGTGTAAACTGAATTTGCTTGATCAAGTGTGCCACAATCTAAAGAAGTAACTGCATAGGTCAATGGCAAGTAATCAATATTATTTGAATTTATAGTATATTGTGAATCGCAGATTCCATTCTTATCTGAATCTGTGCAATTCTCTGAGAAGCCGGTTCCAGAAGTAGTGGCATAGAAGTTGCCACCAATACATGATCCTCCGACTATGTTAGGACCTGCTGAGCAGTTTAGAGTTGTGTTCCAATAGGCGCTTCCAAATAATAGAAAATTGTTTGTGTTATTGAATAAGTTATTAAATATATAATTGTTTATTGAATTCGATTGAACTATTATCCCATATGTATTGTTTGATATGTTACTATTAGTTATTTTAACCTGTGAAGGGGAGTCTAGTAAAAAACCGTAGGGATTGTTTTTTATTGTACAATTATCAACCCAATTATTATATGAACCAGCTAATGAAATTCCTACATTATTTGAACCTGAAGAATTCGCGATGATTATACAGTTCTTAATTGTTATATTGCTATATGCGTTAAGAAATATACCTTCTGAGTTGCCTATTCCACCATAAAAAATAGTATGCCCGTTACAATTCAGAGTTATGTTATTTGTTAAAATAGTTAGGCCGTCTCCAGAACAGAATAAATCACTTGTCATTGTGTAATTTGCGACTACCGTATCTCCACAGTCGCAGGGTGTCGAACCACCGCAGTTTACTGCAAAGGAAAATGATGGCATGAAGATTAAAAATAGAATAATGGCTACAACTCTTAGTTTGTAATTCGAAACACGATCGATTGAAGAATCTTGCTGCTCTCGCATTGTACCAACACCATATTACTTCATTTTATGTTTAATATTATATTAATATTGAACTTGATGTATACATATTGATCCTATTTAGATTTATACTAAAAGTTTAAAACCATTACAATTTTGAATTTTGAGATGCCGGACATCTAATGTCGTTATTTATAAATGAACTGACTAATCCTTTTTTCGCTTTCCTCTGAGAAGCTCGTTCAGCTCGTCCAATGCATCTCTAGGTGCGTCGTGTCTCCTTGCCCTTGAAGAGGCTGAACTCGATACGTCCCCTAATGGTTCAATAACTACATCTGTTGCTGCTTCGAGCGGTTTTGAAGACAAGTAATTAAGAAGGGAAGCGAGATCTTCTTTTGATTTTGTTTCAGTTCCATGCCTTTTTGTTTCTTTTATTTCTCTTCTGCTCTCTGCATTATTCTCGTTCAGTTTTCCCATTAGTGAATTTATTTCATCTTTTCCTAATCCTCCTGACTTCTTTTTCCTTATCGGAATCCCTATCCCGCTTCCTGGCCTTATAATTGAAGGTTGTTTTTTCTTTTCCTCTTCCTCTTTTTTCTTTCTCTCTTCCTCCTTTATTCTCTCCAGGCGCTCCCTGGCTCTAAAGTAGTCGGATCTACAATAAAACAATCCGTTCCATTCCACCATTTCATCTCTTGGAAACTTTCTCCCGCACTCTGCGCATAGCTTGAAGTCTCTTGCGTTAAAGCAGTCTCTGCATACAAAGCCAAGGATTGTATCCTCTCCTTCCCCAGCTGAAAAATCTTTTCCGCAGACATTGCATCTCATCTATACACCGAATGCATTTACTTATGAATTTGATATGACCTCATTTATAAAATGATACGAAAAGGGCAACGAATCCTAAAAATACTTGGATGATTAGGAATAAAGAAACCAATTCATATTCCTTTAAGCCATTGAACTTGCTAAGCACGAATTGTCCAAGATGGATGCTTTTACCTTCATGATAAAGCTTGCCGTTCTTGTATGTTCCCCACCATTTTGTTGTTGGCAGATTGTTAGGAACTTTGAAGAACAGGAAATCAATGATGTATAGAAGAAGAAGAATGAATCCTTCTGCTTCAATGCCGCCCAAAATAATGATTGCTGAAAAGACAGCTCCGATTGTAAGCGTACCAACATCATCTATGAATATCTTTGCAGGGTACCAGTTATAGAAAAGAAAAGCTATGCATGCTGCAAGAAGTGGAGCGGAAAGGAGTATTACTATTGGCAGGTTATGAATAAATCCGATCACTATAAAGAAGAATGAAATAATTGCTGCAAGGCCTGCTTCCAGACCGTTGTAGCCTGCGAATGTATTTGCGACGTTTGTCACTGCTATCACTCCGATGGGGATGAGAATTAGAAAATAAACTGAAAATGGGATTGATATCTGCCCTATGAAAGGAATGGAGAATATATGGAGCCAGGAGGATTTCAAAATTACCATGGGAACTGCAATGAGCAAAGGAAGGAGGAGTTTTATTTTGTGCGGGATTGAAACAAAATCATCAACCAAACCGATACTTGCGGCGATCATTACGATCAATATAGAGTAGAGCATCACTTCTGCCAATCTGTCGCTTGTAAATGAATCAAAGAAAAGAGACAATGGATTGAATGAAAAAACGATATAAGCGAGGAATAAAGAAGTGATAAGTGACAAGACCATTGCAATACCGCCTAATCCAGGTACAAACGGCTTTCCCTTTTTATGAACGTCGTTTCCGCCGATCTTTCTTTTAATACATGCTTTGATTATGTATGGAATTGAAACGGCAGTTACTATGAAAGAGATCAAGAACATTGCAAGTAAAAGCAAAAGCATCGCACCACCTGAAAAGCTACTTCCTTTTCTTCGGATTTGACTTATGTTTGGATTCCTTTTCTGTACTTCGAGCAGTTTCATATCTCTTTTGCTCGTTTTGCAATTCCTGTATCGTCATCTTGGAGAGAAGAACTCTAGACATCTGGTCCGTGCTTTCAGTGATCTCTATCAGTCTCTTGAAGAATATCGCATTTTTTAAGAATTCTCTTGCCGCCTCTTCAAAGGTTATTCCCCTCTGTGCTGCGATTTTCATTAACTCAATGGTGATGTATCTTATCTCGCTGTTTATCGAATCGTCATCCTCAAAACCCATACAAATCCCACTATAAATTATGGTGAGAGAATTAAAAGTCTTACTATCGCCCATAGACTACTCTAATTAGTAAGAACTGTTTTCACTAATGAATAATATGTCATTTTACTTATCTGCATTTTAATCTCATTCAAGATGAGTTATTAGCCTTTCTTTCCTTAATTTTCTCAACATGTTCTTCAGTTTCATATGTTGTATGAATAAATCATGCTCTGCGATCTTACCGTCTGTCATGGGCGACTTGAAATAAAAGCTCAGCCAATCCTGCACACCGTAGAATCTTTTTCGCTTTGCAAACTCAAGAAATAGTGCCAGATCTAACACGATTGGCGCTGCTAGAATTGAATCCTTGCAAAGGAAGTTAATCTTTATCTGCATCGGGTAGCCCAGCCATCCGAATATATCAATATTGTCCCACCCTTCTTTGTCGTCCCCTCTTGGCTTGTAGTAGTTGATGTGGACCTGGTGGTGGTAGTTTCCATAAAGATCGGGATACACGTCGGGCTGGAGAATGGAATCAAGCACTGAAAGCTTTGACTTCTCCTTCGTCTTAAAGCTTGATGGATCCGCGAGCACCTCCCCGTCTCTGTTGCCTAGTATGTTCGTAGAGAACCATCCTCTCAGTCCCAACATTCTTGCCTTCAGCGCAGGTGCGACAACTGTTTTTATGAAAGTTTGGCCTGTCTTGAAATCCTTTCCTGCGATCGGAACCTTGAGCTTCTTTGAAAGAGTTATGAGGGCTGGAATGTCCGCAGCGAGACTCGGCGTGCCGTTCGCGTAGGGCGTCCCCGTTCGAATCGCCGCGTATGCATATATCATTGCCGGTGAGATATCTGATGCATTCTTTTCCAATGCTTTTTCAAAAAGCTCTATATCTGAGTGAATATAAGATGATTCAAGATAAGATTCGGTTGATGCGCAATTTATCATCACTACCTGGTTGCATCTTTTCTTCTCCTTGAAACTCATTATGTCCTCTATAAGCATCTTTGCTGCGTCCATCTTAGATGAGTATTGCTTTTTATTCGGTCCATCTATATTCTTTACAAAATTCCTATCAAAGACTGCCTTCATCGGCTTTATTCCCTTGAGTTCTGCTTTTACCAAGTTAATATCCTTTTCACCAAGAACTTCTGCCTTTTTTGCAGCGGTGTATGCATCATCGGGAATCGGATCCCATGCGGCAAAAACTAGATTTTTCGGATCGGCAAAATCCACAAACTCCTTTATCGGGATGAACTCGTTCTCTTCTCTCTTTCCAATGCGAATTGTCTGCGTCTGTGTAAGGCTTCCATAAAATGGACCTCTTTGTTTCAGCGCAACATAATTGCCAGCGATAAATGTCGTACTAACTGCGCCTAAACCTACAAGCATCACACCTAATTTCTCTTTTGAACATTTTTGCGCTTTTGCCATTGTCTCACCACAAACTTTTTTTGCTTACAATTTTTTTTACAAATGTTTTTTTGCAATAAAATATTTTATAATAATAAAATATATGATACGTGTAAAATATAAAAACCTTATCTTTGATAATTAGAATAAGTGATTGAATGACGAATCAATTCAAAACAAAAGAAAGAAAGAGTGACAGGGATGAAATTGAAAAGCCGATGAAGAGACTTAAACGATCCCTCACGATAGAGAATCTTTGGATCTACATTTTATCTACGTTAAAAGAAAGAGATATGCATGCGTATAACATATTTAAAGAAATGGACAAAAGATACGGAATCAAATCTGGACTTGTTACTCCTTACGTTGTGCTTTATAAACTTGAAGAAGATAATTATATTACAGGCTATGACTCTGGAAGAAGAAGATACTATAAGATAACAGAAAAAGGAAAGGCATTGCTAAGGAGAGCGAAGGAAGAGATCAAATGCATGGTTAAACAGTTATGAATCAAGCGGTTTCATGAATCTGGTGGAAAAATGATAGAAGAGAGAAAAAATCTCAGGGAAAAGATATGTCCGAAGTGCGGAAGGAGCGAGAAAGAGGTAGCGTTCCATGGGTTCATATGCATCGATGATTTCTTAGCAGAAAAAAAGATGAAAATCCCCTCAAGCATACTTCTCCAGATATGCAAGTATGAAGATAAGATGAATGCGAGAAACAACCCTAAGACATGGGTCACGAGCTGGAGAGAAATAATGGATCAAATTGGGAATTCAATAAAAGTAAGCGGGGCGGAGGTAAAATGCAGCGATGTCAATCTTGAGAAGAAAGTCGCTGTTGTTGACATCATATTCGAAGGGGACCAAAAAAACAGAATTACCAAAGAGATTCCTCTGGAGATCAGGCATACACTTTGTGATGTACACACCAAATCAGTCAGAGGATATTATGAAGCGATCATACAGATCAGGCCGCCTGAAAACTGGAAGCCTGAAAGCAAAAAAAAAAAAAAAGAAATGGAAACGAAGATAAAAAGAAAGTCAGACCGAATAATTTCCGGATTGCAGGCAGTCCAGCCAGATATATACATTAAAAAGGAATCGCTAAAGAAAGGAATGGACTTATACGTATCCTCGACTCCGTCTGCGTTCAAGGCATTAAGCATGCTGGGAATCAAAATAATAAGGAGTAAGAAGTTATGGACTATGAAAGAAGGGAAGGAATTGTATAGAACAACATTTATAGTAAGAATAGATAAATAGAATTTTCAAAATTAAAAATTTCAAAAATAAATTTTCAAAATTAAAAAATTACCAGGATCTCAATATCTCGGAAATCTGCTTCTGATGGAGTCTCATGAAAGTCTTCATCTCTTTTTTCTTCTCCTGTTCCTTGAGCATGTTTCTTGACTTCTCGTCCAATTCCCAATAACCTGCATTGCTTATCGCAATAGATTTTACGTCATCTTTGTCAAACTTTGTATCAATTTTGTTTGCAACCATTATATCACCAATCTTAACATCTTCTTAAACATCTTTTCGATGGACAAGAGATGCGTTTAATTGTAATAAAACCTACACAAAACATATTTATATACTTTTCGTTTTGTGGATTAGACAGTATTTGGAAAAAACTAAGAAATCAAAAAGCCAAAAAAATGAAAAAGAAAACGCAAAGAAGAGCTAACCTCTGATCAGCTTCTCTGCTGCATCTGCAATCCCTTCCGGCGAAAGCCCTATGCTCTTGAGCATGTCAGCTCTCTTTCCATGATCGAAGAACCTGTCTGGAATGGCCAGCACCTTCACCGGGATTTGGAGGTTGTTGTGCGCAAGAACCTCTAAAACTCCGCTTCCGAATCCGCCAAGCGCATGTCCTTCCTCTGCTGTCACTATTCTTCCGCACCTTGACGCAACATCCACGATCAGCTGCTCGTCAAGAGGCTTAATGAATCTTGCATTTACTACAGTTGCATTGATACCTTTCTTCTTGAGGATCTCTGCAGCCGCGATTGCCTCATTGACCATGCTTCCGATTGCAATTATTGCGACATCCTCGCCGTATTCTACTTCGATTCTTCCTTTTCCAAGCTGGATGTTAATGTCCTCTGCTTGTGGCTTTGGCATTCCTGTGATGGATGCCTTCGGATATCTCAATGAAGACGGGCCCTTCTCCCATGACAAAGCGAATTCGAGCATAGCCTCCACTTCGTGCTCGTTCGCTGGCGCCATCGCAACCATGTTTGGAACCATTCTCATGTAAACAATGTCGAATGGACCCTGCTGGGTTGCATTGTCGTCAACAAGCCCAGAGTTGTTCAGTGCAAATACCACTGGAAGATTCTGCAAAGCAACCTCGTATATTACTTCGTCTATTGCTCTCTTCAAGAATGATGAATGCACTGCCACAACCGGCCTCATTCCCGCCTTTGCAAGACCTGCGGCTATCGTCACTTCGTTTTGCTCTGCGATTCCTGCATCCAAGAACCTGTCTGGGAACTCCTTGGAGAACGGCAGCAACCCGCTTCCGATCGGCATTGCGGCTGTCAATGCGTATATTCTCTTGTCTTTTCTTGCGAGCTCTATCAGTTTATTGCCGAACACCTCAAAGTAAGGCGGAAGTGTTCCTGGATTCTTTATTATCTCTCCTGATTCTGGATCGAACTTCCCCAATCCATGATACTTGCCGTGCTTGTCTGAAGATGATTCAGCAAATGGAACCCCTTTTCCTTTTGTTGTAATCACATGGACGAGCACCGGTCCTTTCATGAGCTTTGCTCTCTGGAATGTCTCTATGAGCAATGGGATGTTATGTCCGTCAATCGGCCCAAGGTATCTGTAGCCGAGCTCCTCGAATACAATGCCTGGGGTGAGAACGGAAAGCGCTGCCTCTCTTAGTCTTCTTACTGCCGCATGCAGCTCCTCTCTCTCCCTTGGGACATTGTCCATCAAAAGATGAATGTCTCCCCTGACTTGGTGATATATTGGGCTCTCGAAGATCCTGTTTCCGAAAGAAAGCCTGTTGTTGTATGCCTGCAAACCTCAGACTGTCTCTTCATACGACATTCTGTTGTCGTTAAGGACCAATATGAATTTCTTGCCTGCATACCCTCCGTAATTAAGACCCTCAAGCGCCACTCCCCCAGTTAATGCGCCGTCACCTATAATCGCCACTACCTCGTAGTTCTCCTTCTTTTCGTCCCTTGCTATAGCCATTCCTATGGCCTGGCTTATGACCGGGCTCGCATGCCCTGTGATGAAATGGTCATGCTCGCTTTCCCTCGGGTCTGTGAAGCCGCTTAGTCCGCCCGGCTGCCTTAACGTATGGAACTTGTCATACCTTCCCGTAAGCAGCTTGTGGGTGTATGACTGGTGGCCAGTATCGAAAAGAATCTTGTCCTTTGGAGAATTGAATACCCTGTGCAATGCAATTGTCAATTCAACTGTACCCATATTTGGCGAAAGATGTCCTCCGTTATTTGATATTGTCTTGAGCAATACCTCCCTGATTTCGCTTGCTAGCTTTGGAAGATCGCCAGCAGGAAGCTTCTTGACATCTTCGGGAGATTTTATCTTAGGAAGCAATCCCTCTACTGTCTTTGATTCTGGATGTTTTGAATGCTTTTGGCTTGCATTCTTTTCTGGTGTCTTTGGATTGCCTTGGTCTTTTCCTTTCATGAAATTCACCCCATAAATATATCTAACTCTTATATATCCACTGTATACAGCTTAAGCATACTTCCACTCTTCAATTGTTTGGCCATCTGCATGCGAGAGATGCAGACATGACAATGCAAAACATTATCTAACATATTCAATTTCATGGCCTCCAATTGGGTACATGGAAGTCTTTAGGCACGTGAAAGATAGTGCCTGTAATTATAACTATCAAACATAAGATTTAAAAATCTCGTTATGTGTCAATTCCATTTTCGTCAAGTGCCGAAATCATAGTTATTTTACTGACCTTTGCTTAACCTTTCGATTCTTTTCTTCCATCTTGCTGGAACTGGATTCATTATTCCAACCTTGCCAAGCAGATCCCTCATTGCAGTAGAGCTCACCTTTCCATACCATTTTAGAAGAGTGTGCCCTTTCCCCGTAAAATAATCCGAATCGAAGTCAAGGTGCTTGAAATCCTTGAACTTTATCCTAGAGAAGTCAACTTTCTGCCTGCATGACCTTATTATTTTATATAGAATCCTTGGATTTTTAAGCTCGGATGGGAAGATCACTCTCTTTGGCTTGTATCCTGCAGCAACGAGAAGCTCCTTGATATGCTCGTTCCTTAGCGCGTTAGTTCCGAAATATCTTTTTGCAAGCGCTTGCCCGCTTATGGTGCCTGGATTTCTTTTGTCCAGCTCCCTTAAATGCTTGCTGTCGAATCTCATCTTGAAAAATGCAGATATCGAAATGAACCAATTGTTGAAGTCCGCTCCTGAAGACTCCAAAATCTCTCTCAGAATTTTCGGCCTGTATTTGATTGATGCATAATTGATGTTTTTTATGTCTGCCAGCTTTAGCATTGTCTCAAAGCTAGAACGCAGTGGGACGAATTTCCTTTCTTTGCATCTCAGCTTGGACACGTATTCAGCGATTTCAGGCCTGACTTGCTGGTCGTTGTTTTTCACTTTCTCAACAGCTGAATTTTGGAAGTTTATCACCAATTCCCTTCCGCTTCCTATGAATTTATCTGTCATTATTTTCTGATTTATGAATTCCTTAAACTTGACCGTCTGCATGTCTATTTTTGAGCTCAGGAGGATTGACTTTATCACTTCTGGGTCTGAGTAATCTTGCTTGTTTGCATTGTATCTGGAGACTATTCCGACCCAGCTAAGAATTTTTGCGAGGCTTTTTGAGGACCTGCTGCCGTTTCCGAACCTTCTCATCAAGGTTTGGGCTGAAATTGATTCCTTGCCGATCTTGAAGTTCATTTTCGCAAAATCCTTGAACTCGGTTGTTGGGCCCACTCCTGCATCTAGAAGCGCACGCCTTAATTCCTCTTTTGAAGGAGACAGCTTTGCAAACTTGCACCTCCTTACAAATGAAAAAACTGGCTCTTCCTCGCTGATTTTCATTTGCCTTTGATCTG
>CAZJHL010000006.1:4043-11826 GCA_964545865.1 Microcaldota archaeon | reverse complement strand
TCATAGAAAAAAAGACGCGTAATTACAATTTAAATCTTTCTGTTGGGCGACATCCTAAGATAAAAATCAGAAATGCAACGAAAACAATGACTGATTAGTACTTCTGAAGAGTCTCCTTTATCTTCGCCATGTCCCCTTCCAGGAGCAGCAAAGGAAGGCCCTCCTTCTCAGCTATCTTTACAGCCAGAGGATCGACATCCTTCTTCTTTAGCCCGTGGATTGCAATAAGAGAAGGCTTGATGGGGGCAAGCTTGACCGCAATCATCGGGCTTCTCCCGCTTGAAACGTTTGTGAAAATGAATGCCCTCTCGCTTATTGAGCCGTAAAGCTTCTGGAAATCGTTGTACTGGAAGTCCAGTATGATCTTGTGGCTGTCCAAAAGCGTGTAACCATACACTCTTTTCTTTTCCAAAAGCTCTGCGTTAGCCAATGGCACCGCATCCAGCATCTTCTGGAAGTCAACTCCAGTAAGTATTGAAGAGAAGTTCTTGACCTCGAATGCGTCCGAAGGCTTTTCCTCTATCGCAAGCTTCTGAATCACCTTTGAGCCTCTTTCCTTGTCTATTCTGATTATTGTCTCTATAAATCTCTTGACAACCTTTATTCCGGGGGACTCTCTTCTGTTTGACTCATAATCGCTGATAGTGGACGGGGTTATATCCATGGCTGCAGCAAGGTCTGTCTGGCTTATCTCAAATATTTCTCTCCATTTCTTCATCGCAGAGCCAGGGTCGTCAGACATCAATATTTCTCCAGCTATCATTCTTGCCAGCTTTTCCATCAATTCACCTTAGATAAATACTAGACAAATGCTTCATCAATTCAAATCCGTTTCACAAATCCAATTCACATTGTGATATTGTAATATTTATTAATTAATGAAACATTAGTTATTATAAATATATCGCTTATTGACGAACCCAAACTGCATGATTCTACATGAACTCTGCAAGATTGAACTGCTTGCTTGTCTCGTCTTCGAAAATTGATTGGATGTCTCTTTCAAGAAGCTGGATTCTTTGGCGCAGGTAATTCGGAAGGTTGTACTCGTCTATGAGGCTCTTCGTTATCTTCAGATACTTCTCTATCCCTCCCCTGTTCACAGTCAATAGAAGCTTTCCTCCGCACTTTGTGCATTTCCCTGAGAGCGGGACTCGCCTGTATTTCATGTTGCAGTCCACGCACCTGACTTGCTGAGTGCTGAAGGAACGCAGGTTGCCGTAAAGGTCTGGAAGGAAGTGGCTCATGATGAGACGCTCGGCCGCGTCTCTAGCATCCACCGCTGCTATTTTCTTAGCCAATCCAAGCTGGGCGTTTATCTTGTCCTTCATTGACTTGAGATATACGTACTGTGTGGTTAATGCGCCGTTGTTCATGTCTGGAGTATGGTGCGTGAACCATAGATTGTATTTCTCGTTCTCCTTTCCTAGTCTATCCGCCACAATCTCAATCTTGCATTCGGAAGGATGCGCGAACCTCCAGCTTGCCTCGTAGAAAGAACATGGAAACCTCTGCACCACTTCCAATGCATGGACCTGGTCGTCGACTTCTGAAGGATCTATGTGGGTCATCATGACGATCGGCGCGTCCATCTGGCCTCCCCTTGTGACTGGGAGGTAGTGCTTTGAAAAGTTCAGCAGTCCGTCCATGAGAAGCATTATCGCATTCTCATCTCCATCGCAGTTGTGGGATAGAACCATTCCTTTTCCGCATGCGAATATCTTTTCTTTTGACTTTTCGAGCTCAATCTCATAAACATATGGATCTGAAAGCGCTAAGCTATCAACCCATTCTAAATTCTTAATTTTGAGCACTCTCATATCTTCATGATGTCTGATCTTTCGTTTTGTTTTTGAGGAAACACGGGGGATGATGCTCTTTAACCTCATTCCTTTCTTCCCTACTAATTTAACTGATTTTGCGAACATTTCAGAATCAATTGAATATATAGAAAGATAATGGAGTGTAGTGTTTGGTGGGGATTTCCCAAGAGCCTTATACTTATTCAATAAGAATTTGCTTGTGGTAGGTCTGTTTCTTTCTATCTTAAAAGTCGGGCTCAGTCCCAATTTTGTGAGAATCAGATAGAGTTTTGACACTAATTTTTCGGAAACGCTACTATAAACTATTTGACGACCTGAAACGCTTCCGTCTCCCTGATAACAGCCGCTTAAGAATTCAAACAACAACTCGTCATTTAAATTGATTATCCAATCAGGTATATCTTTGCTGTACGCATTTTTGCCTAATTTCCATTTTTCCGTAAATAAACGATAGCAAATTTTATTTGTAATGCATACTCCTTTCTCATTCTCATAAAATGGAACTTTCAGAGATTTAGTAATGCATCTCTTTATATCGTCTCTTACTATCGGATCTGAAGCTGCAATGCTGATGTGATAAGATTCTTTTCCTTTCGTTTTTGAGATGTGGGCCCAACCTTCTGATATATAATATCCTATAAGCCTAACCAGCTCTTTAGAAACTTTAATGCTTGTCGGCATGCTTCCAAAATTTCTTTTATATCCTAATCTAAAATCAAATCCTTCTAATTTTACTCTTTGGCTTAATTTTTTATAAATAGATAATGGAACAGAATAGGGTCGACGATAAAAGGAATTCCCTATTATTTTTGCTGTAGTGTTCAACTGCCTACTAGCATTCTTAATAGATTTCAACTCTTGCATGATTTTAGAAGCGAATGATTTAGAAGTCCTTACAGTAAGATTATTTGTATCATCATCATTTCCAAACATTTCCACTAAATCAAATTCAGAAACTATGCCAGCGTTATCATCCGACCCGCATTTAGATGGAGAAAGACTTGACAGGGATGCCAGCATATCATTCTCATCGAGTTCTCTCACTCTTTTTTCCACAAGCTGTTCCTTTTCTTGGTCAAAAACCCAAAGTTTATGGTCTGGTGTTGCTAATATCTCCTGGTTGTTTTCTGCAGTTATTCTAACCAATTTTCCAGAATACGGCTTTCTCATGATTAGATTGATTTTCTTTCTTTCGAATTTTCCTTTAATGTCTGTCCCTAATGCATAAACGTTCTTATCTGAAACGTCTATAATCTCCCACTCGTTGTCTCTAAACTTAGGCGAGTCCGAATATTTCAAAAACATCTCAGAAATACTGGTTGCATGCAATTCATCATCATTTGTATAATAAATCAATGTATTTCCATCAAAGCAATCCCTTCTAGATCCGGCAAAAAGATACGGATGAGCATAGCAGACGTGCGCCTTTGTTGTTCCGATTATCCTGCTCGCGATTCCGCAGGAGGTGTGAGGCGAAAGCTCAATTACAAGATGGCCTATCAGGTCCCTGTCCTCCTTAAGATTATAATATGGAGGAAGGCCGTAGATTTTCACAAGCTCGTCGTCTACGAATCTCGCAACCCTTGCCATGTACTTAAGGCTGCGCTCGGAAATTATCATGTCGTGTGGGAGAAGCTCCACAAGCTGATCATCGCTTTTGAGCTCGTTGCCGTATGCGTCCTTCGTATATCCGAGCTCCCTCAGCTTTGAAACCGGGGTTCCTATCTCACGAGGATAGAAGTGCGTGACTGGCACGTTTGTAGCATCAAATCTGCATGTCCCGTCCTTGAAAACAGAGACGTCGTGGACAGCCCTCAGTATTCCCTTCTCCAGCGGCTCTGGAATCTTCAATTCGCTTACCAGTCCGTTCACGCACTTCACTTCTTCAGGGAGCGTTTTTGTCTTTGCTGCAGCCTCCTCTACGATCTCAACTATATTTATCGGTCTTGAATCATAGAAAACAGTCTTTGACTTTATCTCCTTTCCAGGCTTTGCCTGCACCGTGGAGCAGACATGGAGCTCTGTTGCGGAAGGCTTCCCGCACTTGCTGCATATCCTCTCCGGCTTTGTCTGCTTGCCGCATCTTTGGCACTTCCTTGAGAAAGACAAGCCTCCACAGAAGGGGCATCGCATCCTTGCGACTTCCACTGTGACATCATATCTCAATTTCTTTGCCTTCGCGTCCTTGTATGCCTTGATTATGTTTCTAGTCTTGCCTCCTGCATTTCCTATCGGGAATAATGAATGTACGGCAGGCTTCATGTGCCTCTCTCTAGATTTTTCAGGCCTTCCCATCCTGCTCCCTATCCAGGTTCCTGCCTTGTCCCTGATCTTTATGCCTGAAAGAATTGAAACCAAATCTACTGAACCTATTCCTTTATCCTCTTCTGATTGGAGCTTCAAGGAATAGTCGTCTATCTTTTTCATAACCGAATCCACAAGCGATCGGTCCGGCTTCTGTCCTGGCTGAAGGCCGAGGGAAACAAAGAGAGATTTTGCGTTGTCTCCTTCGATTATTATCTGGTCTCTCTCCACCCTGTGCGGAACAAGAAGCTTTTCAAGAACAGACTTTGCAGGATCATAAACCACTCTGAGCTCTTTGGGATTTAGAGGGTTGAACAAATCTGATCTCCATTCGCACGAAGAAAGCCAGTTTATCAATTCCTTGACTTCGTTGTTAGTTATGTTGGACCAGAAGAATGTGAATCTTGGATGCAGCGGGATTCCGGTTTCCCTAGAGATCTTGAGCGCGGTGTCGAAATCAACCTTGTAAGGATCCATGCTGGAGTATGTATTCTTTAGCTCCGGCTTTAATTCAGCTGCATCCCTTAATTCTTCCAGCCACCACTCCTCATTGTATCCTGCTGGAAGCAGAGGGGAGTTTGACTTAAGGAAATCGCCATATGAGACAAGGATGTCTCCAATGAAAAGGACGGTGTGCACGTCGTCCTTTATCTTCTCCGCATGCTCTCTTGACTCCACCCTCACGACCGAGCCGTCCTTAAGCCTGACAACAGGGGGCTCTATCGTCTCGCAAGGGGTGAGGACGCAACCTTTTCCTGGCCTCTCGAGCTTGAATTGTGTTCCTATCGCCGGGAATGAATCAAGTATTATCATCGTCGCTGGATGGATGCCTTTCGCCATGAATCCGCTAAGCCTCGTCCTTCCGTATCTCAGTCTGAATCCTCCGAATCTTGAAGGATATGCGATCACAGGCCTGCCTGCCACTACCTCTTCTATGTACTTAGGATTGGGCTCGATCTTTGTGACCTTGGCCTCTTTCGCCTTCGGCGCCTTTATCACGGATTCAAGCCAGCTCCAGTCTATCCCCAGCTTCTTCGCCTGCCCGAGAACCTTCGCTGCCTTCTGCGCGATTCCCTCGCAGAGAACCAGTGCCATCCCTCCCCTTATCCTGTTCGTCTCTATTCCCGGCACGTTTCGATACGCTCCGACCTCGAAGTCCTCTGTCGGGTCTCCTGTGACGCATATGGGGCAGTTTCTCACTATGTGCCTGAACTCGTCATCCGAAGGCTTGTATTGAAGCCTTGCTGCTCTTGCGTCATACAGCTCCATCTCTTCAAGATATCTTTCCACCGCGGTGTCCGTGGGCCTCCACTCTGCAAGGCCTATCTTTCTTCTGAGAAAATCCGCCAAAAGAACGCTTAGCGCAGCTGCGGTTCCTCCTGCAGACCTTATCGGTCCGGAATAATAAACAGCTAGATATTCGGTCCCGTCCTGATTCTGATGTATCTTGACGCTTGCGATTCCTTCTGTAGGAGCGACAAGGACTCCCTCTGTAAGAACAGCTGTCCCTGTCCTCAGCGCCTGCTCTATGAGCTTCTCCTTTCCTCCGAAATCACCGAACTTGCCGTCTATGACTGCCTCTGCCGCCATGAATGCGATCTGAGTTCTTGACTTGTCGTGAGGCAATGAACGGATGTAGTCCGCGATTCCTTTCGGCCCTACGATTCCCTCCACCCTTGCCGCGAGATCAGGAGCCGGGACTATCTCTACAGAATCAGAAGGGTCAATTCCTTTCTTCCTTGCCTCTGCCGCGATCTCGTAAATCCTTGAGATCTGCGACTTCATGTATTCGTCTGCAGAATTTACCATACCATCACTCAGATAATCATATCACCACTCAAATGATCACACCATCATTCAAATGCATAAGCATGCAATCGTTCAAATAAACATAAATCACTCGAATGCAATTTCGCTTGTCGAGAAGTCGACATGCGAGACCCTTGCGTTGTGCATGTCATAAACTCCCATTATCGCAGGGGTGGGGCTGAAACCTCTTCTTAGCTGCCATGCTGTTGTCTTGTCGATCCATGTCCCTCCGTTCATTATCGCGCATCCCCTGTATTCCCCGTATCCTATCTTGTGGATGTGGCCCGTTAGGAACATGTCTATCTCCTCTATGAACATGTAGTCCTGGTGCTCCGGCACGATCATGCTCTTGTCGAATATGGGGGACATGCTTCTTGTCTTTAGGAGCTCTATCGCGATCTCCTCGGGCCTTGCGAGGGAAAGACCCTGGACATCCTGCACTAATGATTCCATCGTATAACCGTGATACATCTGAACCTTCAGGCCTTCTATGTTCATGAATGCAGGATTTCCTACTGAATGAGTTCTTCCATCTTTTGCAAGCATGTCCTCCCCCAAAGATGGCTGGGGCTCTGCATGCCTCACCGCATCGTGGTTGCCTGGGATCGCGATTATTTCAATGTGATCCGGGACAAGCTCTAGAAACTGATTTAGAACCTTGTATTGCTCGTAAACATCTTTTATAGTGAGCTCCTTGTCTTGGTTGGGATAAATGCCGATTCCATCTACCAGATCACCACCTAAAAGCAAGTATCCGACTTTTTCTGCCAATTCTTTATGCGGGCCTGAGCCATTGAGCCACTTTATCATATTTTCAAAATTCTTCGCCATGAAGTGGGAGCTTCCCACGTGTATGTCTGAGATGAACGCGATTGCCATGTCCTTCTCTATTTTTTTCTTTTCCTTGAATGGAAGGTCAGGCCATGTCACGTCCGCAAGTATGTTTAGGTTCGTCCCTTTCTTGATGTCGAATGCGAGTATCTCGTCGTTCACTATCCTGTTGCTTTTCTCGAAGACCTGCTTGTTGTCCTGGTTGTTTAGGACAAGTACTGCTAATGGTCCGGTCGGGTCCTCTATCTGGAGCATTATGTGCTTGTTCTTAGTGACGGTCTTTGCCGAAACAATCCCGATGATTCTTACTGTGTCTCCGACTTTTACATCTCCGAACTTCTCTATCTCTATTAATGGGAATTTCACATTTGTCCTGGATACGAAAAGCTCTCTTATCTTTCTGTACCTGTCATTGAAGTATCTTACAAAATCGTCAAGCTCTCCTTTGCATTTTGATTTTCCTGTCACATCGTGGTCCTCATAAATCCTGAATTCATGGCCGTATTCCTTTGCAGTGGGATGGAAATCTGAAGATCGCTTGACTTCGACAAAATCAGGCTTTTTGATCTGGTTCGTCAATTCCCTTATGTCTGTCTCTGAAACAAAAGGAGAAGGCAATGCCGCTATCTTTTCTATTACCTCAAGAACCTGCTCGTACTTTAGCTCTTTCAGTGCCTCTGCTGCGCCAGGCTTCAGAAGCTTGTTCTTCTGCCTGACTAGGCGGTTGATCTCCTGAATATCCATAAAATCACTGATGCTTACGCATCAAAACACGCGCATGAGACGCAGTGTCGTAAATGAATATGATGTTATTGCAGCTATGTATTTTTATACTTTGTCTAACTTGGCTTCTAGTGATTTGGAAAAAAGAAGGATTAAATAATATTAATTGTAAATAATATTATGAGCAAGCTTGCAGCAAAGCCAGTTGAAGATCGGAAACATTCGGAACAGGCAAGGCAGGTGTTTCTGTCCGCAGGTGTAAAGGCGAACGAAAACGAGATTGAAAAGGTAAA
>CAZJHL010000006.1:0-3986 GCA_964545865.1 Microcaldota archaeon | reverse complement strand
GGTGGGTGGCTGCGCAGATCGGCCTCGCAAGGATAATGGTGAACACCAGGGACAAAGAACTTCTTTTGAAGGTCATTGACGCTGTTAACGGATTGGAGACAGATTCGAAAATTAAAGGGGAGATTTTAAAGGGAATAGCTGACCTCTCCGAAGACAAAAATAAGAGCGAGATCCATGCCGCATTGCACTTCATGCAAAGCGAAGAAGGAAATAAGCTAATCACAAACTATGCGAGCGTCTGCGGTTTGAACGAGGTTGTTTTCAGGCTGGGAAGGCTCGGCATAAGAAAAAGCAAGAAGGAAATTAATGAGGTAATGAAGATTCTGAATGAGAAAGAGACGATCGATTCGATAAGGCAACTGACTGAGAAGCATGAAGGCAGCGAGCAGAAGACGCTGGCTGCGGGCGAGGTCATTCATCTGATATCCAATTCTGAGATCAAAGATTTCATGGAGCTTAGGAAGAATCTCTCTGAGATCATACCTGAGATGAAAAGAGAATACAACATAACACATTTCGGAAGATATTCCGCAAGATTTCTGTCTCAACTGTATGAATATGCAAAGAGCGGTGAAGCAGGCGAAGGAAAAATCGGAGAAGGAAGGGGAAAGGAAAAGGATGTTGGCGAAACAGGCAAAAAGGAAAAGAAGCAGGAAAGAATTTTCATATTCGCCTACTCCTATTCAGACCACAACGGAGCATTCTACAGCGACTCGAAGCATACTGACGCATTGAGCAGCCATGGAAAGGTGCTTGCAGTCGAGGCAAGCAACGATGTCGAGCTTTTGGTAATGCTTGAAAAGATGAATAAGAAGTACGGATCTTTCAACGGCGTTTTCATCGCAGGACACGGGGAGCCTACTAGAGTGAAATTAGGGAAAGAGGAAGCCCCTTATTCTCTCTTGGACGTTACTGATTATGACATCATGTCAAGGATAGGGGACCTGATCGACAGGGAAGACAAAGGCAGCTTCATTGCCCTTATCTCGTGCTCGACCGGAAACGAGCAGAGCACAAGGTCCCTTGCGAACATAATGGCGTCCGCTGCGAAGGTCCCATACGTTTATGCCCCCGACGACAGCTTTACTAAGTACACGCTGAACATCGAAAGCGAGAAGAAAAACGCAAGCCAAAAGAAAGCGAAAAGGAAAGATGAAAGAATAACTGTCGCGTACCACCGCGAAAAGGGAACAGTCCAGACAATGGAATTCGGAATTAAAAAATAGCTTTTATCAGACGAAAAAAATAGAAAAGAACGGAATCTAGAATCAGTTAGAAATCGATTCAAGTGCAGAAAGAATCTGCCAGACCTGGGTTCTTGCATGCTGCGGCAGGTTTATGTCCTCGCTTATCTCTTGTATGTAATAGATTGCTGCTCCCGCTCTGATGGTCGGGTCTCCTTTCTCTGTCAATCTCTTCTTAGCATCCTCGATTGCTTTCTTCACATTCCTTGGGACGCTCATGTCTTCAAGCATGAGATCAATAAGTGATATGATCTGGGAGATTTTCTGTTCTTTATCATTCTTAGGCATAAAACCACCTCGGATGCCGTTCGCAGACTGAGTGAGCGGGCCCAGAGGGATTCGAACCCTCGACCTTCAGCTCGCTTCGAAACTTTCTTTTTTAAGAAAGCCCATCTAAGAACTTTTCTTGATGAAACTTCTTTCCCAAAGAAGTTTCTTAGAAGGCTGCCGCTCTATCCAGGCTGAGCTATGGGCCCATCTAATCTAATACAAATATGTTACGCCAATATATTATTCTAATGCAACTAACACAATTATTTTAATGCAATGTAAAAAACACTAAGAAATATTGACTGTTTAAATTTAAAAAGATTAGTATTTTAGTTTTTCTGCTTCCCCTATCCTTCATTGCTTTTTCTTCGACCTGTAAGCCGCAACCACTATCTCTGCGATTTGCTCTGGAGTGAATTTCTCTGTGTTTATTTCAAGGTCGAAATTAGAATGAACGAATATGTCTATCCCATACAAGGCAAGGTATCTTCCCCTGTTGTGATTGTCTCTCTCCTGGACGTGCTTCATGGCCTGCCTTATCCCCATCCCGTCCCTCGATGCGATCCTTTCAGCCCTCGTCTTTTGAGAGGCGGAAAGCCAGACCCTAAGCCTTGCCTCAGGGATGAGCCATGCGCCGAGCCATGTGGAGATTACAGAGTCCGCCTTTCTCGCTTCCTTTGCAACCATCTTGTCGAATTCCCTGTCTATTGTAAGATCCTTCTCGACATAAGCATGGTATTCCATAAGCGAGATGCCCATCTGCTTTGCTGCATCCTTGAACGAAAGCTTCACCCTGTTGAAACCGAGTTTTTTCGCAACAAGATCAGCAACCGTATCTTTTCCAGAGCCGACCAAGCCGCTGATGCAGATTATTTCAACCATCCTATCTCCTCTGTTTTGAGAATCTTAATCTCTAATCAGCAGAAAATCAATTCTTTTTCTCTTTCTTTCCTGTCAGCTTTCCAGCTAGAAGCTGGGCGAAGCCTCCAAGGAAGATGAATGAAAGCCAGAACCAGCCGTAAGCGCCGAAAGTGTCCCTGAAGGTAACGCTGAACAGTGTTGGGTGGAATGGGATCGGAATCTGGAAGGGAAGCGTTATTGTGAAACTGCTGAACAATGACTGTATGAACGGAGGAACGAGCATTGCGAACGGAAGAAGGATCGCCAATGACATGAACTGCAGCTTTAGGAGCTCGAATGAATTCTTCTGGGACTCCTTCAGCTTAGGCTCAAGCTCGTCAAGCCTCTTCATGTCCTTCTTAGCCAACGCTTTGAAATACTCCTTGTTCAGTTCGTTGTTGAACTTCTGTATTTCCTGCATCCTTGTAGATATGTTCAGCCTCTTCAAGACGTATGTTATTGCGAATGAAGAGATTATTGCGGTTGCTGCTATGAGCAAAGCAATCATAGTATCCATACATCCACCTAAGTGAAGTCTAAATAAATAATTAATATTTCCATTTAAATTATCTTAAATCATCTTAAATTATATTCATTTTCTCAATAAGTATCGTGAAATTGATATAAAAAGCTTTCTTTTAGCTGTGATTTCTACGAGCCCTTTAGCTAGCTCGTAGAGATCCTTACGATGAAAAATAACTTTTCATTGACTTTTTGATTCTAATTTGATACATAGATAAAGATCATTTCTAAATAAGACCAACTAAAGTGTTGATCTAATTTATGTTTTCTTGATTATTTTTCTTTCTTAAGTATTCTCCATAAGCCAAAAACATCCGTGAATATCACTGAGCAATCCTTGATCTTAATTTCGCTTTCTTCTCCCTCGTATGACACGACAACTGCTCTCTTTGGTTTGTAGGTTTCGATGAATGATCGAAGTCCTTTTTCCACTTTATTTCCTGATGCTAGCTTTACCTCGATAGGTATTATTTCGTTGTCTCTTTCTATTATGAAATCAACTTCAGCACCTACTTTTGTCCTCCAGTACTTAGGAGACAAACCCATCTTTAGAAGCTCAGTAAGTACATAATTCTCAAATAAATTTCCTGTTGGTTCTGAAGGAAAGTTGTTGATAACTGTATTTCGAAGTCCAGTATCTACAAAATAAACTTTCGGCTGTTTTACTATTTCTTTACTTCTATTGATAAAAAATGGATAAACCAACTTAATAACATAGCTTTTTTCCATAGCATTGAGGTATTTCTTTACAGTCTGGAATGAGATATTCATTGTATTAGTTATTTTATCATAGGAAATTGCATTTCCGATATTTATAGAAAGATATTTTGCGAAATCTTCAAGCGATTTGGCATCATTAATGGAAAAAACCATGGAAATATCCTTTAGGAGCATTGTCTCATACAAATTCCTAAGGAGCATCTTCTTTCCTTCTGTATCTTCTGTCAATACAACTTTAGGGTAACCCCCATATGTCAAATGCTCCCAAAGATATCTTTTCTTTATCGCCTCTGTCAGTTCTTTTTGGCCCTTTGAATTAAGAAATTCGAA
>CAZJHL010000005.1:10294-28457 GCA_964545865.1 Microcaldota archaeon | reverse complement strand
CTATTGTGAAAACTGCAAGAAACCGAATATGACTGAGATTATGAAGCCTATCACTCCTAAAACTGCGATTCCAATAAGTACTATTCTGAGATTTTCATTTAATTCTTTCTGAGAAGGTTTCTTGCTTGCTCTCCATACATATAATGCCTTCTCATAAAACTCTTTCATTCCCTTGACGACTGACATCGTAACACCTTTAAAATACCATAATATCACATGATATTAAGTAGCATGCTTAAATAAACATATGCCTGCTCAGCTATTCATAATCTTTTACAATTATAAATAGACATTAGAGATATAATATATATAATAAAAAGAAATAAAAACATGTGCTTGCTCTTGATTTGGCCGGTTAGATTGACCTTTATAAATCCAAATAGCTATACTGCAAGATCAAGGTCGTTGAGATCTATCTCTTCTAGTTCCTCGGCAACCTTTGCCTTATCTGGCTTTGCAGTCGTATCTCCAGCATTAACCCCAACGAGTACTACTAGAACCTGAATCTGCGATCGTTTCATGGATTTGTCAACCCTTGCTCCCCATATAATATGTGAATCCTTTGCTATCTGCTTTGATACCTCTCTTGCTATAAGCTCAGCCTCTCTTAGAGTCATGTCTTCTCCACCGACAACATTTATAATCGCTCGATTTGAAGTGGAGATGTCGACATCCAAAAGCGGGCTTTTGAGCGCAGTGCTTGCGGCAAGCAATGCTCTTTCATCGTATGAAGAATCAACGCTTGACTCGCCAACACCAATCATTGAGTAGCCACCATCTTTAAGTATTGTTTTTAAATCCGCAAGATCCAAGTTAATGAGACCGGATACTGTGATCAGCTCAGCTATTCCCTTGACTGATTTTGCAAGAACTTCATCTGAAACCCTGAATGCAGCATCCAATGGAAGATCTGGCACAACTGCAAGAAGCTTGTCGTTAGGTATTACGATTATCGTGTCGACAGATTTCTTTAGTTTTTCCAAGCCCTTCATCGCATTCTGCCTTCTCTTTTCTCCTTCTGAAGTGAATGGAAGTGTTACTACTGCAACAACTAATGCTCCCATTTCCTTGGCGACTTTCGCCGCAACTGGAGCAGACCCGGTTCCAGTTCCACCACCTAATCCGCAAGTTACGAACACTAGGGATGCGTCAGATATTGACCTCTTTATATCCTCAAGAGATTCTGTTGCGGCTGCTTCCCCCACCTCTGGATCGCTTCCTGCACCGATTCCTCTTGTTGTTGTTTTTCCTAATAATATCTTCTTGTCTGCTTTGATCTGAAGAAGGTGCTGAACATCTGTGTTCATTGCGACTATGTTTGCTCCTTTTATTCCTATCTGGGATAGTCTGTTTACTGTGTTGCTTCCGCTCCCACCCATACCTAACACATAAATCTTTGGCTTTGATGATTCATAAAATTTTAGAAGCTCCTTATCGTCTTCTGTGAGATCATCAAAATTTTCAAGTTTCATTCCTCCGCCTAAAGGAACGTCCACTATTTGCTTGAGGGAATCAACCATACAATCACGGCCGCGTAATATGCTTGAATTATAAGAAACAATGTCTACAAAAGCAACAATGCTCAATAATATTATATACATTTAAATTTAAAAGCTTCGTTTTTATGTAAAACAGTTAAAGTTTAAAATTATATCTGGAAGAATAAGATTATGGTAAGAGAAGTTAAAAGAATAATGCGAGATATAAAGGCGCTTAGAATCCAAGGTGCAAGAAGGGTTGCTGAAGCAACCGCAAAGGCTCTTGTAATCAGCATTCAAAAAAGTAATGCCAAGACAAGGGAAGAGATTTTGAATGAAATAGAGAAGACGAGTGAGAGGCTTCTTTCGCTAAGGCCTACTGAACCGATGGCGAGAAACACGCTTAGATTCTTTTTCGCAAGGCTTGAAAAGGGAAAGGATGTGGATGAGATAAAGGAACTTGCAGAAACAACCATGAACGTATACGACAAAATGTTTACTGAATCTTTTCTGAAAATAACTGAATACGGATCAGAAATGATTTGGGACGGCCAAGTGGTTTTG
This sequence comes from Microcaldota archaeon, assembly GCA_964545865.1. Lineage (GTDB taxonomy): Archaea > Micrarchaeota > Micrarchaeia > CABMEP01 > CABMEP01 > DTQF01. The sequence continues at coordinate 26,415 of CAZJHL010000005.1, read as the reverse complement.
ACTCATTGCCATAGTACTACTGTTAACAGTATTCTAATACGGGCAAGCAAGAAAAAGAAAATAAAAGTATACTGCACAGAAACGCGACCTCTTTACCAAGGTCACATCACTGCGAAGCAGCTCGCCTCTGCCGGAGTGGATGTAACATTGATAATTGACTCGGCTGTTAGGTATATTATGAAAGATGTCAACATGGTAATAGTTGGAGCAGACGCAATAGCTACAGACGGATCATTATATAACAAAATTGGAACGTCCACCATTGCAACTGTAGCTAACGATATGAGAATCCCTTTCTATTCTGCTACGCAAGTGTATAAATTCGATCCTTTGACCAAATTCGGAAAGATGACGGAAATAGAGATGAGAGACTCCAAAGAAGTCCTTAGCAAAAAAATAAGAGGACTGAAAGTTATCAACCCTGCGTTTGATATAACCCCTCCCTCTTATATAAGAGCGTACATAACTGAGCTTGGCATAATACCCCCACAGAACATAATGAACGCGGTTGAAAGATATCTGCAGAATGAATAATACTGAAACCAAACGGTGATAGAATGAAAAACAACAAAGAGATTCCTCACAGAATCCACAGATTCAAAGTGAGAGTACTTGATATAGAAGCTGGGAAAAATATAGCTATCCTTAATGAAGAAGAAGCAACCTATAATGATATTTACATATCTGATAGAGTAAGCCTAAAATACAAAGGGAAAGAAGTGATCTCTATAATTGATACATCTGCAACAGTAGTAAAGAAAGGGGATGTTGCAATATACAAAGACATAGCGAAGCAATTGAAGGTTAAGGATGGCGACGTTATAGAAATACAGCACATCCCAGTTCCAAAATCATTAGAGTACATAAAAAGAAAGATGGACAGGGAGACGCTTAATGAGAATGAGATATTTACAATCGTGAAGGAGACAGTTGAGAATAGATTGAATGAAGGCGAGCTTGCTTCATTCATAGCAGCCGCATATATAAATGGATTTGGAATAGGCGAAACTGTCGCATTGGCAAAAGCGATGGTTGAAACCGGAACGACATTAGATCTGAATGTACATCCGATTGCAGACAAGCACTGCATTGGGGGGGTGGCTGGCAATAGAACCACTATGCTAATAGTACCAATACTTGCTGCAGCCGGGATTTATATTCCAAAAACCTCTTCAAGAGCAATTTCATCTGCATCTGGAACTGCAGATACCTTTGAAGTTTTTGCGCCTGTTGTTTTGCCTGTGGAAGAGCTTAGGCAGGTGGTGTATAAAACAAAAGGATGCATTGCATGGGGAGGTGCAATAAATCTTGCCCCAGTAGATGACAAACTCATAAGAATAAGGAATTCATTGCACCTTGATCCCAAGGGACTATTGCTTGCTTCAATATTGGGAAAGAAGAAGGCAGTAGGGGCGGAATATCTCATTGTTGATATTCCTGTAGGACGTGGAGCAAAGGTTGAGACTGAAGCTGATGGAAAAATGCTTGCCAATGATTTCTTGCAGGTAAGCGAGCAACTTGGAATAAAGACTCGATGTCTGATAACTGACGGTTCTGATCCAATAGGATTCGGGATAGGACCGGGTCTCGAAAGTCTTGAAGTACTCAAGGCACTTAAAATGAAAGATGGAGACGAGTTGAGGGAAAAAAGCTGTCTTATGGCTGGAAGCATCTTAGAAATGCTTGGAAAGGCACCAGTTGGGAAGGGTGCTGATTATGCTTTTGACATAATCAAAAGCGGAAAGGCATATGAAAAATTCAAAGAAATCGTAGCTGCTCAAGGCGGGGATCCGAATGTAAAAGAAGACGACATCCCGATTGGCCATTACAGATACGTGGTAAAGGCGGAAAAGGGTGGAAGAGTATCTCATGTTGACAACAAATATGTAAACAAGATAGCAAGAGTAGCTGGTGCGCCAAAAGATAAAGGCGCGGGAATAATACTTCACTGCGAGATGGGTGACAAAATCAGCCCCGGCGATATTCTGTTTGAGATAGTATCTGAAAGCGAGACGAAACTATCATTTGCGATAGAAATGGCAAATGCGATTCCGCCAATTGAACTGCAAAAAGTGATAATTGGAAAGGTTGAATGAATTATAGTGTATAAAATGATCGCACCTGAGAGAGATAAAATAAATGGGAAGGGTCAGGGGATAATGAAACTGACTTTAGCCTCTCTTCTTTTTGTTCTTTTGATTTTTGTTGCTGTGCAAATGTACGTTAAACCGCAAGAGAGAGTAGCGGATAAAGACTTTGCAGAAATCAGAATAAATAATGTTCTGATAAAAGCAGAGATTGCGGATACCGACGAGAAAAGAGCTGTCGGATTAATGAATAGAACATCACTAGACAATGATTCAGGAATGTTGTTCATATTTGAAAATGAAGGGTATCATCAGTTCTGGATGAAGGATACGTTAATCCCTTTAGAAATTCTCTTCATTGATAAAAACCTGACGATAGTCCAAATACTAGAGATGGAACCGTGCAGCACACCAGATTGGCAGTGCAGGATTTACGGCCCAAATCAGCCAATAAAATATGCAATGGAATTGAACGTTAATTTCTCAAAATCAAACAACGTAAAGATAGGAGATAAGGTAAAAATAGAAAAACAATAGGCGCCCCGGGGAAGACTCGAACTTCCGACCTTGTGGTTTCTGCTTTAAAATCTGATTAACAGTAGATTAACAGCCACACGCTCTACCAACTGAGCTACCGAGGCATAGCAATAGCGTAATAATATTATATCTCTAAATTTAAATTCTTTTGCCTTGGCTTTTTGCCTCTGCCTATTGCCATTTGGGATTGGGTTCATTTAAGGAGATCAAGATTTGCGGCCTTTAATTAAGTTGCGAAACTAGTTTTTCTCTTCCCTTTTATTTGCTTGATATGATAATAAACCGTCCTCAAAGGAATTTTTAAACGCTTGGAGATCTCGTAAGCATTAACATCGGACTTGTAAAGCATCCTTATCTTTTCCTTATCCACTTTCACACTTGGCCCTCTTTTCAGAGGTATTACTTCTATTGTAATTTTCATCTTATTTAATGTGTTAAGTGCTCGTTTTGGAAGGAAATTGTATGCGCCTTTGCTTATTCTTATCCTCTTGATTTTATAGGGCCTATTCAATATATTGACTATATCTCGGATTGTAACTTTTCTTTTAATGATTTCATCATCCCGCAAACAAATCCCTCTATTTTAAGCCAATAAAAAACAAATAAAAAGAATAAATTACTTCTTTTTCATTAGGTCCAAGAATTCCCTAGCTTGTGATGAAACGCTCTTCAGGTATGGTGCGAGCTTTGATTTTGCATTCTCTAGTTCCTCTTCTGATAAATTGAACCTCTCCATGCACCATTCTTTTGTCTTCCCTGAATTTAGCAAAAGTACTGCCGCCAATTCTTTGCTGGATGTTGGAACCAAAGACTCGAGCGTGAGCTTTTCTTTGATAAGCTCTATCGAATTCTTTGCTATGGATTTGTCTACGAAGCTAAATCTTGCATCGATTTCGCTGGAGACTCCCTTGAATAATGGATAAGCTGTCCTTGTCTTTTTCGCTTCCACCATGAAGAAATAGAATATGTCCTCGCTAAGAAGTCTTTCCGCTTCCTTCACTGTTTCCCTATTGAATCTCTTTCTGTTCTTTGTAATCGCATTCACTACTTCGGGATGCAGGACTTTTACATTATTCTCTTCAAAAAGAAGGTTCTTGGAATACAATTCATCCTCTAGGTCTTCCCTTTCTTCTAAAAGATCTATCCTGGTGTCCGAAGATAAACCATGCTTTGAAAGAACCGAAGAGTAAACCTTATGCTTTTCATTCGCAAACGTCTGGCTGTTGCTCAACTTTGGATACACTATATTTGCTGCAAGTCTCGCGTACGCTGATGCGATTGCGATTCTGTTGCTCCTGCCATTAACCAATGGCTTCTCGGTGTTTCGCTTAGTTATGCTTAGAATTGTAGCTCCCTCACCATAAACTCTTCTGACCCTCTCTCCGAGATTCTGATTCGAATCCAGCTTTATTTTTTCCTTCTTTCCATCGACAGAGATAACTACGGTATACTCCCCGCCCTTGTTTTCTTGTTTCTGCGAGAGGATTAGATTTAACGCATTATAAGCACGTATCGCAGGCTCGCCTAAATAGATTAATTCATATAAATATTGGCCGTTATATGGGAGATAATCCGCGAAGGCATAAACTGTTCCTCTTTGGAACATATTGTATAATATATTGTGGGATGCGATTGCGATCTTTACTCTGTTTAAAGTATATTTCTTAAGGTTTGCAAATTCCCTGAGTGTTTTTAATTGCTTTGATATGTCTGAGGAAATCTCTTCATCCGCTAGCTCAGTCCGTATATTGAACATTAATTCAGGAAATGTTGCGTTAAATCCTGCAGAAAGCATTTCGTCTTTGATACGGCCTAAAGAGTGGAGATTGCTTTCTATTTCCTTCAATGTCTTTGGTCGTTCTAAACGATCCAAAAAAGAATTTGCCTCTGCGATAAGCAGAGTTGAATCACGGAGAGAGCGGACTACCATAAGATATAAGAAACATTGAACTTTAAAAAGTTTTCCATAAATTTCTGAAAATACGACATTAAACGAATAAAAATTATACTATATATTGTATTTTTAAAATATTAAAAATACATTTCATAGTATAGCATAATAAAAAAATGTAAAATGGAAAAAAAGAAACAATATTGCACAAAATCCACACTGCAGATAAAGAACAGCATGGAAATGATTTGCTATCAGTACAAGAACTGCTTGTTCTCGATTTTTTCCCTCACGTATTCTCCAACGAATGTTAAACGAGGCCCTTGCAATGCATCCTGCTCTATCTTTTTCTTTGTATCGAGAACTATCTTCAATTCCTTCACCCAATCCTGGTGCTTGCTGATCCATGGATAGGAAAGAAGCTCTTCTGCTCGTTTTAAATCCACTTCTTTTGCATTGATCGTGAGTTTTTTCAGAAAGTCGTATCTCTCTATATCGGACATGGTGACCCCTATGAACTTTGCTTCAGGTGTAGCAATGTTTTTACCTAGATACGCAAGGTTCATACTTCCTGTCTTTATTGTCCAGTATATGTACCATCCCCACGCATCACAGTCCATAAAGCAGTAAATCGGAATGTTCCTGTCTGCCAACTTTCTTAAAAGTCTCCTACATCCTCTTGATGCCTGACCTTTTGGTGTGACTATAAGGCAATTCTCCTTTTTCCAGAATTTATCTTCATTGAGCCTTTGCCAAAGTGCATCCTTCTCGATTACAAGAACATAATCTACATCGACGTCTACAAACTCCATCCCATTATCGACGTCAGACGGAATCATCCATCCTGAACGACCTTGCTTTGTGCAGTCTATCTCTGTCTCTTCACCGCCGAATTTATCGCGAATTACTAGGTTTCCTGCCACTACCCCTTTTCTGTCAGTGCTGAGATTCAAATCTTCTCTCTTAACTGTCAATGCGACTTCTAGATCTTCGACAAGCTCGTTCGATTCAGACTGCTCTTCAAAAAGCTCCTCGTCTAAATCTTCACCGAGCGTAAACTTTAACTGGTAGAAAAGACCTCTTATTGAAGTGTGAAGGTTCTCTTCCTTGAACTTCTTGCATTTTGATGCCACAGCCACAGTTTGCATGAACTTCTTTGCTTGCGCCACGTTCAAGAAAACTCTTTTCTCTTTCTTATCTCCCAAATAAAGATAACCGTCTTCGCCGTGCAATACGTTTGACCTTCCCCTGAGCAGCGTTTCGAAATATGGAGACTGTCCGCTCTCTATCTCCCTTATCAATTGTTTACCCAGCATCTCTAATTTTTCCTTAACGAGTATATCCTCCTTTGTAAGCGGTGTATTTGATTTATCAACTGCAGCCTCTTTTTTCTTCGCCATAAAATCACCATTCCCTCAAAACATCTTTACATATCGTATCTATTCCTCTATCTCTTCCTCGTCTTTTTGCTTCTTGATCTGCTTCTCTTCTTCGCTAGTTAATCTTCCCTTTTCAAATATCTTTGAATATTTAGATTCGATTATATTTATGAGCTTCTTCTCAAGCTCTTCAGGAGTCTTCTCTCCCGCAAGATAAGGAAGGTCTGATGATATCTGCTTGACGTATCTCATGATTGCTTTCTTTCTTGCCTCTCTTTGCTCATCCCTTATCCTTCCAGATAGGTATCTATCAAGATCTCTTGCAACCTCCATGATTGCATATCTGAATTCCTCAATTATTTCTTCTTCTGTTGAGATTGCCTGCTTGCCTGCGCTAGTATATGGAACGTGAACTGAAACAAGGTTCATGAATAAGGTTACTGGCATGTTTTCTATGTCTTTTAGGCCATACCTACCCCAATCGATTGTCTTGACTGCTTCCATTGTTGCGCAACCACCTGCATCGAAAAGAAGTGGTGCTCTGTTTGCAAATCTCTTTACATCCAACCCTACTGAACCATCTGATTTTTGTCTTCCAGATTTACCCTTGTATGCAATTCCGACCTCAACTAAGAAAGGAACTCCCCCTCTAAATACCTTTGGACTTCTTTCAGAAACGGAGATGAATTCTGGCTGAAGCACGTTTTTGAGCGCTTTCTCTATCTGCTCCTTGCCTATTGGCCTCAATGGATCTGCAGAAGGCGCGATCCATTTTATCTGCTTGAATGCATTCACTATCGCTTCTGCCTCTTCCCATTTAAGCTCTCTGGGCATCTTGTCAAAGTTTATTGACGGACACAGTTTCTTCAACTCATCTATCTTCGAGTCTGAAACTCTTGCGAAGTTTGCAGTGAGGAAAGATGAAAGCTTTCTCTCTTTAGAATGATGGGCGTAATTGATCAGGTCATCAGTTGTAATTCCTAACGGATGTGGCTGAGCTGGTTTTGGTCTCTCAGGTACCTCTTCATGTGCCCTTTGGAATACTGTCCTTTCGCCGTCTGGCTCTACGATTGTTATCTGTGCATGTGGATTTGCAAGCGCAGTTGCCTTCAGATATTCGAATGCGGAATACTCACTTTTATCATATTTGACCTCCCCGAATTCACCAGTCACAGTCAGGCCCCTGTATTTTCCAGCGTATTCGACCATATTTGAGATCTTTGGGGAGTTTGTTTTAAGATCAACTGCAATGTCACATTCATAGATGATATTGTCTCCAGTACTTGAACGACAGTGAATCGGCTTTCCTGTAGTTATCTGGGCGTACATTGTTCCAGCTGTAGCTCCAATTCCCTGCTGACCTCGCTGTTGCACGAATCTATGGAATTTGGTGCCTGCAAGCATCTGACCGAGCGCCCTCCCTATAAATTGCTTAGGTATTCCTGGCCCATTGTCTTCCACATAAAGCCTCACATGCCCGTTAGGCAGATTATCAACCTTGACATAAATATTTGGAAGTATCTTTGCCTCTTCGCAAGCATCCAAACTGTTCGTCACATATTCGTGAACTAGGGTTGTGAGCGACCTGACCTTACCAGATAAACCAAGCATCTGCCTGTTTTTCTTAAAGAATTCTGCTACAGAATGCTCACGGAATTCTGAGAAGATCTCCTTACTTTCGATTTCTGGAACACCTGCGCTTATCTTCGTTGACTTAGCTTCTGCAGAAATTATTTGATCTCGAGTAATCTTTGGAACCTCCTGCACATTAACCTGTTGAATTTGGTCTTTTTGATCCATATAAACACCTTGGTCGACTCTAACAAAAGAAAGGGCGCATATTTAACTGCACATTCTTTGTTTTTATTTCAGTCCGCTGATTAAACAATATATATTATATTTGTTAAGAAAATATTAAAAACATGACATTAAGACGTAAAAACGCCCTAAAAATCTCAAATTTTTTGTGATTCCAAGCGCTTTCTCTCCTTTTGGAGAAATACGTAAACCGCACCGTGGCTTACTCCATTTATTATCATGTTTGCAGCTTCCACCGCTATTGCAACTTCCTCTGGCTTTCCTATAAAGCTGATTGTGTTTCCGTATATGCAAACGAATGCTCCGCTTATTTCTTCTATAGTGGCTCTTGTCTTTCCTTTTGTACCTATGAGTCTTGCCCTGACCCTTATTCTCTGCTTTTCCTTGTCGAATACGTCCTTAAGATTTATGATATGAAGAACGAAATCATCACTAAAAAGATTGACTGCGACCATGGGATTGAATCCCCTTCCAACCGCCTTTACAACGTTTATTGCCTTCCATTCAGCTATAGGATCGCTTGATTTGATTGAGACTCCTTCCTCATTTGAAACGGAAAGTTCTACCTCTCCCTTTTCTTCTATGAATCTGGCATTTGACATTAAAACCTTTATTCTTTCCGCTGGAATTTTAACTATCTGCATCCTATCACTGCATACTGTAAACTTTTTATGGAATTGATAATATTATCTCTTTGGACTTATTAAGCTTATGCTTGCTTTGAATCCTTTTGAGATTCTTTTGAAAGAAGCGATTGGATCAAAGATTAATTTTGAAGTTGAAACCACTATCTGCTCAGCGAAGATTGTTCCTTGCTCAACCTCTGAAAGAACTCCTTTGATCGGATATACTGTGATTGTCTTCAGGAAAAAATCTAAGGAATTAACCTGCATATGTTTTGTTATTCTTGGAAGCGCTATACCTGCAACAATGAACCTAGATAATCCTGAAATTATAAAAATTACCTGGATGCTGTTTAGAATAGTTATATCTATGTAATCTAAAGCCAAGATAATAAAGCTACCTACAAGCATTCCTAAGAAGGTCAATATTGATATTGCACCATTATATGAGGCAGAATATAGTTGAGTTTTACTTTTAGGAGATATTTTCAATAACATGTTAAATACAGCCAAATCAAATCCTGCCCAAGACAGACCTGCGTATAACTGAATAAGAATAACATAGGAAAGAGTAGTGGCGGGAACCCATAATAATGGAACAAACGAAATTAAGATAGATGTTGAAAATATAATCGGCCTTGTTCCGTACTTATCTATCAATTTTCCCCAATACGGCTGAGACACGAGAGTTGCTAAGGTTGATGCAATTGTTGCAATTGTAAAATCAAGATAACTGAAATTCAAATTTTTTAGCATGAAAACTGCGAAGAAAGGACCTGCGATGTTTGTTGCGAAAAGCATCCCCCCTCCAAGAAGAATCAGATTATTCAGATATCTATCGTTTATTATTAAGAGTTTGAGATTCATTCCTTTAGAGTTACCTTTCAAAGTACTATGATTAATTTTGGAGTGGTAAGGATCCCAATGCTTCAGAATCAGATTTGATGAAAAAATCCTAAATATAAATGCGAAAAGGAATATGATTATGAATCCTAAGTATACATTGCCAGTGAAATAGCTAAGAATGGCACCTGCGATCAAGGAAGAACACACCTCGAACAGGCCTGCCAGCTTGTTTCTTGTTCCGAAATAAGAACCTCTTTCATTCTTGATTACGACGTCTTTCATTAGAGATGTCCAGATCGGGGAAACGACAGAACCAAAGAAAAGAAATAATGAATAAAGTAATATGAAAAATAGGGACTTTTCAATAGGAAGAAGGGGTACCAATAAAAATAAAATAATCATATACGCTTGATAAGACACATACTTGGATATCATTTCCTTTCTTTTTTCTTCGGCCCCCATAATCAAAGGACTCAGATAAAAGCCGAAAGCGGAAACAAGAGCTGATATTGCACGGAGTAAACCAATCATAAAATTAGACATGCCTAAAAAAACAGCATAAGGAGTTATGAAATACTGGGCGAAACCGACCATGCACGAATATAAGCTTCCTTCAATCATTGAAAGCTTCATCGTTTGCCTTCTTTGTCTCAGATGATTTTTCATTGTATCACTGAATTACTGATACTAATTGTAATGATGAAACGGCTAAAACGTACAAGATATAGAATGTAAAAAGTAGAAGCCCATCGTTTCTATTTAAAACTCCTTTAGTAAGAAACTTATAAACTAGATAACCTGAAGAGAGAAATATGAATGAAAAAGCAATACTAGAAACCTCTATGTTTGGTATAAATGGATTGATTAGGACATTCAATCCAAGTAACAATGTTATATTTACAACATTGCTTCCTATGAGGTTTCCGATTGCAATGTCTGTCAATCTTTTTTTAATTGCCATTAAAGTCAGAGTAAGTTCTGGTATGGTCGTTCCCAAAGATATAATCGTTGCTCCGATAAACGATTGGAACAAGCCATATTCATTTGCGATTTGCACAGCTATTTTTACTACAAATTCCGCACTTATCAAGATTAAAAATAAAGACCCTAAAAGAAATAGAAATTCCTTTGCTGCTTTTTTCTTGTCTATTTCTTCTATTGTGACTGATTTTTCTCTTGAATCCAATAATAACTTAACAAATAATAAATAAAGAACCAAAAGAACCAAGCCGTCTGAAAATGATAGACTTGAGTCAATGAAAAGTACTACGGGAACCAATGAAATCAAAAGATAAAGCACTATCTGATTCCATCTTTTTCTTGAGATGGAAAAACCATCTTTACTGAAAAAAAGAAAGGCGCCGAAAACTAAGGAAATGTTAACTATATTCGCACCAAGAAGATTACCTAATGAAAGATTATTGTTATTTGAAGATGCAGATATTATCGCAACTGAAAATTCAGGCAAGCTGGTCAGAACAGAAATCAAAATGAAACCTATAGCTAATTTACTGAAACCAAAGTAAGATGCCAGCTTTTCAGCGCTTTCTAATGCTATTTTAGAGGCAAAGCTTAATGTAAGTAATGAGATTATAAGAAAAAATAATTGGATCAATAATTCGAGCATGCAATATAATTGCGAAAAAAGATTAATAAATATGATTAAGTTAAAATATAGTGGTTGGTAACATGTCAGCAAAAAAACCTGAATTCAGAAAAATAAATGATTATTTATGGGAGATCTCATCTTCATTTAAACCTGGAATGAGAGTACCCGTCAGAGTATACGCAAGCAAGAGATTGCTTGACACTATGGACCTGGCTGTTTTTGACCAGGCATCTAACGTTGCGACCCTTCCAGGAATTCAAAAATATTCATATGTGATGCCGGATGGGCATTCCGGTTACGGATTTCCAATAGGTGGAGTTGCAGCGTTCGATACAAATGAAGGTGTGATTTCGCCTGGTGGGGTAGGTTTTGACATCAATTGCGGAATGCGTTTAGTTAGAACTGACCTTACAATCGACGACGTTAAGCCAAAACTTATGGAACTTATCGATGCACTTTTCAAAAAAGTACCTTCGGGGGTTGGCGCAACCGGATTTGTCAAGATAAGCAAAGATGAATTCAAGAAAGTGATAGAAGAAGGTTCAAAATGGGCTGTAAGAAAAGGATATGGGTGGGAGGAAGATCTCAAGAGAACAGAGGAAGAAGGATGCATGGAAGGAGCAGATGCGTCTAAGATAAGCCAAAGGGCGATCACAAGAGGATATGATCAGATAGGAACACTTGGTTCTGGAAACCATTACCTTGAGATACAAGTAGTGAAAGAGGAGAATATATTTGATAAGGAAGCTGCGAAGAAGCTTGGAATGTTCCCAGGTCAAGTTGTAGTTATGTTCCATTGTGGAAGCAGGGGGTTCGGACACCAGGTTGCAACAGATTCGCTCAATACATTCCTGAATATTATGGAATCTAAATACAAAATTAAAATACTCGACAGGGAACTTGCGTGCGCGCCTTTCAACTCGCCAGAAGGCCAGACTTATTTCTCTGCAATGAAAGGTGCAATGAACATGGCATTTGCAAACAGACAAGTGATACTCCACAGGATAAGAGAGGTATTCAGCGACGTCTTCAAATCAGACCCAGAAAAGCTCGGAATGCATCAGGTTTATGACGTAACACACAACACAGCAAAGCTTGAAAAATATCTAATAGAAGGAAGCTGGAAAGAAGTTATTGTACATAGGAAAGGTGCGACCCGTGCGTTCGGCCCTGAAAACAAAGAGATACCTTCAGAGTATAGCGAGCTTGGGCAGCCGGTCATTCTCGGTGGATCAATGGAGACCGGAAGCTATCTGTTGCTTGGAACTAAATATGCTGAAGAGAATACTTTCGGAAGCACTGCTCACGGAAGTGGAAGAACGATGTCTAGAGCAGAAGCAAAGCACCAGTTTAGAGGGGATCAATTGCAAAAGGACATGGAAAAGAGAGGAATAATCGTAAGGACTGACAGTCTATCTGGGTTGGCGGAAGAAGCCGGGGCAGCGTATAAATCAGTTGATGACGTTACAGAATCTTGTGAAAAGGCAGGAATATCAAAAAGAGTGGTAAGATTCATTCCTATCGCAAATATCAAAGGTTAAATAGTAATATAATTTAAGACAAGGGAAAGAATGGCATACAAATATCTTCCTGAGTTGACATCTGCGGATGTCGCATTTGAGGCAACTGGCGAAACATTGGAAGAGATGTTTTCCTATGCAGGGATCGCTTTACTTGGTGTAATGGTCAGAGACCCGAATAAAATAGAACCTAAAATAAAGTATGAAATCACTAAGAGAGAAGCAGATGAAGAGAAGCTTCTTTTTTCATTTCTGGATGAGCTTGTGTTTTTGAAAGACGCAGAGCAGATGTTTTTCAGCAAATTTAACGTCAAGGTTCATAGGGATAAAGAAGGCTACACGCTTAATGCAGACGCGTATGGAGAGAAAATAAACCCTAAAAAACATGACATTGTAATAGATGCAAAAGCAGTTACTATGCATCATTTCAAAGTGGAGAAGATAAAAGTGAAAGGAAAAGAAATCTGGAGATGCCAGGTTATCATAGACGTCTAATCCCCTTAATTGCAAAGCATCATTCTTTAATGAATTGACTGAACATCTTCTTCTGCAATTCTATTGAAAGCATTGAAGGATTCCATTGCGGGCTGAATACTATTTCAACTTCCACGTCTGAAACATCTTTGAGCTCCATTACCTTTTCCTTCACATCTGAAGCGAGATAATCAGATAAGGGACAGAATGGAGAAGTAAGCGTCATTACTATCTTTACTTTATATTTGTCACCCGCTTTTGTCAATTCCAAACCATATACAAAACCAAGATCCAGAATACTGCTTCCCAGTTCTGGATCAATGCATTTCTTTAATTGACGGAGCACTCTTCTTTTTGCTAGATTTAGATTCTTGAGTTCCTTTGATTTTGAAATCATTTTTAATTCGTTTTTGAAATTTTGAATTTTCTTCTTGATTGATTTAATCTTATCATCATACACATTGCTTTCGTTTTCAATCTCTTGCATTTTTAGCACCTCTCAAAGAAAATTTATTGAGAATAGGAATTAGATAGAACGGAACTGCTATGCCTGCGAGAAAACCAGTGACCAAACGGATTTCATTTGTGCTTTCTCTTAGACCGAATAGCTGAGTAAGACCGTCTATTGCCATGGGTGAAATAAGTATTAAAAGAAACAAAGGATTCGGTATTTCTTTTTCCTTTCCTTTTCTTGTAAACATCATCACAACCCCACCACCAAGCATTGCGAGATAGAAAGCGACATCTCTTGTGCAGACAGGAAATTGGTGAATAAACCCATCTTGCAAAGAGCAATTCCCAATCTGCATACTCTCATTCATACATAATGAGCGTTCGAATATTTGGTGGCAAAACAGTGAGAAAAAAGTAAAGAGCGATTCAGATACTTCCACTTTGTTAGCAAAAAGAATCGGAGTTATAAATATAACTAAATTCCATAAAAGCATGAATGAGACATACACTGGCAAAAATTGATTGTTTTTACTAATTTTATTCTTCCTATCCATTTGTGTCACTAATTTCATCAATATAAATTTAATATACTAGTTAAAGTAAAGATTTATCAATATATAATAACAATAATATTATGTACTTAACTAATTTTAGGTGGTAAAATGGTTATGAAAAAGTTAAAAGAGAAAGTAGACCAAGCAAGTAAGAAAAAACTCATAATTACAAGTCTTGTGATTGGAGTTGTTTTCGGTTTGGTGTTTGGCTATGCATTGGTAGGTTATTGGATCATGAATGCATGGGATTTGCCTTTCCTATCCATGTCAAAGCCAAAATATGGAATTGAAATGAGCACTGCGGATCTGTCAATAAAGGTTGAAAAATACCTTGATGCAAACTTCCTTAAATCCTACAACGCAAATGCGCTTGTTAAAAACATAACACAAGCTAGCGGAATTTCTATCTTACAAATTGACATAATGCAGAATGGGACTAAAATAAGTGAAGGAGAGGTTTATGTCACAAATGATGGAGAATTCATGATGGTTGGTGGGATTTACAACATGAGCCAATCAATTCCTCAAGCAACACAGCCTACTCAAACCCAGGCTCAAGAGATTCCAAAAACACAAAAACCAGATGTGAAGTTATTTGTAATGAGTTACTGCCCATATGGCCAGCAAGCGGAAACAGCGATGTGGCCCGTAGCTGATCTGCTTGGCGACAGCGTAAACCTTGAACTTCATTATGTAATCTATCCCGCACAATACTATGCAGGCCAGGAAGATGCATACTGTTTGAATAAGACCTACTGCTCAATGCACGGAGTTCAGGAATTAAACGAAGACATAAGACAGATGTGCATCAAAGAGAAATACGACTATTCTATTTGGAGAGATTACATAAAAACAGTCAGCACATCTTGCAATTATCAGAATGTAGACACTTGCTGGGAAAACATAGCAAAGAGCAAAGGAATAGATACGGAGCTTATAAAGAGCTGCTATAATGAGAATGCGTTAAAGTATGCAGAACTGGAATACGCAATTAACCAGCAATATGGAGTGCAAGGCTCACCGACACTGTTCATAAATGATGTTGAGTATTCTGGCAGCAGAACTGCAGAAGCATACAAACAAACCATATGCTCTGCGTTTACAACGCAGCCAAACACCTGCAGCACAACTCTGAGCAGTGAAAGTGGCAGTGTAAGTGGAAGCTGCGGTTGATTGTTTAATTATTTATTTTTTTATTCTCTTTTTATTTTACTTCAGTTGATATCTATATTTATTGGTTAAAAAATATTGCTAAGGATGAGAAACATTATGGATGCGGACATTAGAACGCCTATGATAGAAGCAACTAGTATCTTACTCCTTTTGATGCCTAAAATCTCTGCCAAAAGCGTTCCAGTATAAACTCCTGTTGCTGGAAACGGAAGACCTATGAATATTATCAATGCAAAAAGACCTTGTGTCTCATAGCTTTTTGACAGCTTATGCAGCTTGCTGTCAAGGGATTTGCCAAGGATGCACTCCCCGATCTTTTGTATTCTTAATGTTTTCCAAAGCAATAGAATCAATGGGCAGATTAGTATATTTGATACCACTGCAGGGAAAATAAGTGATGGGTCATTCACTGAGAATGCATAAATCGCTGCGCCTCTAACTTCTGAAACTGGAAGGGCGCCAAGTAGAAAAGATATTGTTATTGGTTCGTGTAAAGTCTGGATAAGGATTGAAATAGTCTCCTCTAGCATATCCTATCCCATATTTTGATATATATAATAAGTAAATAAAAACAAAAAAATTAGACTTTGTAGCAAGATCTAGTTACAAATGAACATTTGTAACCAGGGTCGCAATCCGCATCTGTGACGCAATATAGGTTATAGCACCTGTGAATTGAAACGTCACATGCCTCTGATCTTTCGCAATCGTTATTTGAGTTGCAGTATCCAGACTTCACCTTGCATATTTTATTCGTGGAGTCACAGTATTCCCAATTCTTGCAGTCAGAATCGCTTGCGCACCTTCCAGCTGCAACGATGCATTTATGGGTTTCAGGATCGCATGTTTCGTAACCAGAATATCCTCCAGTGCAGTCTGAAGTTGAACTGCAGTATCCTTTTCTTGCAGTACACTGGTGCGAAGATGTAACGCAATACTGCCAAGACTCACATTGCGAATCTGAATCACAGAACTTTGGAGCTACCTCACACCTGTGGGTGTTTAAATCGCAAATCTGCCACTTCTGACAGTTTCCATCGTTTGCACAGTATCCTTCCCTAACCTTGCATTTGTTTGTTCTGTCATCACACTCTTCCCATAGATTGCAATCTAATCTTGTAAAGCAATATCCTGCCCTAGGATAGCACATGTTTGTT
>CAZJHL010000005.1:0-10224 GCA_964545865.1 Microcaldota archaeon | reverse complement strand
AAACCTCATAATCTTTAGTACAGTAAGTGCTATCAATGCAATAGCCTAACTTAACTTTACATTCATGTGTTGCAGTATCGCATTCCTGCCAATCTGGACAGTCAGCATTTACATTGCACATTCCTGTTCTCACAACGCAGGTATGAGTTTTTGCATTGCATTGCTCATGCACGGGACAGTTGCTATTGGAATCGCAGAATCCGGGGGCCGCGATACACTTTGAACTATTGCATACCTGCCAGGTTCCACAATCAGAATCTAAACTGCATTTTTTAGTGGACGTACACCCGGAAAGAAACACTAGCCCAAACAATAAAATCAAAGACAGTAAAACAATTCTCTTTGCATCCATATAATCACTCTAGCGATTTGTATATTAATTAGATTGCAGTTGATAGAAACATGGCAATCTGTAATTCTAATACATCACTTAAATATTTAAATATTATATATAGATTAATTTAGGATTGAATAGCCGGAAAAGAACAAAAGAAGGAGATTTATATGAAAGTAATCAAATTTGATAAAAGAAATAATGAAATGAAACTTGAGCCCGAAAATTTCGAAGATTTATGGCATCTTATGAAAATAATAAACCCTGGAGATGTTGTTATTGGAAAGACAATTCGACGATTTAGATCAGAAGGGGAAAAGGGGGAGTCTGGTGAGAAGAAAGAAGTCACGATTGAACTGGAGGTTGAAAGAACTGAATTGCATAAGAATGCGAACATATTGAGAGTTATGGGTGTAATCCTATCTGGTACACCAGAGGAGTATGTGCAAAAAGGAAGCCACCACACCATAGACTTCGAGGTAGGATATCCATACAAAATAAGAAAGGAAAAATGGACAACATACGAATTGGATAGAATAAAGGATTCGGAAAAGAGCAGCAAGAGACCGATATTAAGGATAATCGTAATGGATGATAAAATAGCTAATATTGCGACCCTTAAGAGTTATGGGGTTGAATTCGATTTCGAGCTTGAGAGCAGAACCTCGAAGAGAGACGAAGCCTATGAGGAAAAAATAAACAAATACTTTGCTGAACTCGCAAAGGTTATTCAAAACTCTAAACGAGTTCTCGTTGCCGGGCCTGGGTTTACTGCAGAGTCTTTTAGAGCATATATCAAAAACAAGCATCCGGAACTCTTGAAAAACATTACAATAGAGCATGCGAGTACTGCTGAAAAAAGCGGGGTGTATGAGCTTATCAAAAGTGGAACTGTTAAACAGATAATGAAAGAAGACAAGATATCACATGAATTTGAAAAGATAGAAAAGATAATGACCGAGCTTGGAAGAAACAGCGGTCTGGTTGTAAAAGGGCCTGATGAGGTTAATGAGGCAAACCAGTATGGGGCACTTGGAGAATTATACATACTAGATGAATATGCGCGCCATCATCCTGAAATACTAGACGAGGCGAAATCAAAAGGAGTGGATATAACTGTATTCACTTCTGGAGAGGAGCCATGGAAAAAACTGCAAAAATTTGGTGGAATCGCAGGAATACTGCGATTCAAATACAAATAAAATAAAAAAGTAAAAACGGGGAGCAGAATACTTAAGTTGTTTAGACCTGTTGCTTTACAAAGATCTGCAGGTTCTGTGGCTTTCTGAAGACATTGCCCATTTTTATTCCTGCAATTGTCTTTATATTCAGATTCTCAGTCAAATCAACAAGTCTTTGAGTTATTATTCCATCCAAAATCACAGTAGAGACCCCTTTGGTTTCTTGCAATGCCTTTGTCACGTCTCGTACTGGAACCTCGCCTATCGGATTCATGCGCTCATCGTAAAACTTTGCTTTTAAAGAGCCCTCAAGTGTATTGAGTTCTGTTTGAATGTTTTCTGGCATTCCACTAGTTGCTGGTTGCTCTTGTTCCTGTGGTCTTGCCTGCTGGATGGCCTGTTCTTGCCTTGCAGGCTGGACAGGTTGGACTAAAGATTCCCTCTGAACTGCAGAACGGTACTGTTGTTCAAATGTACCTTCTTCCTTTCTCCTTTTCAGAGTGTCTGCTTGTTCAACTGGCACTCTTGATCTTAATGATTTCAGAATCTCCTTCCTTGTCAGCTCTTCCACTTCGGTTCCAGTTGGGGCTCTTGTAACGTAATCAACCTCGCAGTTGTTGAGAACTTCCCTCATTATTATCTCTCCGCCTCTGTCTCCGTCCACGAATAATGTTACTTCTTTCTTCTTGCATAATTCGATTATTGATTTTGGAACATTCGCTCCGCCTATTGCAATTACATTGTTGATATCATTCTTTAACAGGTTGATCACGTCAGCTCTTCCCTCTACCAATATTATAGAGTCGGCTGCGTCTATATTCGGACCTGCGGGCAGCTTCTCGGGCCCATATGAAGATATCTCTGCAGTCTTAACTTCTGCACGAACGAGCTCTGAAAGCTCTTTTCTTTCAGGTATCTCTGTTGTAACCATTCTTTTAACAAGATCCTTTGCCCTTTCAACTACTTTCTTTCTCTTTATGTTTCTTGTATCCTCCACTCTCTGAACATTGATATACGCTTCGCAAGGACCCACCCTATCAACTGTTTCTAATGCGGATGCGATAATGCAGGTCTCTACCAAATCAAGACTTGAAGGAATTTCGATATTTCCAACTGATTTGTTTCCCTTTGGCTGAAGATTGACTTCTATTCTTCCAATCCTTCCGTTTTTCTGTAGCTCTCTTAAATCAAGCTCTTCGCCCAACAAACCTTCAGTTTGACCGAATATCGCTCCTACTACGTCTGGTTTCTCTACTAAACCTGTGATCTCAACATTCGCGTGAATCACATATTTAACAGTATCTATGTAAATCTTTCCCATTTTACCACCTATTGATGCACTAATGAATGTGCCTTTATACAACTTTTTAGCGCACCCTTGAATTGCCCTTGTTCAGAATTACTATTCCTTCGTTTCTGGTTGGGATTAATAATTCCTCAGTCAGGCACAATTCGTGCTGTGCACATGTAACTTGTGCAACAAAATCAGCATAAGCAGTTGAGATTTCTTCTATTGTATTTATGCCTAAAATCCAACGTAGCGACTTTCTTGTTGTAACGTCCACAGTTATGTTGTTTGCGGAAAGCTCTTCTGCAAACCTTTCAAGAAGCTGCTCACCAGCATCATCGTAGTCTGTAAGCATTACAACAGTCTTTTCAGTGCCAAGCAAAAGCTGCGCGAGTTCGTGCGGCTTTCTGTTTGATATTTGTATAATTTCTCCTTCATAGAAATGTGAGTTTCTAAGAGCATGAATATCACGTTTTCCCTCAACGAGAACAATTACTCTAGAGGTATTGAGGTGCTCAAGCACCCGTTTGAGTGTTTTTAGCTTTTGTTTGACAATTTCAGTTTTCATGTTTGAATTTTAGGCTGTCTAACAGCCATGCTGACAATATTACACTTACATAACATTAAGCCACACTTATTTTTAAACCTTTCTTTTTTAATGGGAAAACACTATTTGTTGTATTTGATTTTTATCAGAGATACAAAAATAAAGAAAGGAAATAAAAACAAGAAAATATCTATTTGCTGTCACTGTTCGTATTCTTCTGCTTCTTGCTCTCTGCACTCTTCGCAGATTAGTTCTCCGTTTACAGATTGTAGCGTATCAGAATATAGACCGCATCTCTGACAGATTCCTACAGATTGTGATCCTTCAGATATTCTATTGTAGTTGCCTATTTCCTGAAGTATGTCTATCATCCCTGGGAGCGCTCTTGTTATATCTGTATCCGTCACTATACCAACAAGTCTTCCGTTTTCATCAACGATTGCGAGCTTCTTTATTTTGTATTTCTTCATTGCAAGCACTGCTTCTTGAATATCCTGCTCTGGTCTTGCAACTCTTAAAGGAGAAGAGAGTATTTGTTTAAGTTTGACTGAAGGCTTCTTCTTTCCTGCCAACACCCTCCTAACAAGATCTCTCTCTGTCACGATTCCAATCGCCTTACCCTTTTCAACTATGATAATTGAACCTATCTTGTTCTTCTCCATTGCTTTTGCTGCATCCAAAGCGGTTTTTGACGATTCTAGAACCACAACGCCTTTCTGCATTACTGCCTCTAAAGGAACGGAGGGCCTCTCCCCCTTCAATATCTTTATGAATCTCCTTATCGGTCCCTGGTTTTCAGCCATAAAATCACTCACCTAAAATATAATTTTTCAATACCTATATTTTAAAACAACAATTTATAAATCTCTCTTATAAGATAATATACTTATCACTCATTCAGCGACCAAAAAATAAAGATGATCAAATGTATAGATATAAAAAAGGAGCTAGAAATGAAAGGGAACTTATCCATATCTTTGAAGAGAAAGGGTACAGTGTAATAAGGTCCGCAGGAAGCGGAGTCAATTCTGTGAGTCCAGATATACTTTTATTCAAGCGCGGTAAACAATATGCCATGGAATGCAAAGCGTGGAACAGCGATCGAATTGCGATAGAGCACGAAAAATTCGAGGCTTTGAGCAGATGGGAAGAAAACACGGGAATAACAACTTTGATAGCATGGAAGATGCCTTACGAAGGATGGTATTTTGCATATCTTCCTGAATTGGACAAAAACGAAAAATCTTACTCTATAACTAAGAAAAGAATGACTGAAATAAACAGAAGAATCGATAGCATTATTTAACGAATTGCTAATCAATCGGAAAGAAATGTAGCCAAACAAAATAGCAAATAATTTAAAGATTAAAGGACATAAATATATCATTGCCATTCGTTTAATACGCCGCGGTAGCTCAATTGGGAGAGCATTCGGCTGAAGACCGAAAGGTTGGTGGTTCAAATCCGCCCCGCGGCACTAAAAGCTACTTTTTAAAAAGATTGAACAAATTTAATTAATTTTCTATATAAACTATTTTATGGAATCTTTTGGGCAATCAAAATGTAGGGACTTACTTTTCATTTTCCTTATTTTATTCCTTACTCCGATTTATGCGAGGCCGACGAAAGCATTGCTCAATGTGACTATGAATTGGGACATCATCGGAGACGGAATTCTCCAGAATGGATCCCTTGATGTGACAATCCCGACTAATTCGCAGAATCAAAAAATATTGAATGCAACTTTCTCCGATGCATACAGAGTTATTGCGGATACTGAATCAAAAGTGAGATTTGAATTTGATAAAATAAGATCAAAGAGAATAACTGCACATTTCATTATCCAAACTGATTACATAGATAGAAATGAAATTAGCGAATCGAATAAATTATACGTGAATGAGACTGAATACGTCGTAATTAATGAAAAAATAAGAAATCTTTCAAGCATGTTTGTATCACAGTCACCTTACGACTTGTATGATATGGAAAACTGGGTTTATAGGAACATCAGATATAATGCATCTTATACTGATGTAACAATCAACGACATAACTGCCCTAACTATGCCTTCTGATTGGGTCCTTGAAAAAAGAACGGGTGTATGCGACGAACTTTCAAATCTTTTTGCTGCGATGGCAAGATCGAAAAACTATTCTACGCGCATGATAATAGGCTATGTTTATGTGAATGGAAAATGGATACCTCACGCATGGACTGAAACTTATGTTCCGAATTACGGATGGATTGAGATAGACCCAACCCACAATCAGTTCATGAATCTTAATGCTTTGAGGGTAAGAACTGGCACTGGAGAAGATATTTCGGTCCTGCATGATTCAATAAGCGCTGTTTCAAATGAAGCAAAACAGATAAGGCTTGAAGAGAGCGTAGAAGTGGAGATAATCAACTTCACAGAAGAAGATCCGCTTGATGTAAATATTTTATTTTCTCCTCAGCCCCCATTGGATCAAAATCAGCCGACAATAATAAAAATAACAAACAAAGAAGAATCTCCAATATTTGTAAACGCCGCATTTATCCCACCCCTAACTGTAGAATGTTCGGATTGCTCTAAACAATTTATACTAGAACCTAAAAAAGTATACCAAATGGAATTGAATCTTAAGCTGCCCCCGCTTAGTCCGAATATTAGATACACATTTCCAAACACATTTCTAACAGATTATGATAAAATTGAAATTTCATTTGAAAGATTGCATATGGAGCAAAGCCTCTCTGAAAAGTATACAGATATTCAAGGCCTTCCCAATGAATTCCAAATATTTGTAGGATTGTTCGTAGTTGCAACAGTAGCTATCGTTGCAATTGCAATCCTTCTTGGTTTATGATCATGCATTTCAGAAATTCAATAAGTTTTTAAAATCTCAGATGTATAATTATACATCTTTTCTATGAATCAAAATGCATGTCGCTATGCGGCGGTAGTCTAGTCTGGTCAGGACGCGGCCTTGCCAAGGCTGCAACCCGGGTTCAAATCCCGGCCGCCGCACTTATTTTTTTGATTAGAATCAGTTTAATGTGTATACATAAAAGTTAAGAATAGAAGCAAAGCTTACCCACAAGAGATATGGGATAAGCAGATAAGCTGCGGCTTTTGATTCCTTGTAGAACGAAAGTATGTTCAACAATATAGCTACCCAAAGAACAATTATTATTCCGAATGCAAGCAGCAGGTCTTTTAAGCCGAAAAAAACTATGGACCACAGAGAATTAAGGAAAAGCTGCAAGAAAAAGAATTTGTAGGTGTGCATGTTATTTTTAATGTCCTTGTTTCTCCACACTAAATAGAATGAAACTCCGATAAATATGTAAAGAAGCGTCCAAACTGGACCGAATACCCAGTTTGGTGGATTGAAAGTGGGTTTATTTAAATTGGCATACCATGAATCTATCTCAGGATATGTAAAAAATGAACCTATCGCTCCCGCAACGAATGGAAGAATTAATGCGACTATGAATTTCTTGTAATCATCCATGACAATATGTTATTAGAAATAGATATAAACTTTCTGCATGAACGCCTTTTCCAGTTGGTCAGAAAAGCGAAAAGATGTTCAATTTTTAATATTTTATATCTAAATTATAATAGGTTTGCACCGGGTGAAATTATGGACAAGGTTCTGATGATTATTGCACCAGATAAATTTAGGGATGAAGAACTTTTTGAACCTAAAAGTATTCTTGAATCGAATGGGTATAAAGTAGAAATAGCCTCAAAAGGAGTTAAGAAATCAACTGGAATGCTTGGTGGAACTGCAAATGTAGATCTTGATATTACAAAAGTTGATCTAAAAAGCTATCGTGCAGTTGTTTTCGTAGGCGGAAGCGGTGCTGCAGTTTATTTTCGTGATGAAATAGCACTTGGAATCGCAAGAAATGCATACGAAGATGGAAAAATAATAGCTGCAATCTGCATTGCACCTTCGATTCTAGCTAATTCAAACATCCTTAAAGGAAAGAAAGCGACATCTTTTCCTTCTGAAAAAGATAATCTTGAAACGAAAGGAGCGGAATATACTGGAGAACCCTTAACTGTAGATGGGAAAATAATAACTGCGAATGGACCTAAATCTGCAAAGAAATTTGGGGAGGAAGTAGTCAAAACGCTCAAAAAATCCGAGTGATGAAAATGCAACTTGAAGAAGAATTAGAAAATGCATTTGATAAATTAGTTGAAAAAATAAAAAAAGAGACTGGAAAGGCAGATGTAAATACATTAAGGAAATCTTTCGAATTTTCAGCTTTAGTGCATAAGAATCAGTATAGGCTTTCAGGAGAGCCTTATGTCTTGCATTGCGTAGCTGTCGCAGAGATAGTTTCTGATTACCTTAATGATACAGTCTCAATCCAGGCGGCGCTTCTTCATGATGTTTGCAGAGACGCAGGAATACCTATAAATACGATTGAAAAAGAGTTCGGAGAACAGGTTGCAAAGATAGTTGATGGATTAACTAGAATAGGTAAGATACCTTTCTTAAAGCTTGAGCAGGCGGAAGCCGAAAACATAAGGAAAATGCTTTTAGTACTTAGCAAAGATGTCAGAATCATAATAATAAAACTTGCCGATAGGTTGCACAACATGAGAACGATATCCTTCCTGCCGGAACACAAGCAGAAACGGATGGCGGAAGAAACGTTTGAAATATACATACCTATCGCACATAAATTGAACATAACCAAGATAAAAAACGACTTGGAAGATCTTTATCTTTCGGTTATAGAACCGGAATCGTATTCTCAAATAAAAAAGGCTTTGGAAGAAAAAAGAAAAGGGAAGGAAAAGGAAACTGAAAGGATAAGGAATGAAATTGAAAAAATACTAAAGAGCAAAGGTATAGATGTAACTGTAAAGAGCAGAGAGAAGCATATATATTCAATATACAAAAAAATGAAAAGAAAGGAACTTACGTTCAACCAGCTGATGGACTTGTTTGCTATAAGGATAATAACTAAGAGAGTAAGCGATTGCTATAGAATATTAGAAATAATAAGTGAAAATTACAAGATAATTCCTGGCAGCCTTGATGACTACATTGCTTCGCCAAAATCAAACATGTACCAATCAATACATATAAACTTTCTAACAGAAAACGAGCAGAATATTGAGGCACAGATAAGAACTGAAGAAATGGATAGAATAGCAGAAATGGGTATAGCTGCACATTGGAAATATAAAGGCCACAGCGAGGAAGAATTTGACAAAAAGATAGAATGGATGAAGAACCTATTAAACTGGCAGAAACAAATAACTGAAGAAAAGGAGTACATTGAAGGTATAAAGATCGAATTATTTGAAAGGGGGGTAGTTGTTTTCACACCCAAAGGAGATATGATTGAATTGCCTAATGGATCAACTGCACTTGATTTTGCGTTTGCACTCCATACCTCGATAGGGCTTAATGCAGATAAGGTAAAGGTAAATGGAAAGATCGTTCCTTTCAATCATATCCTCAGCGATGGAGACATTGTTGAAGTTGCAACCTCCCCGCAAAAAAAGGTCAATGTAAATTGGCTTGGAATAGTCAAAACGTCCAAGGCTAAAGCGAAAATAAGAGCGGCATTAAATCTTATTGGACCTAAAAAAAGCAATGTGAAAGAACCAGAAGTTGCCATTTCTGAAAGAGGAAAGAAAGCAAGGATGGAGAATGGGGAATTGGTAGCGCAGATAAACTCACCGAATATAGATCTCGCCAAATGTTGTAATCCAACTGTAAATGACAAGATAGTCACCTACCCGCCGAAGCAAGGAAGGTATACGATTCATAAAGCTGATTGCAAAACATTTGAGAAGACTTCTGAATTCAAGAGAAAAATAAATGCCAGATGGGAGATACAGACTAATATTTATCTTCAGAAAATGAATCTGGTCAGCGAAGACAGGCCTAGGCTACTATCAGATCTTATAAAGCTGCTCATGGGCCAGCATATTGAGATAAAGAAAATAAACATAAGCGAAACAAAAGACGACAGAGTGATGATAAATCTAGTACTTGCATACAACTCTAGTGAACAGATTGAAAAGATAAAGAATGAAGTGAAAAGAATACCTGGAATAAAAGAGGCATTCCTTGTGGTTTAGCCTTTTTCTGCCTATTTGATTAAATCAACAGATAAGCTGCGCAACAGCAAGGATTATAAATGATTAATACATAATATATCTACTATTTGTTCTATTGCATTTAATGCAGGTATGCATAATGCATACTCTATGAACTAAGAGGTGTGAGAGTATGGCAAGCTATGTTAAATTTGAAGTACCAAAAGAAATATCAGACAGAGTTATCAACGCTGTGAGCGTTGCAAAAGACACTGGAAAGATAAGAAAGGGTGCAAATGAAGCAACCAAGTCTATAGAATCTGGAAAGGCAAAGCTAGTCGTGATAGCTGCTGACGTTAATCCAGAGGAGATCGTAATGCACCTTCCAATTCTCTGCGAGGAAAAAGGAGTTCCTTTCGTATACGTTCCAACAAAGATGGACCTTGGAAAGGCTATTGGAATAACTGTAAGTTGTGCAGCAATAGCGATAGAAGATCTTGGCGGAGCAAAAGGGGAAATCGAGGACATAGTGGTCAAGCTCGGCCAGAAGATGCCATCTTCCGGAAAGGAAGAGAAGAAAGAAGAAAAGGAGCAGAAACCAACAAAACTCGCAAAGGAAAAGAAAGGAAAGAAAAAGGAATAAGTGATTAGATTAAGGTGATATTAATGGCAGAGGAAAAGAAACCTGAAGACAGAAAAGAAACCAAAAAGAAAGAGACCTCGCCGTCCACAAAACAGCAGGCACAACAAACCCAGCCTGAGCAACAAATGCTTAACGGATATAGGGGAGAGGTTATCGAATTGATAGGAAAG
>CAZJHL010000004.1:24094-28852 GCA_964545865.1 Microcaldota archaeon | reverse complement strand
CTATGTTCATCTGATGATAATGAGAATGAAAGAGGATGGATTCGTAGAAAAGGCAGCATGGCACTTAAATTCTGAAACAAATAGGCCAGTTCCGATAATCAATGCAGGATCGGGCACGGATCAGCATCCAACCCAGGCCCTGCTTGACATATATACCATGACGCGGCTGCTCGAAGGCGGTATAGATGGGAAGAACATAGTGATGGTTGGGGATTTGAAGAGAGGAAGGACAGTCAGGTCTCTTTCGTATCTAATGAAAAATTATAAGGATGTCCACCTAACATATGTCTCTCCAGAGGAGTTTAGGATGGGACTTGATATACTTGAATTCTTAAGGAAGCAAAATATTCCATATACCGAAACCTACGACTTCCTTTCTGCAATAAAAGATGCAGATGTAATCTATATGACGCGAATACAGGATGAATACGACAAAAACGGAGAGTCCAAGAAAATTGATTACAGCCAGTATTACTTTAAGCCAGCTCATTTACAAGTGATCAAACCATCTTGCATAATAATGCACCCGCTCCCGAGAAGAGACGAGATAGATCCGAGGGTAGACAGGGATGAAAGGGCAGTGTACTGGAGGCAAGAAAGGAATGGCATGTGGATAAGGGCGGCGTTGATCGCTTACATATTCAAAGTCGATTCCTTGATCATGGAATTCAAACCAAAGCAGTAATTTCTATTCTTCTTTTATTTTTTCCTTTTTTTTCGAATATAAATTTATATTTTTTTCGAATATAAATTAAAGTATGATGCCGAGAATGCCGCATGTAACATGGGAATTTGTCCTCGAAAACGACGAAGACGTAAAAAAGCTATCTGATACAGGATTTATAGAGAAATTTGTAATTGATTTCTGCAAAGAGTTTGAATTGACTGTCCTAGAACCAAGGCTGAACCATCAATTTAAAGGCGAAAAACCAGAAGAAAACGGGATAACTGCATTTTATATTCTATCTGAGAGCGGCATCCACATTCAGACGTGGCCGGAATACAGATACGGTTTCATAGATGTCTTTTCTTGCAAGCATTTCGATGAGAAGCTTGCAACAAGATTCATAAGAAAAGCATTCGGAAGGGGGAATTACCACTATGATATAGTCTGGAGGGGCACGATTTTCAACGGAATAAAAGATAGAGACTTAATTCTTGACACCAGAAATATGCATAGTGCGCTAAATGAAAAGGAACGCAATGAAAGGAATTTGGAAAGAGACGCAATCATAAGGGAGAAAAGGATAAGAATTGACAGATACAAGCTTAAAGAATAAAATGACAGCGGTAAGAGCCAATATATTAGCGGTTTGGAGTTGTTGATAAAATGAAAAGCAAAAAATGCCCTTTGTGCAAAGGAGAGATGCGACAGGCCAACGAGAATCCGCCCCCGAAGATATGGATCTGCATCAAATGCGGCTATAAGATCACTGAAGAGTGATTTCCAAAACAGAAAAGTATTTAATCTGTAAATACAATAACAAATTATGGAGCCTTTCGTTGGCGAATATATAAGCTGGCTTGAGCGAGAAAACAAGTGGCTTTTCAATAAACTGATTGAATACTCGACAACAATGAAGAATAGGCTTAAGGTTTCATTCTTGTTCAATGCATATCAACCACGGTGCAATCGTCTTTTCAAGATCGAGAAGCAGCAGATCCCAGATAATGAAAATCCATTCTTCCACTCTCTTTATGAAAAAATAAAATCGCATGGAATCGAAAGAAAGAATAGGGATAATCTTATTGCGATTGCATTGACTGATTGCTATGTTCCAATACTCGCCATCGCGGAACAATTTCCAAATTCTATCACGATCGCATTTCCTCAAATTACCCTTGACGAAATCAAGAATAGGTATCCTGCTTTCATGGACAAGCTTTCGCGAGCATACCTTAACAGGTCACTAGATTTGGGCTTGTCCTCTTATCACCATTCATTCGCGCCTCTTCTTGACGAAAAATCTCTTTGCCAGGAGTACAACGCTTCAATTTCTGCATTCTTATCGTATGTACGTTTGCAGAAAAAACAGATTTCACTGCATATCCCAGAATGTGCGGTTTCGCCTTCACTAGTTAACGCATTTGCAAGCATTCAGTCAGAGAATTTCATTGATTTCGTAACCGTTCTTGATTCAGATTACCACAATCCAAACGGATTCTATGACATTGGGAAATTGAACAGAATAACCTATTTCATAAATGGGAAAGTTGCTAACCTCAATGTCCTATTCAGCAACAACTACTTTTCGCGCAAGCTGTTTTCGTTCCCTCCAAATTCAGACCCGAAAGAAGTAGGCTTCTGGTATTTCACAAGGCTTTTCGAAAGCGTTGCAAAGCCGCAGCCTTATCCTTATTGGGATAAGATGAAGTCTAATGAAGAGATCAGATTCACAATACATACTGATGCTGAAACAATAGGCTTTTACGTGCAGGAGAGGATATATTCGCTCTATCTTATGATCCATCTAATGAAGAATTTTGATATCGGATTTAGTTTCGTCTCAGATTTCAGTGAAAACGAAACCGTAAGCAGGAATAGCATCGAACCTCTTCTTTATAAGACTTGGGACATGGAGACTTGCGGCAGCACTAATAGGTGGATAAAGAGGGATTTTGATAGTTCGTCCCAGTTTTTCCTCACTGCAAAAGAGATATTCCCGCATCTCTTAGAAAAACTTTCGGAAAAGGAAGAGCAAATGGACAGAAAAGAGAGAAAAAGGCTTTGGATCGCGAAGGCAAGATGGGCTAATGCATTGACATCATGCCCGCATTGGTGGAGCGAGCCGAGCAGCATTGCAGGCAAGCAGTTTGCTAGAGATGTTGTGGAAGCAGGGAAGCAAATACGTGAATTAGAGCGCCGTCTTCCTGCGGATTACAAAGAGATACTAAACGCAACAAAAAGAATGGAGGAGCACCCATTCATAAAGAAGGCGCTTGCTTGATTATTAAACACATAATAAATAGTATGAAATGCCTATCGCTTATTTCGGTGGTGTTTCTTTTGCCTTCCACCCCAGGTTCTGTGTTCTCTTCTGTGCGGCCCACGTTCCCTTTGCGCTGTCCCCTCTCCCTTTCTCATTCGATGGAGGTCGAACGCGGTGAGTTTTTCTTCCAAAGAGTATTCATCATATTCTTTCGGAGATTCGGTTTCCCCAGTTCCGTGGGGCATGCCTTCAATTTTCTCTTCATTTACGAATATGCCTATCATTCTTTGCATCATCTTGAAATCGTGCAATTCTTCAGGCGTCACTAATGTTATCGCTCTTCCTTCCTTTCCAGCCCTGGCAGTTCTTCCGATTCTATGCGCATAGTTGTTCGGATCCATAGGTATGTCGTAATTTATTACGTGCGTTATTCCGCTCACATCTATTCCTCTTGCAGCTATGTCTGTCGCAATCAAAATATGTATGTGCTTTTCCTTGAACATCTGCATTACCTTGTTTCTTCTGCTCTGGGAAAGGTCTCCGTGAAGAACTATGTTCTTCTTTCCCCTTCTTTCCAATATGCTTCCAAGCCTGTCTGCCCAGAATTTTGTCTTAGTGAATATCAAGCATAGGTCGAACTTTTCCCTGTCCAGTATCTTAATCAACGCATTGATTTTCTCTTTCCTATCCACAATGATATAGCTCTGCTTTATCTTGTCGATTGGGACTGCATCGCTGCTGACGTTCAATGTCTCTGGATGATTCATATGTTCCTTCGCAAGTAGTTTTATCTCATCAGGCATTGTGGCGGAGAAAAGAAGGGTTTGCCTTGTTTTTGGAGTATGGTTTATTATGAATGATACATCGTCAATGAATCCCATGTCAAGCATCCTGTCGGCCTCGTCAAGGACCAGGGTCTGCACCCTGTCGAGCTTCAGAATGCCTCGTTTTATCATGTCTATGACTCTTCCAGGTGTTCCCACCACCACATGCGCACCTTTCCTAAGCATGTCTGACTGAACGTTTATTGATGCTCCTCCATAAACCGTGACTATTGAGAAATTCTTATAGTACTTAGCGAGTTTCTTTATTTCATTCGTGACCTGCAGCGCGAGTTCTCTTGTTGGAACAAGTATGATAGATTGGACTGATCTGTCATAGAGATCTGTCTTTTCAACGATATGGATTCCGAATGCGGCAGTCTTTCCGCTTCCAGTCTGTGCCTGCGCTACCAGATCAATGCCCTGTGCAAGAAGCGGAATCGCGTCTCGTTGTATGGGTGAAGGATCCTTGAATCCCATCTCATTTATAGCAGCCAGTGTTTCTTTTTTTTTTCCTAGCTTCGCAAACTCATTTCCAATTTCATTTTCTAAATCTTGTTTCAATTTATCTACCTTTGTTTAATCAGATTTCATATCTCAATTTATATTTGTATATTTGTAATATATATTATTAAATACACCTGTAACAAATATGACGTCTTTTTTAAGTTTCAATACGAACTGAAATATAAACATTTTTAAATATTCAATTCAAATGAAAGAATGTGGTAACATGCGCAGTACACACCGTAATTTAGATAGAACCTTCGTAATATTATTAGTTCTATCCTCTTTTGTAAATTTAATCGCGTCGGCGTCGGACATATTCATCTCTGGTGATTTCAATCATCCAGCCGCGTGCAGAGATGTTGATATTAAATACACAATATCGCTTTATGAGGAAAATTCAATAGTCACTGGAACGTTAAAAGGATTCGTTTCTCGTTGCAGAATAGATACATTTTATAATTTATATGACTGTGTATGGTCTGGAAGTGGCACAAGCT
>CAZJHL010000004.1:23557-24073 GCA_964545865.1 Microcaldota archaeon | reverse complement strand
TAACTCAAGAAGATTTGCTTTCTTTATTAAGCGCAAGAACAGAAACCATATCTGGAACAGTTACTGGAAAGATTGAAAATGGTCGGCTGATAGCTTCATCAAACATCGGCGGGCTTGGAACAACGAATATATTTGGAACTATTGAGGAAGATAACGCAACTGGAAAACTCAGTTTTTCTTCAACGTTCAAAAGCGATTTTACCTGTGAGCCGAATGTATATGTTGATGGAACAATGACTGGAACAGGTATTAGAAGAGAACGAGTAGTAAAGACCAACATCCAGGAAGAAAATATTATCATCGCTGGAGTCTTCAACACACCCGAAGCATGTAGGAATTTTCCAATACGTTATACCTTGACATTGAATAAGAAAGGAGACAACCTCACAGGTACATTTTATGGAGAGGCTTGGAAATGTAGTGTATCTAGCGATTATTGCTCTAAAGTCAAGTGCAAGTATGCTTCCTATCATCATTGCACCCCAGATCCGATTATGGATAGTGAAAGCGTACGCG
>CAZJHL010000004.1:10308-23526 GCA_964545865.1 Microcaldota archaeon | reverse complement strand
TAGAGGTCGTATCCAGCAGTGTCTCTGGAATTGTTCAAGGCAATAATATCGATATGGTAATAAAAACTCAATTCGGAGATCTGTTTGTATCTGGTTCTATAACCTCAGATCAAAATGGGAAAGTATCTTTCACAGGAAATATAAACAGTCAGGTTACATGCGAACCAGGTGTCTATATGCGGGGATCCATCACAGGGGAAGGCTTGAAAAATGAGGTGGGCCCCAGAACTGCAAAGTTAGGTGAAAATTGCAGCGAATCCGCGATCTGTGAAGAAGGAATATGTGTAAATGGTATCTGTGTAAAGGAACCAGTTTGTCCCACAGGTTCCATCAAATGTGGCGGCAGCTGTTGTCTTTCTTCACAAGCATGTGATACGTCTACCGGTTCATGCGTACCTCAATTCTGCAAGCCACCACTTATGCAATGTGGTTTTACTTGTGTTAATACTAAATCAAATGTTTTGAACTGTGGCAGCTGTGGAACATTGTGTCCAATTGGCACTGCGTGCATTAATTCGATTTGTATAAATACTGTGCTAATCGGAGACAGATTAAATTGTGGTGAAACTGAAATTGCATGCAATGAGAACGAGATATGCAAAGATGGTAAATGTACGGAATGCAGCATTAATGAAACAAGATGTGAGAATTTATGCGTAAATCTCAACACAAGCAATAGCAATTGCGGTTCATGCGGAAATATTTGCAAGGCAAATGAATTCTGTTCTGATGGAGTATGCACACCCTATTCTTCATGCGTTTTGAATTCAGTTCAATACATTCAGTGTGGAAATGAATGCTGTGGTTTGACACAATGGTGCGATCCATTAACATTAACATGCATGCCTAGATTGCCTTTGGCTGAGAATTTGACCCAATGTGGTCCAATCTTAGCGGATGTTTCTTCAGATCCCAACAACTGTGGTTTATGTTTTAATTCATGCAAGCCAGGCGAATCCTGCATAGATGGCGTTTGTACGACATTTGAAGTTTGCGGAAATGGAAATTGCGGTTCAAATGAAACATGCTCAAACTGTCCAAAGGACTGCGGCTCTTGCGTAGAAACTGGGTGCAGTGGAGATTATCCAACGTTATGCGGAGATAAATGCGCAAACACACTTAACGACAGTAAAAACTGTGGTGCTTGCAACAACATATGTAATTCAGATCAGATGTGTTCCGATGGCAGTTGCGTAAGCGTTCTTAATTCAGAATGCCAGACAGACAATGACTGTTTATATGGTAGTTGTATTAATTCAACCTGTCAGCTAAAGAATTGTATTGCAGATTCAGATTGCAGCACAGATGAATACTGCAATGTAATCGGCGTCTGTGACGGAGGATGCAGATTGTCACCAGACAACTGCAACGAGCTTATCGGTTCACAAAGCACCTGCGACTCAGCAACAAGAGATTGCATAAAATATACATGTCCCACAGGCACTGTCCTTATGAACGGCAGCTGCTTGCAGATTACAACACAAGTATGCAACAGCAGCGATCAATGTTCAAGCGAGATATGCTACAATGGAAACTGCATATCAACAGACAATCCAATCACACCTACCCAGACAGTTGTTAATATAGGAAAGCCTGCTTTTGGAAGCTCTGCAGGAGGAAAGGCGTCTCCTCAGCTCTTCTCAATGCAGGAGAATCCTGCTGCATCTGACATATTCTATTCATTATTCCAGACCTCAAAGACAAGGCTGCTAGCTTACGATACTTGCCTCAGAGGCTCAATATGCTCATCATCTGCAGACTGCTGCGGAGCACCATGCCTGGATTCAAGATGCGCATGCTCAAATTCAGCATGCACAACCACAGCTGATTGCTGCTCAGGATACTGCGAAAACGGAAAATGCAGCTCAGCACCTACGCAAAAACTATCATTATTCAGCGCATTGACCAGCCCTAACCTTGGATGCGCGGGATTAATAGAGGAATGCTCTCCAGATGAGAAGACATGCATATCGTTATGCAACGGAATGTCATTACTACTTGTCCTGGTTGCAGGATCATTCGGTGCATTCACATGGACAAGATTCAAGCATCCAGTTGCAGGACTGGTAGCAGCATTCACTCCAATACTAATAGGAGTCGCGTTATATCCGTTCCTTGGAATTGTTTCAGGAATAATATTATTCAGCTTGCTGATATACAAAGATACTGGAAGCATTGAAGTATGAATGGTGTTAGTATGGAATTTAAATTGTCTGAACTTACGGAATTCAATAGAATCTTATTTTTGCTATTAGTGATTACTCCGTTTATATTTTCTCTTTCGCAACTTGGAGAAAAATGCCAATTTAGCAGAGATTGCGCTGAAGGATACTGCATAAATGAAACATGCAGGACGCCCGCAGTTTTAGAAAAATATTACACCGCAGGGGAATGCAATTCAACAATGGACTGCACCAATGGATTTTGCTATCAAAACCAATGCACAATACCCGCAAAGGATTCTTCAATTACTCCTTTGGCATCAGGAATTTCTAATAGTTGTGCAGGGATGATTGAAAACTGTACCGGCATAGTATGTGTTTTCTGCAATGCAACATGGATAATCCTACTTTTAGCTGCAGGCATGGCCGCTTTCATAGCAAGATCAAAAGGAAGGCTTACACCAATTATCTTGATTGCCATTCCCGTCCTCTCTGGAATTATATTCTTCCCGTTCATAGGGGCAATAATCGCATTACTTGAATTATCATTGCTTGCATTTGTGAAGCCAGCTGCAATCAGAACTGGAATAAATGACATAATAGCAATGATAAAGAAACAACCTGTCCAGGAAAGAAAGGAAGAGCCAAAAGACAAGCAAGAAAAGCCGAAAGAAGGGGAAGGAATGGAACAGCTTCCTTTTGAATGATTTTTTTTTGTTTTTTATATTAATCTACTTATTCGCTCTTTAGTTTATTTCCTAAATGATAGCAATTTAAATTTAATTTCTATATATTAATTGCTTAATCTTCACAATCAACTATTGCAATTTATTTATCTTAGTGAGGTAAGAGATCATGGATCCAATTGCAGAAAAATGGCAGAAAGAATGGCAAAATAAGAAGATATTCGTTGCTTCAAGATCAAACAAGCCGAAATTCTATCTGGTGTTCGCTTATCCAACCGTCTCGGGCACCCTTCATATCGGACATGCAAGAAGCTATACAATTCCAGACATCATTGCAAGGTACAAGAGAACTAAAGGATACAATGTTTTCTTTCCTTTAGGATTCCATGCGACAGGAGTGGACTGTGCAAAGATATATGAGGAGTGCAAGGCAGATTACAAGAAGGGAGCGAAGAAATACGGGATTGAAGAGAATGCAGCAAAATCATTCACTTCGCCTTTAGACGTTGATAAGTATCTTGAAAAAAGAATAATCGCCGCATTCAAGAGATTGGGGTTAAGCATAGATGAAAGCACAGCAACCTCAACAATAGATCCGCATTACAATAAATTCATACAATGGCAGTACAGGACACTTAATCGCCTGGGATATCTCAAGCAGGGAGATTATGTCCTTCCTTACTGCAACGAATGCCAGCAGGTCATAAGCATAGATGCCGCGCAGGCAGAGATAGCAGAAGGAGAGGATGCGGAGGTTAAGGAATACGAAGTTCTCAAATTCAAAGACAAGGAAGGAAAGATCTATCCGATAGCAACATTGAGGCCCGAGACTGTTTTCGGAGTCACCAACCTCTGGGTCAATCCAGAATCCATCTATGTAGAGGCTTCGGTGGACAATGAGGTCTGGATAATATCAGAGCAGGCTGTTGAAAAATTCGTTAACCTTGGCAAGAAAATAGAAGTAAGAAGAAAGATGAAGGGGGCAGAGCTGAAAGATGTAACCATAGCAAACCCTGCAAGCGGAAAGGAAGTGAAGATAATACCAGCAACATTTGTTGATTCATCTGAGGCTACGGGAGTTGTGATGAGCGTACCAGCCCATGATCCTTACGACTACATGCACTACAAGGAGGCAACAGGAGCAGACGACAGCACAATCCCGTTCGTAGTCGACATGCGTCTAAACGGAATCCCGAGCGCGGTAATCCTCCAGAAGCATAAAGGAGACGCAGAGGCTGCTGTAAAAGAGCTGTACAAGCTTGAGTACAGAGGAACAATAAAGAAAGAGATCCCAGTCATTGGAGGGATGCCCACAGCAAAGGCAAAGGATGCAATAATATATTACCTTTCAGAGAAAGGACTGACAGACAAGATATACGAATTCACGGTCAAGCAGGTGAAAGATAGATTCGGACATCCTGTAATAATCAAGAAAATCTCCGGCCAATGGTTTGTCAATTATGCTGACAAGAAATGGAAGGAATTGGCAAAGGAGTGCGTAGAGCAGATGAGCACCTATCCTCCGGAATACAAGAAAGAGCTTCCTGCGATCATTGATTGGCTCAGGGAGAGGCCGCTCATAAGGAAAAGGGGACTGGGGACAGAGTTCCCGTTCGCGAAGGGATGGATGATCGAGGCGCTCTCGGATTCAACCATCTATATGGCATTTTATCTTGTCTCAAGGGCGATAAACACAGGAAAGCTGAAAGTGGAGGAATTGGACGATGCTTTCTTTGACTACATCTATCTTGGGAAGGAAGGAAACCTTAAATGCAGCAGGCAGGTGGCGGAAGAAATAAGGAAGGATTTCGAGTACTTCTATCCGCTTGACCTCAATTTCGGAGGCAAGGAGCACAAGACCGTCCATTTCCCATTCTTCATATTCCATCACTCAGCCATATTCGACAAGAGATTCTGGCCGAAAGGAATATTCGTGAACTGGCACCTCATAGTCGAAGGGGAAAAGATGTCCAAGAGCAAAGGAAATGTGGTGTTCTGGGACGACGCAATAGAAAAATACGGTCCTGACGCAATAAGGTTCTACATGGCACACGGAACAAACCAGTGGAACGACTTCGACTGGAAGAGCGCGGAGATGGAGAGATATTCAGTCCATCTTGAAAACCTGAAGAAGATGCTTGACGATCTTATTTCCACATCGGGCGAAGGCCAGGATTCGGAAATAAACAGGTGGATGGAAGCCATGTTTGCAAAGAGGCTCAAGATGGTGGAGGCAGAGCTTGAGAGGCATGAGATCAGGAACGCTGCCTCAATCGCATTCTTCGAAATAAGGAACGATCTGCAGTGGCTGAAAAGCAGGGGCGGAACAGTGAGCAAGAAACTTATAGGAGACTGGCTGAAGATACTGAGCCCGTTCGTGCCGCACTTCGCAGAGGATTACTGGCACAAGCTTGGAAACAAGACTCTCATAAGCGAAGAGTCATGGCCTGTTCCATCTCAGCCTGATGAATCAATAATCAAGGCAGAGGACGAGATCAGAAGCATGGTTGACGACCTCAACAACCTGACAAGGATAATGAAGGAAAAGAAAACCAAGCTTTTCATATACTGCATGCCAAACGAAGCCCAGTACATAAGGAACGCATCAGAATTCATAAAAGAGAGATTCAAATTCGAGCAGCTCGCAGTTTATTCAGTCGCAGACAAGGAGAAGTACGATCCCATGAACAAGGCAAGCAAGGCAAAGCCAGGCAAGCCTGCAATATATCTTGAATAATCTTAAAATAAACCGGCTAGATATTAAACATGACAAAAAAACACTATATCTGCACGGCAATGATAGTAATTTAAATATAGCTGGTAAAGTTAATTAGTTACTAGTGCATTTGTATCTCCAAATCGTATTAATGCTTTGTAAATGAGGTAGTGTTAAAATGGAAAAAATTTCGTGGGCTTTGCTTTTTCTTTTTTCGATATTGGTTTTGTTTAGGGCAGCACGATAATGTAATAAATTATACTAATTATACTAATAATACATTGAATATTACTTCCGGCGAGAGTACCTCACAGCCAACTTATAGCGGTTGGCTAGCATTTACAGCAAAGGTATCCACAGTATGCCCATCTCCTGATTCTGGATATTCGTGCAGCGGAGCCACTGGAGCGGAAGAGAAGCTGTCCGTTGTAATCGAATTTTCCAATTTGACCATAGGAGATTTGGCATACAAAACAAACCCGCGCGGAGTTTTCAATTACTCCTGCATTACATTGGGAGATTCAAGCAAATGGAAACAGCATTCGGTTGCCAAAGAAAGCGCGGAGTACAGCGATGAATTCACTAGGTCTGGAAAGATAGGCAGCGGATATTACATTGATAAGAACGGCAAGCCTTTAGGCATCTACATTAACATGTATACTGGCGATTATGTTGTATACAACAAGGAACAGGACATCTGCTATCTTGCAGGCTATCCTGCTTCTATAACAAACCAGATCATTGAGGACATCTTCACAAGCGACTATAACAATACTGGAAGGCTTGCGGAGATGAAACCTGAGAATGCAATAAGCTTTGATGGGGAAACGGTGAAGCTCAGCAGAAGTTTTACGTTTAAATACACGAACGGTATGTATAAAGTATTTGAATACGATGGAGAGCTTGTGCTGAAAAAAGAGTGAGTTTATGTCGGCGCTTTGCGCTGAACTTGTTTGAAACACCAGAGATTCGGTCAATTGTTTTTAGAATTGGTGAGCGCATGGGATTAAGCAAAAAGGATATAGAACGAAAGCACCAAAATCTTAAGAGAAGAATCGCAGAGTTGGAACAGCAGGCGAGATTGGATCCCGCCAAGAAGCATCCGGAAATACATGAGGAGCTTGCAAAGCTAAAGAAGAAGCTTGAGGAAGGGCAGTAAATTAAGGCTTTGCCATTATTTTCATTTCTTATTATTTGTTGCTTGTGCATTCTGATTGGACATTTCATCTAAAGGTGATTTTATGCAGCTTAGAGCCATAAGGAAAGAGGATTACCAATTCATTCTAGATCTTGACAAGCTGATATACCCCACCGATTCTCCAGTCACCTTGGAAGATGTTGGAAGATGGTATAAAAACAACCCTGAATTCGGAATGATCTACGAAGAAGACGGAAATATAGTTGGGATTTCAGTCGCAATTCCACTAAATTCAGAAGGATGGAAAATGATAACTGAAGGAAAAATCTCCGAATCGCAGATTACAGATGAGATGGTTTTCAATCCTTCCAAAGATAAGGAGCTTGGAATATATGTGTACCATATAGAAAAATTCGAGCGTAACGCTCTTGCGCCAATAAAAGAGTTTTATAAAACAGTGATCCGCGATCTTTCGGTTGTAGTGAACAAATTGAAGAAGGATCACAAGAAGCTTAAGGTAATAGGTTTTTCCGGCCTTGCGGTTACGAAGGAAGGAATAATTCTCTGTGAAGACAAGCTTGGCTGCAAGGAGAGGTCATATATCTGTGACGAACATATATTAAAGAAAGATGGAAAGAGGTATGTTGTTAAAGCAGATAAGCTGCATCTTAAAGAAATCATAGAACCAAAGATAAAAGACGGATACAGCTATATCAACAGATGCAAGATGCTTGTCACATATCCTGGAGAGAAAAGCATAATCTGGGAGTATATAAGACCATAAGATTTTTGTTTTTTAGCTGCTGGCGCTCTCATTTTCAGTTTATTTCTTCTTTTTCATCTGTTTAGGCTTGAGCAGGCTGGCGATGAACGATCCTGCAACCGCGACAACTGCGCCCAACAATACGTTAATAACGAGTATGAAGAATAGCTGGATTAGAACCAGTTCCTCACTTGGTGTAGGGAGCCCGAGAACGCCTTTTCCAAGGAATCTGCCTATAAAGAGCGCAGCATATGCTATGAACACGCTCAGGAGCATTGCAAGCCCTCCCATGGTTGCAGCATGCTTCAATCCCTTCTGGGAGAACGAGTAACCCAGTAAGAACAGCAAGGCGAATATCACCAGATTGAACAACAAGTGCACAGTTCCACCCATGTTTAATGGGGGTAAGAAACCAACGAGTATAAGAAGCATCTGTATTGCTGTAATCGTCGCAATCAGGTATATGAATTGCTTCTCATTCCATTGCTTAATAAATTCTAGGCACATGATTTGATATGAATGGCAAAGATTAAAAACATACTCATATCAATAAAATCATGCATAAGCGCGCAAAAACAGTACTTCTTATGATTGTTTTATTCATCGCGATCGTCTTAATTGCACTAATGGGTTGTCTGCAGAAAAACGTGAGATTTCCTTCGAGTTCTGCAATCCCTGAACAGGGAAAACTAATATGGCCCGTGGACTGCAAGCCCGGGATCAGTTGTACGGTGCTGTTTCCAGATATAGATGGGGATGGATCGCATCCCTGCGGTGGAACTGGATATGCATACCACACAGGAACTGACATTGTGATTGGAAACGAAGTGACAGCAGGATGGCAAATGATGAATAGGGGAGTGGATGTCAGGGCAGCTGCGGACGGGGTGGTTCTCTGGGTGTTTGACGGAAAGTATGACAGATGCGTCAATTACAATTCTTTCATGAATTCATTCATTATTAATGACTCGCATCCAGACTGCAAGCCGCCAAGCGAGAAGCCCGGTCCGCGTGTTTCTTCAGGTTACATGGTATGCACAGATGAAGGCCCGTATTGCAGAAGGGACAATCCAAACGGGACATGTTTCTGGTGTTTTTTAGGCGGCAATCTCGTGGTCATAAAGCATGAAAACATGGGGGAGATATTCGCAACAATGTACGTCCACTTGAAGAACGGCTCAATCTTGGTCAAGCCCGGCGACCACGTGTCAGCCGGACAGAAGATCGCTGAAATCGGAAGCTCTGGAAAGACAGGAGGTCCGCACCTGCATTTCGAGGTGTGGAGAGATTTCGCTGAACCGATAGATCCATGGCCTGCCGACTGCCAATCTGGCGGCATGTGGCAATATGAATAAAACATTCCACATCCAAAAATCCATCCTCACCAAAACGAACTTAAGCTTCAGCAAATCTGAATGGGACAGCTAAAAACTCAGCGATCTGTTGAGCTTTTCTTTTCATATTTTCATCTGGAGAACTAAACAGGTTCATAACGTTTATGCTAGCACGACCCAACTCAATCGGTATGGTTCTATTGTCCTTCATCACAAAATTTAGAGTGAATATGTAATAAGTTTTGAGTCCCTTACGTGTTTTAGTATGTTGAATTGTTTTCTGCATCGTGATCTCTTGGATGTCTTTGAGATCTATCTCTTGAGTTTCTTTTTTAAGAATGGTAGAGCTAATGAAGATTCCTTTTCCCGCCAACTTGTCAAT
Source organism: Microcaldota archaeon (assembly GCA_964545865.1). Lineage (GTDB taxonomy): Archaea > Micrarchaeota > Micrarchaeia > CABMEP01 > CABMEP01 > DTQF01. The sequence continues at coordinate 14,345 of CAZJHL010000004.1, read as the reverse complement.
TTCAAGCCTGACACCCGTATTCGATAGTAAAATAATTACGCCAGCTAAAACAAAGAACAATCCGCCCCCTATCGCACCTAAAGAGTTTGTAGTGCTTCCAATTACTCCAAAGCCAGTCAGAATTATCGCCATCCCCAATAAAACAAATATCAGCGCCATAATGATGTATTCTGAATTTTTATTCTCCAAAACCATTTTTGAAGAATTTTCAATAGTAATCTTAATACCCATGAAATAATAATCACGTATATGTTTTTAAACTTCTCCTTAGCGGAACTCAGTTTTTATTTGATAGAATTTTTTGTTAAACGCCGTTTTTTTGGGGTCAAATAATCAGATTTTTCATTTTTCTTGTCTATTGGAATCTCTCTTTACAACCAGCGTTCGGTTTTCTCTTTTGATTATGTCGTATACATTTCCTCTCGGATCCACAAGCTGCGCCTTTCCTTTTATATCAAATTCAGAATACCAGTCGTTTTCAGATATGGCAAGCTCTATGTATTCGCCATCGTAAATACTAAAGCCAAGTCTTTTCGCATGATCGGGCGGGACCTCCATCGCTGCTACTACGCCTTTCATGTTTTCTTTTCCTAAGTCTAGCCATTCTCTTGCAGCGAATGTATTTGCAACATTTGCGTAATGGGAAACATAGAAAGGATGCTCTCCAATTAGGCTTAATTCAGATATCATGAAGTAGTGCTCAATATTTTTCTCTGAAAACCAATCATCAATTTCCTGCATTCTTTTCTTAACATGATCCATTTCTTCATCGAATATTACTCTGGGCGTTTCTATATATGCCTTATGTCTGATTTCTTTGTAATTTTCAACTGCAAAACCCCAATCGTAAATAAAGTCCTTTCCCTTCTCCCGGTCGGTGTAATGCTTGAACATTTTAGAAGCGAACTGAAGAGGCTTTAATTCAATATCCTTTCTTTTAATTTTTCTTTCTGCAGGCTTGAAGTTTTGAAGGAAGGACGAATCTGTTTCTATGGGCTCTATCTTGTATATTTTATCTCCTTTTCTAAGATTCTTTATTTTAATGATACACCTTCCTATTCCTGGATTTATTTCTTTTTCATCCTTGTAAATTCTATATATTTTTATTGCCTTGCTGAATGAGGAAGTTCTTATGTATTCATTCATATGAAGAGGATAGAAAAGCTCTACTATTGCGCCGTTTCTAGTTACACTTACAACTTTTCCTATTTCTTTTCCACGGAATATTTGAGAATTTGGATTTATTAGTTTGGTTTTTGCCTCTCCAAACAAATATCCAGTTGTGAATCCCCTGCTGCTCTGCAGTTTGCTTGAATCGAAATCCTTTCCATCAACCGCAGCCCTGAATGCAGATACCACATTTCTAACATACTCTGCATCCTTAAGCCTTCCTTCTATTTTTATTGATTCAACTTCTAATTCCTTAATCTTTCTTACATGCTCGATTAAATTCAGGTCTTTAGTGCTGGTGAGATAACCCTTTCTTACTTCTTTCCCATCAACTAGAAGTCTCCAAGGAAACCTGCACATCTGTGAACATACTCCTCTGTTTCCGCTTCTTCCTGTCTGGATATAGCTCCATAAGCATTTTCCAGAATATGAATAACATAATGCACCATATGCAAAAATCTCAAGCTCCACATCTACATTTTTCTTTATTCTCTTTATCTGATCGAAGTTAAGCTCTCTTGCAAGGACAATTCTTTTCACGCCTTTGTCTTTCAGTATCTGTGCTGTTCTTGAGTTATGCACAGACAATTGTGTGCTTGCATGAACATCCAATGAGACACCTAATTCGCGCGCAAGCCTTAAAACACCCAAATCCTGTATTATCACTGCATCAGCTTCTTTCTCATGAAGAAAATAAAGATATTCCTTAACCGCATCAAGCTCTTCTTCAAAAATAAGCGTGTTTAGAGTGATATACGCCTTTACGTTATTAGCATGGCAGTATGATATCGCCTTTCCAAGCTCATCCTTTGTGAAATTCCTGGCTCTGAGCCTTGCATTCCACCCAGATCCCATATAGACTGCATCTGCTCCTGCTTCTACTGCGGCCTTCAATGCGGATGGGCTTCCTGCCGGAGCTAAGATTTCAACCATGTACTCACTTTAATGACAGAATCTATAATGAGTTTAAGATATAATAATCTATATGTTCATGTTTTGTAAGATGAGAGATTCGATTCATACAGTAATTGATATGTCTATATAATTTGTTTCATAATAATATTAGACAAATTAATCCGTTTAATCATTTTCGGTGGTTATATGGACGAGGCGTTTAAACCTAATTAGAAAATTGCTTCAAGCAAGCAACAGTCAGTATGGAAGAAACTATACGTCTTAATTGAAAACATAATAAGGTCAGCTGATGAAAAGATGGACGGGCTATTCGATGTTGCTTGCGAGGCAATGTCAGTTTATCCTGTCATTGAAAAAGAGGAAAAGAAACCAGATAGAAGGATAAAAAGCAGCTCTGTCATTAAGATTGTTTCAAGGATAGCGGGGCAACTAGACAGCATACCTGTTGATACTTGGGTGAAATACAGCAAGAAGTCAAATAGAATAGTTATAAAGGGATTTTCTGCAGTGATGGAGCATGGTTTAAAAGTGATATTGGAAAAACGCACTGTGCACGCTAAAGACAGAGTGAGAAAGTCTGATTTTGACAAACTGGGAGACATATCCACTTACCATCTTGAGATAAGAAGAGGAAAGTGCTTATAATCTCATTGGAAGGATATGAAATAGAAAAGGCCTTTACAGAATAAAAGAAAAAACAGAGAGTTTTGAAAATCTTCCTCAATCTGAAAAAGAAAAACCGATAAGCATCGAAAAGAAGAGATAATGAAAAAACTTAAGGAGTAAATCAACCTCTCTGACGCGCATCTGCAATCAGTAATAAAAAGAGACCGATGTTTTACTCTCTCTTTAGCGCATTGTCCAACCATAATTTAACCGCGGATTCAGGCAATGCACCTATAAATTCATCAACCACTTCTCCGTTCTTGAATAATTTAACGCTTGGAATCGATGATATGCCATATTCATTGGCCAATAATTCATTTTCATCCACATTGAGCTTTGCGAGTATAACCTTTCCTTTGTATTCTACTGCGATCTTTTCAAGAATAGGGCCGATCATTCTACATGGGCCGCACCAAGGTGCCCAGAAATCAACAATTACTGCTATCTCTTTTGATTTTTCAATTACTTTTTCATGAAAATTTAGTTCATTCACTTCAATAATAACCTCTTCATTTTTTTCTTTAGTGATCAATTTTTCCATCTTTTTCTTTCTTATTTCTTCAAGTTCATTATCGATCTTTTTTTTATTATTTTCATTTGAACTTAAATTTGCTAAAGCAGCGTCAATAGCTGGCCTATTAAAACCGACAATGATACTCCCCCCTATATCTAATACAGGAACACCCATTTGCCTGCTCTTTAGCATCATTTCGTATGCCTTTGCCTGGTCTAGCTCTACATTATAATCAACATACTTTATTCCTTTGCTTTCCAGGTATCTTTTTGCCATCATGCAATATGGACACGTAGTAGTACTATATACTTCAACTATTTTTTCAGACACCTTAATCACCTCATAATTGACATAGCAATTAATCTAAAACCTACAAATAAAAGAATAATTCCTATTATAATATGTGCATTTTTTCTTAATTTCTCATTTAAAAAGTGGCTTACTAATTCAAATGTAAAATACGTTACAATAAATAAAAGAGATGCAGTGGGCAGTATTAAATTAAAGCTTATACCTGAAAGAATAGAGTGAAATATAATCGCGAATACTATGGAAAAGAAAAATACCACAATATTTGACGTATATGCACTTTCCTTGCTAATATTACGTGCATTTATTGCAAAAGGCAATTTTATGGATTTTAGAGAAGTACCGATTAGACCAACACTAAACGAGCTTATCATAGGTCCAAAGCTGTTGCAAAATGCATCCTCATAAGCATTTTTTTGATTATTATTTTCCTTAATTTTAATAAATAGTAATCTTACTGCGT
>CAZJHL010000004.1:7093-10284 GCA_964545865.1 Microcaldota archaeon | reverse complement strand
GTATAAAATAGCTATAAGTGCCAGTATTAACTTTAGAAAAACATCACTCATTAAACTAAATATAAGCGATCCAATAAACACAGATGCCAGGATTATAAATAGTATATTAGAGATATTTTGTTTATTTTTGCTAACAAATTCGATAAAACTTTGTTTATTCGTGACCATTACTGATAAAACACCGAAAAGACCTACAAATAAAAATGTATCAATTGCAAATCTAGCTGTCGCGCCAGCTAATGAAATAAGCAGTAGCATTATAAAGAATCTATCCGCCCTTATTGAAAGTAGTGACGTAACTGTGCCAGAGATTATGCCTATAGTGATAATGGTTAAGATATCATGCATACAATTCACCTTTCGCAACATATTTCTTTAGCTAAACGAAGAATCTCCCTTAGCTTTGTTTTTCTTATAGAGTAGCATATCTTTTTTCCTTCCCTTTTAAAATCAACTAATTCTGCATCTCTCAGTACTCTCAGATGTTGGCTGATATTAGGCTGATTTCTGCCAATTTTTGTCTGCAAATCAGTTACACAACCTTCATTTTCTAATAGATATTCTATAATCTGAAGTCTCACTGGATCAGAAAGAACTGCAAACAGTCTAGCTTCCTTTATCATATAAATATATGCGCCTATAAATATATAAATCTTTCTCTACTACTCTTTAGTTTTTAGATTTGTTTTTAAACATTTAGTAACAATTATTTTCGGTGTTTTTATGCCAGTTGACATTTACGAAGAAAAGGTATGTCCAAAATGCAGGCTTGAGACAAGCATGAATTACTATCTGAAGTTTGAGAATGGTGTATTTATTTGTCCTAGAGATCAAAGCCATAGGTTTAGAATCGGGAAGAGTGGCTATCTGGAAGAATTACAGTAGTTTATTTATTCTTATTTCCTACCATATTTTCATCCTTTACGAATTTTTAAGAGAAAAATTTATGTATAACTTTTAACTATTATTTATATATACGTTAAAATTTCCTTTATACTTTCAGGCGTGGTCAGATGGAGTTCAAGAGAAGGCAGAGAAAGGAAGAAATCAAGAAATGGAACAAGGATGTCATTGAAGAAAAATTGATGGACAGAACAGACTTTGATGCAGAGTATACGAGATTGTTTTTCTCTACGAAGATCCATCCAGTGGAGATACTAAACTTGGTTGAAAAGGTAGAGAATGAAAGGCAGTGTTTGTTCTTGGTGATCACCTAGGAATACCTAAAAATGAAGAGTCATTCGCATTAAGATTCTGCAAAGAAAAGATTTCTCTTGGAGATGTCAGCTATCTTTCGAGCCAATATATAACTGTAATCAATTGGATTTGTGATTTAAAAGGTATATAATTAGCATTTTATTTCTTTTCCATCATTTTGTATTATGAAGACCGCAATATACTGGTTCAAAAGAGGTCTAAGAGTAGAGGATAATCGCGGCTGTGATGGTTGCATTAGATGTATTGTTGCTCAAATAGAAAGAGTTTAATAATTTTCCTGGGATAAAAGAATATGGAGAACGAATTCGGAGAAGAGATAACTGATGCGAAAGCAAGTGAGCTCGCTGAAAAAATAAGAGCCCTGCCAAGAAGTGTTATAGATGAAATATGGTATGAAGCAGGATTCATCATATCTGATCGCGAAAAAGGAAACAAGGCGCTCAGGAATTTAGACATTGAAGCGATAAAGCGGAGCAAAGAGGAAGCAAAAGAGAAAGTAATAAACCTTCTCCTAGAATCGCATATTTCGGAAGTGGAGGAAATAGTAGCCAAATATGTTAAGAAATATACGAAGAAATAACTTAAGCGCTAATGGAGTTAATTATATGATAATCAAGACAAAAGAATTCGCGCTAAGGCCACCAAGGCTCAGCGATGCAGAGAATCTCTTCGTATTCCAGCAAGACAAGGAAATAAGGAAGAATATGGCTTTTGTTCCAAAGAGCGCTGATGACATTAAGAAAAGCATCCTTGCAGAGAGAAAGAGGAAAGATAGAGAGACATTAGTAATCGACATTGAGGGAGAAGCGGTTGGAGAGATAACAATATCCATGGTAATTCAAAATCACAAAGGAAAGATTGGATATTGGCTGGCGAAAAAGCACAGAGGAAAAGGGTTGATGACAAAGATAGTAAGGATGGCAACTGACTACTGGTTCAAGAAATATAATCTCAAGCGAATTTATGCACATACGAGGACATTCAACAAGCCATCAATAAAGGTGCTTGAGAAGGCAGGATTCAGATTTGAGGGAAGGATAAGGAAGGATGTAATGAAGGATGGGAAGTATTATGACAACTTCCTTTTTGCGAAGATAAGATGATATCTAAAATTTTCAGTTAGAACGTAAAAACAGTAAAGAAGCGATTTCCGCAGTGAAGCGATTTATCTCTACTGGAAATGGCAAAAAAGGATAAAGTTCAATCACCAGAAATCCACCTGGATCTTATTTTTAAACAGAAACGAGCATATCTCCCTATGCCGCACTACATTGCAATCGAAATAGGGAGATCAGCATACACTGAATTCAAAATGAAGAACGGAGAATTCAGTCAGACTGATGATGGAATCTACTTAGGAACAGTCAAGGCAGCCAATCCAGAGGAGGCATTCGAAAAAATAAAGAACTTGGAATGGAACAGAGACAGAGAGTTCGATAGAGTTATGGTAGTAGAAATAAAGGGAAAGAAGCACTATTTCTGAATGTTTAGAATCTAAATAATCTTTTTAAACCTATTAACCAATACATCTTTGATAATATGCCAGATAAATTCAAAGCAGTGATATTTGATCTAGACAACACGCTGATAGACTTCATGAAGATGAAGAAGGTTGCCTGCAAGGCTGCAGTGGACGCTATGATAAAGGCTGGCCTAAAGGCAGACAGGAAAAAAACAACCAGGCTTCTTTTCGATTTATATGACAAGTACGGATATGAGTACAAGCACATATTCCAGGCACTCCTAAAAGAAATGACCGGAAAGGTGGATTATGGAATCGTGGCTGCTGGCATTGTTGCATACAGGAAAGCGCGAGAGTCAGGCCTTTTGGTTCCTTATCCAGGTGTTAGAGAAACAATAAAATCGCTTAGGAAAAAAGGAATCAAGCTTGCAGTGGTCACAGATGCTCCAAGGATCGAGGCCTGGATAAGGCTTGCAGCCATGGGAATACAGAATGATTTCGATGTTGTAAT
>CAZJHL010000004.1:0-7076 GCA_964545865.1 Microcaldota archaeon | reverse complement strand
TAACATATGATGATTCGAGATCAAAGAAGCCAAGCACAAAGCCATTCCTCATGGCATTAAGGAAACTAAAGGTAAGACCTGAAGAGGCTTTGGTGGTTGGAGACTCCATCACCAGGGATATCGAACCCGGAAACAGGATCGGCGCCATTACGGTTCTGGCAAAATACGGAAAGAACGGCATGAACAAGGAAGACAAAATGAAGATGAAGGCAGGATGCCCAGCATCCTTCCAGATAAGGAGATTCAAGGATATTCTGAAGTTAATCTAAACCCTGAACTCCTTCGCAGCCTTTACCAATTTGACCTTATGCCCGCTCTTCCTGAACAAGGTAGGCTGCTTGGTATGGACAGGAACGGTCACTTTAGGATCAATCTTACCCACCATGTCGAATATTTCCATATGCGAAGCGTGCCCGGAGGCATGCAATTGATGGTAATTCATATTGAATCTTGAAGCCCAGTTGTGCAATACCTCGTCCACCATGGCCGACACCGGATCTTCTTCAAATGGCTCGCTCATGGAATGGATGATGTCTCCTTTCTTAGGCTTTATGTCAACCAATTCCGCCATGTAGTAGGAATCCAGCTCCAGCATGACGCTTTCCTGGTTTTTGTGAACATAATCCGCTCCGATGCAATACTCCATGAGCTCTTTCTCCCACTTGAAGTAGGTCTTCTTCTCCCTCATGAATATCTTTATTGAACTGTCCTTCAAAGGATTGGGCATTCCGTAGTCTCCGGACAATGACAATAATAAATGGGCTGTCTTGGGGGATACTATTATCTCCTTCCCTGTCTCCTTTGCTATGGAATGGAACGTCCTGAACCTGTCCAGGTCCTTGGGGTATCTCATGCACAATACCATTCCTTCGGTGTTACGGACAACCTTCCTGCTCTCCTCCTCCACGAAAGGCTCGGTGTGGTTCTTCCTGCTTTCCTTCGAGGCCACCCTTGTGCCTTCTATCACCAGGGCGTCTGCTTCAAGCTTTTCCGCGCCTTCAAGGAACTGCTGCGTAAGCTCGGGCCTCTTTCCGTGCTGCCTTATGTCCCCGGTGTAAACGAATCTCTTCTCCCCGGTGTCTATGAGGAATCCGAACGCCCCCGGAACTGAATGATCCACATTAATGGGAGTGACTTCTATCGATCCCACCTTTATCTTCTTCCCGCTCTGGTAGGGGAATACCTGCGCCCCTTCAGGGATGCAGACCGCGGTGGTGGTGGCTTCCGTGGACCTGAGTATCCTTTCGGTGGTCTCTCCCATGTGGATGGGTATCTTCGGGTCCAGGTATCTCATATGGGAGAAATGGTCCATGTGGGGATGGGAAAGGAACACTGCGTCGTATTCCGGATCCTTATATTGCATGTCGGTGAATTGCAATGCCTCCTGCGAGTATAAACCTTCTAATCTGGGCATCAGGTCCAGCCCGAAATAGTCTTTTAATCCAAACCTTTCCCTGGGGGACAGGTATGCTTCAGGCACGAAAAACTGGTCCAGATGGGAGAAGGACTGGCCGAAGTCGAAGAAGACCTTTGCGTCCCTACTGGAGACGAGTATCTTGTTGCCGCCTATCTCCTTCACTCCGCCGTATACAGTAAGAGAGTCCGAAGCCATAAATGAGTGTGGCAGGAAAAGGATTTAAAGATTGGGAAGAACTGAAAAGATAGCTTTAAAGGAATTGAGATTAAAGTGAAAATAAGGGAGAAAATGTTAGATCGTGAACAAGGGAAAAAATTGATTGAAGAGAGAGTTAGGTTGTTCCGTACCAATATCGACCAGTACAAATTACCTGACTATAAAGAAGAACGTGTTATGAAGGAATTTATTGATCGATTTTTTCTAGCGTTAGGTTGGGACATTAATAATGATCAAGGTCTTTCTGAACGATATAAAGAAGTCATAAATCAAGACGCAATCAAAATAGGAAGCACAACAAAGGCACCAGATTATGCATTCAGAATTGGTGGTCAAAGGATCTTTTTTGTTGAGGCTAAAAAGCCATCAATAAAGATCAAAGAAGATCAAGAAGCTGCATATCAATTAAGGCATTACGCATGGAACTCAAAAATTCCCATATCTATATTAACTGACTTTGAAGAGTTTGCTGTTTACGATTGTAGGATCAAACCAAACATCAAAGATGACGCAAGCGTTGCAAGGATCATGCTAATTCGCTTTGAAGATTATTCAAAAGATTTTGATAAGATTTATGATGTATTTTCAAAAGAAGCTGTTCGCATTCGATGTTGAAAGTCTTTCCACCAGCTGTGACACTGAGAAGGTTTATGCGGCCTTTTCTTTCCACCTTGTTTATCTTCATACCGGTGTGAACAGTCACACCTTCATCTTCCAGATATGTCTTCAGAGCGTCGGATATCTCTGGTTCACCCTCTGGAATGATCCTCTCACTTCTTTGAAGAACTGTGACCTTTGTTCCTAAATGCGCAAACATCTGTGCGAATTCGAGCCCCAGAGCCCTGCCGCCGATCACAACCATCGATTTCGGCAGCTCCTTAAGGTTTAGTGCTTCTTCGTTCGTCAGATAATCGACTTTTTCAATCCCAGGAATAGGAATTATCTGTGCCCTCGCACCAACCGCGATCACGAATTTCTTTGCCCTGATCCGTCTCTTGCCTACTTCAATCTCATTCCGTGACACGAATCTTCCCTTGCCTGGAATGAATTCAATATGCTCCAGCGCTTTCAAAACCTCCTCGTACTTTTCCTTCCTGAACTTTCTCACAAGTTCGTCCTTCTGCTTCACCATCTTCTTGAAGTCAACCTTTCCAGTTTCGTACTTTATTCCTTCAAAACCGTTGTTGGCCGCTTGATAAAAGAGAGTGCCGACCTTTATCAGATGCTTGCTTGGCATGCAGCCGACGTTCACGCACGTTCCACCTATAAGTGTTCCGGGAGTTGAGTTTCCTCCAACCATCGCAGTCTTTATGCCAAGGTCGTTTGCCCGTATTGCAGCCGCAAAGGCGGCAGAACCCTGACCCAATATTATCAAATCATATTCCAGCTTCGGTAATCAATCACCCTTAACCTTAATGGTTTCAAATATCTGTGGACAGTTTTCCATGTTCTCACAGATATTTTTAGAAAGAAAAAAATATAAATGTGCAGAAAAAGAAAATATAGATAGAGAAAAAATAAATAGAAAAATAATTTTAGATCGTTTCCTTATCTATTCTATAGTTCGTACGTATTGGTTTTCTTTTTGTTCTAAAAATTAAATTATGCTTGCAAAGCATCTTAACAAAAATTCCTTCACGCCTATACTTACCTAAAGTTGAAGCATCTTTCTCCTTCCATTTCTTATATAGTGATAACAAAAAATCACCTATAATAGCTATGTGTTAAATAAGATACTTGAATCAAATTTAATAATTAAATTCAATCGATTATAAACTAATAATACTAATTATAGATAGTTATAACGCAAATTTAATTTATAAAGGTTTCTAAATTTCTCTCTGTCGAATAACGGGTGATGATTCTTAAGTCGAATGCAGGTGATGAGTAGTTTTTTGCAATGGGCTAGCCCTTTAATTCAGCTTCAAGATTGCTTGTGTATTTTGCATAATTTCCAGCTTTTATAGCTTCAAAAAACTGTGGAAAATCTTGTGGAGAAAGGAACTTAAAATAATATTTGAATTTCTCATGCTTTTTATTCAACTCTTCGAAGTGTATTCTAGCATATTTCAATTTAGCTTTATTTTCTTCAGTAATATCCTCGTCAGATTTTATCTCTACAACTAGAATATCTTTTCCTATCTTGATAAAGAAGTCGGGGTTGAATTTTGCCCCGACCTGATGCGTGCCTACTTAAACGATAACTAAATTTCCTGCAACAAGTTCTGCCTGCTTTAAAACTGTTTCTGTCGCCTTTTTCTCTTTGTCAGGTGGATAACCATATTTTCTTAGTATTTTCTTTACTTTAAGGCGCAGTTCTGCTTGAACACTCTCTCTTTGCGTCCAATCAATTGTAACACTTTTTCTTATCATTTCTGTTAATTCAAATGTGATTTTTCTCAGAACCTCGTCACCGAGGATTTTAACTGCGCTGTCGTTAACTTCAAGAGCATCATAAAATGCAAGTTCATCTTCGCCCATTCCAAGCTCCTTTCCTCTATTTTTCTCTTCTCTAACCTTTCTGGCTAACTCTACAAGCTCTTCTATCACTTGTGCAGCTTCTACACTTCTATTCGTGTATTTTTTTATTGTCTTTTCTAACAGTTCCATAAATGACTTTCCCTGAACAAGATTTCTTTTTGATATTATTCTTATTTCATCATTCAATAGTCGTTTTAGAGCCTCAAACGCCAAATTTTTCTGTGGCATCTCCTTTACTTCTGCCAAAAAACCTTCTGATAGAATAGAAAGCTCTGGTTTTTGGATTCCTGCAGCTTCAAATATGTCTATAACCCTATCAGAAATTACTGCTTTTGAAATAATCTGCTTTATTGCTGTTTCATACTGTTCTTTTGTATCTTTTTTTGTTTCAATTGTTTTTGATATTGTTGATTTTAATGCTTGGAAAAAGCCAATCTCTTCCTTTATTTTCATGGCTTTTTCATGAGGAACTGCCAATGAAAATGCCTTTACAAGAGCTGTAGCTTCTTTTTCAAATCTCTCTTTCTTTCCTTTTTCTTTTAGTATATGTTCTATTGCATTTGGCATGAAGCTGACTCTATCTTTTGGTGAGAGCTCAAAGAATTTCTTATAGTTAAACCCGTAAAACATGTCTCTTACAACTTCGTATTTCTCCAGCATTAATCTAACAGCTTGTTCTTGATCTAATGTCGGCTTTCCCTTACCGCCACTTTCGGTATAATCAATAAGAGCTTTTTTCAGTTCAGCACCCACACCCATGTAATCAACAACCAAACCACCTTCCTTTCCTGGATAAACTCTGTTTACTCTTGCTATTGCCTGCATAAGCGTATGCCCCTGAATTGGCTTGTCAAGATACATTGTGTGTAAAGAAGGCGCATCAAAACCTGTCAAGAACATGTCTCTTACAATAAGCAGTTTTGTTTCGTGTTTTGGGTCTTTGAAATTTTCACCTATTCTCTTTCTTCTAACTTTGTTTCTTATGTGCTGCTGCCATTCTTTTGGATCAGAAGCAGAACCTGTTATGACAACTTTAATGAATCCTTTATCATCGTCGTCATTATGCCATTCTGGTCTTAATTTTATAATCTCGTCATAAAGATCAATACATATTCTTCTTGACATGCAAACAATCATTCCCTTTCCTTCAAGAACAGAAAGCCTTTGCTCAAAATGGTTTATAATGTCTTTTACAATCCTTCTTATCCTCTTAGGGGCGCCTACAACTTTTTCCAATCTTGCCCATTTACTCTTTAGCTTTTCTTTATGTTCTATCTCCTCTCCTTCTGTAGATTCTTCAAATTCAGGATCAATTTTTGGCCTTTCTTCTGGCTTTAACTCCAGCTTTGCCAGTCTGCTTTCACAAAATATTTTTACAGTAGCACCATCATTAACTGCTTGTTCAATATCATAAACGTCAACATATTTGCCAAAAACTGATAGTGTACTTCTATCCTCTTTTTCTATTGGCGTGCCAGTAAAACCTATAAATGAAGCATTCGGAAGCGCATCTCTTAGATATTTTGCATATCCATAAGTGATCAATGCTCTGTCTTCTTTTTTCAGTATTTTTGCAGAAAACCCATATTGGCTTCTGTGTGCTTCATCAGCTATAACGATAATATTATTTCTTTCTGACAGCAGAGGATATTTTTCTCTATCTTCTTCTGGAAAGAATTTTTGTATTGTTGTAAAAATAACCCCACCAGAGGATACTCTAAGAAGTTCCATAAGCTTTTTTCTGGTGTTTGCCTGTACTGGTGTTTGTCTTAAGATATCCTGACACTTGCTGAATGTTCCAAACAGCTGATCGTCAAGGTCATTTCTATCTGTCAAAACAACTATTGTTGGGTTATCTATTTCTCGAATGATTTTTCCAGCGTAGAAAATCATTGTCTGGCTTTTTCCAGAGCCTTGCGTGTGCCACACAATACCTGCTTTTTTATTTGTTCTTCTTGCTTGCAAAGTTGATTCAACAGCCTTATTTGCAGCCCAGTATTGATGATAAGCAGCAAGCTTCTTTTTTGTTTCTCTGTCCTTTTCAAAAACAATGAAATTTCTTGTAATGTCAAGAAGCCTTTCTTTTTCAAACATTCCTCTTAGCAAAATTTCTATTTCTGTCAATCCCTTCCTTGGTTTTTCTCCATCTATTGTTTTCCATTGCATGAACCTCTCAGGCTCAGAAGTTATGGTACCTGCTCTTGCTTCTATGCCATCGCTAATAACAAGAATTTCATTATACTTGAATAAAGAAGGGATTTGTTCTTTGTATGTTTGTAATTGATTATAAGCAGTCCAGATTGTAGCATTCTCATCAGCAGGATTTTTTAGTTCAATAACAACCAAAGGCAGACCATTGACAAACAAAGCAATATCCGGTCTTCTCTCAATATTATTCTCTATGACTGTAAACTGATTGACAACAAGAAAATCATTATTTTTCGGATTTTCAAAATCAAACAGGTTAATTAAAACATGCCTTTCTTCACCTGCTTTTGTAATCGGAATACTTAGACCATCAACAAGCATTTTATGAAAGGTTTCATTATCAACAATCAGTTTCTGACTTCCAATCCTTTGAATTTCTTTTATTGCTTGCTCTCTTGCCTCTTCCGGAACATGCGGATTAATTTTTCTCAAAGCCTCTCGCAATCTATTAACAAGTACTACATCTTCGTATCTCTGCCTTAATTCATATTTACCGCCAGGCAGATAATCTTCGTTATTGCCTCTGATTATTTCGTAGTCCAGATTTTCCAATAGCGACAAGGCAAATTCTTCAACATCTGATTCTGAAATGGCTTTTTTCATGTTTTAACCTCCACAGGCACCCTAATTTTGCCTGACATAAGTTTAGGAAGCAGAACATCGCGGAGTTGGGAGAGGGTTTGAGCTTCCAAAAAATTATAATAAATTCTTTCGTGTATTTCTTTTACTGTTTTATTAAATTTAAGTAATGTCT
>CAZJHL010000003.1:27016-29965 GCA_964545865.1 Microcaldota archaeon | reverse complement strand
TGATTTTTGTTGCTTTCTTTAGTTTCAAATGCTTGGTTTTAATGAACGATTTCTTATTTAACTTCCTACTAGCTGATCTCCTAGCCTTTGATTTAGGATTGGATGTTTCTTCTATCTTTGTCATCTCTGCCATTCTCACCTGAAGCTCTTTTATCCTCATTTCTTCCTGGCGTTTAAGTTCTTCGAACTTTCTTATGTCTTCAAGTAAAGAGATATGTTTTGACTTTAGTTCGTTGAGCTCTTTTTCATACTTATCTTTTGACTCTTTTTCTTTCTCTAAGAGTTTGTTCTCGCAGTTTGGACATCTGAACATCAAATCTGCTGCTAGATCAAAACTTATCAGATTTGTTTTCGAGCACTGTGGGCAATAATAAACAAATTCTGTGCTAATCTTCTCCATTGTTTTATCGAGCTCACCTATTCTGTCCGTTGTCTGTTCTTTTATTATATTAAGAATGTTGGAGACATCTATCTTCCATATGTATGAGAACCAGCCTGTATCTCTGTCTTTTATTCTCTTGTATTCTGCCATTTTGTAGTTGTAAAGCTTGTTAAGTATTGCTCTTACTTCTGCGACTTTAAGCTTGCATCTTGCTGCTATCGCGTCATCCGTCATTTCTTCCATGGCGGCAGAGATTACTTTTATAGAGTTCTCACCGAAATTGGTTTTTAGATAATCAGTAACTAGAGGGTTGTAAAGGAGCTCGGTTTCAAGCTTGATTTGACTTTTCAATGTCTCTTCTTTGATGTTTGTTTCCATCCAATCTAGCCTCACGAAAAGCATCTTATCGTTATTCGTTCTATTTTCTTGATGCTTCATATATAATGCGTTTTGTTATTTAAATTCTTTTCTAAATTTTTGAGCATATATAAAAAGGTTTCTTTTTATTTTCCTATATTGCGAATTCTTTTTGAATTGTTTTTACCCCATTCTACGATCAAAGCATGGAACTCATTAAATACTTTAGACTTGTCTGAATTTGACAGATCTGAAAATGCTGAATGAACTATATCTTGAATGACATGGTACTCCTTTTTATGTGATAGATTCTCAGCCGTTACCAAGCCTTCTTTCCTAAAAAGCCTTTTTGTATATGTATCGACCACAAAAATAGATAAGTTGTATGCGTATAAAAGAATAGAATCTGCTGTCTCAAAACCTACTCCGTGCACGTTAAGAAGATCCTTTCTTGCTTCCAGGATTTTAACCCATGTGTCTTTTTTTGAATTTATTGACTCCCTACTAAGCTTTTTTAGTTTATCATCGTTTTCTATAAACCACGAAGATATGTGCTTAAGTCGTTTTGCCTTCTGGTTGAAATATCCAGCTGGGCGAATCTTCTCAGCTATCTTATTTTCATCTTCCTTTAATATTGATTCTGGAGAGATTAAGTTAGATAAGAATAAATTATTCAGCGCCTTTTCAACGTTTTTCCAATTTGTATTTTGGGTCAATACGGCCCCTATTACTACCTCAAATCTTTGTTCTCTTGATTTTGGATAAGTGAAAATCCGTTTATGGTATCCCCTCTCATCGAACCCTTTCCTTCCTGCCAATGACTTTATTGGCCACCATCCTTGTCTTCCGTATTTTGAAAGTAAATTGTTATACAGCTCTATGATCTTCAATTTCTTTGACTGAGACAGCATGAAAGCACCTTAAGCCATATGGTCAATTTCAATATCCTTGTTTGATTAGTGGTCTAATTGAGAATTCGGTTATTTTTTCTTTAGTAGTGACTTAAGAAAACCGAGTATTGATTTCTTCTCCTTCTTTGTCTTTACAAGATCCAATCTCTTTAGTATTACCATTACAGTTTGCAACGCCATTCTTGGGGGGGAACCTCTTCTTATCTCCCTTTCCAGTAGTTCCTTTGCTATGTCTTTTACAGGTTCCAGCATCCCTTTCTTCCTTGCCTCGTCAAGAAGCTTCTTTATCTGCTCTTTTTCCTTTCGTATTCTTTCCTGCGCTTTCTCTTTCTCCACTTTTTCCTTCATCTTCGCTTCTTTCTCTTTGATTTCCTTTTCGCCCATCTTCTTTATCTCTTCTCTTCTCTGCTTTATCGCCTCTTCCTCTCTTTTTATTTTTTCTTCCGCCTTTTGTATCTCCTCTGTAACCCTCTCTTTCTCTTTCTCAATCTCTTTTTTCTTCTCCTCTTCTATTAGCTTTACCGCAAGCGATTCTTTCACGACTGGCTCGTACTTTTCAGAAGCAAGCGTTCCTTTTATATGGACCTTCATATACCCTACTTCAACAATAGGCTTGGCCTCTCCGAAAGACATCTCTTTCATCTCTCCCTTGACTGCCTCCTTCTTTGCCTCTGTCTTGTGGTGCAGCTCCTCCTTTGACTGCTGCTCTTTTTTCTTTTTCTCCTCCTCTCTTCGTTTCTTTTCCTTTTCCTCTTCTTCCTTGACTGCCAATGATGCCATCAAATAGATATCAAAAAAAGGTATTTTATTATTAACGTTTCTGTCTATTTCAAAGGGTGCTCTTAGCCCACTCAAAAGTGAGCCTTATTCCTTCAGAAATAGAGACTGAAGGTGAGAAACCTAACTCTCTCTTGGCTCTGCTTATATCTAGATAGGTGTCTCTCACCTCTCCTTTTATTGCGTCTTCTTTTCTTACCACGATCTTTTTCCCAATTGATTTTTCAATCTCTTCTGCTATCTTGTTTATTGATGTTTGAACTCCAGTTCCTACATTGAAAATCCTGTGGTTCCCTTTGTATTTAAGTGAAAGAAGGTTTGCATCCACTACGTCTTTAACAAATACAAAATCTCTTGTTTGAT
Source organism: Microcaldota archaeon (assembly GCA_964545865.1). Lineage (GTDB taxonomy): Archaea > Micrarchaeota > Micrarchaeia > CABMEP01 > CABMEP01 > DTQF01. The sequence goes on along the minus strand of CAZJHL010000003.1, from coordinate 27,175 downwards.
TTCCATCTCCGAATATTATTAATGGTTCTCCCAATAACGCGTTTCTTATAAATATGGCAATTACACCTGCTTCGCCAAGAAAATCCTGCCTTGGGCCGTACACATTTGCATATCTTAATGTTACATAATCCAACCCATAAATTGCGTTGTAAACTGAAA
>CAZJHL010000003.1:24917-26966 GCA_964545865.1 Microcaldota archaeon | reverse complement strand
CGTAGTGAGAAAGAGGTCTTATTTCGTGCTCCTCTGGAGCAGGCAGCTTCTGTGGTTCTCCGTAAACTGCCCCACCAGATGACGAATAGATTATTCTTTTTACACCATAATCTTTGCAACATTCCAAAAGATTCAATGAACCGGCTATGTTCACAGATTCATCATAGAACGGATCTTTGATTGATTTCCTAACATTTATCTGTGCAGCTAGATGATACACTATTTCCGGCCTTTCCTTTTCGAAAAGAGAATTTAATTTGGAAAGGTCCCTAAGATCAATATTGTAGAAATAGGTGTTTTTGTTTAAATTTTCCTTCTTTCCTGTCGACAAGTTATCTAGAACTATGACTTCATGGTTTTCTTTGATTAAAGAATCAACGAGATTTGATCCTATGAAACCGGCGCCGCCGGTCACGAGAATTTTCATGCGATCCAACTGTTATCAAATAAGAAGCGGGCCCGGTGGGATTTGAACCCACGACTTTTCGGTTAAGAGCCGAACGCTCTGGCCAAACTGAGCTACGGGCCCGCGATTAAGCGTGCAGAAATAACAAATAGTAATAAATAATATGAAATAATAAATAAAAATATTCGCTTTTTAGCTTTAGTCAATCACATGAAATCAGCTTTAGGAACAAATATAAAGATGATTAAGGAAATATTAAGGCAGTGAGACGATGGTTGAATATATAGACTTCGACAAACTTATAGATCGACATCTTCACAGAGAAGTCAGACAAAGAATGCAGAATAGATACTATCCTTCTGAAATTGGCCAGTGTTTGAGAAAATCCTGGTTTAACATTAAGATGCCTAAACCTGTAGAGCCAGAAGTTACAAAAGTATTTGAAGCAGGAAATTTATTTCATGCGTTTATAGTAGAGGTTCTAAAAAGCGAAAAGAATCCGGAAATAAAGCTAATAGAAAGCGAACTTCCTTTGAAGTATAAAATAGATGAATTTGAGATAAGTGGGAGAATAGATGATTTAATCCAACTTGAGCACAACGGAGAGAAGATTCTTATAGAGGTAAAGTCAACAAAATCCTTGGATATGCTTAAGGAGCCTTCGGAATCATATGTCATGCAGCTACAGTTTTACATGCATGCGACAGGAATCAAAAATGGTGCGATACTGTATATCGAAAAGAACACGCTTAAAAGCAAGGCGTTTTTTCTGGAGTATGACCCTACCATGGCTGAAAAGATAATTGGGAGATTCAAGGCTTTGCATTCATCTGTAAAGAATAATGACATTCCAGAACCAGAGGCCAAATTAGATATAAAGAAAAGGTGGATGTGTAACTTCTGCCCTTATAGGCAAGAATGCGATGGAATAGAAATAGGTGAACAATAAAGGTGATTTAATGAAAGAGGTCAGACCTACTGCAGTTGATGTTGTTGTAATCCACAACGATAAAATATTGTTGGTAAAGAGAGAAAAACCACCATTCAAGAACAAGTGGGTGTTACCTGGCGGATTTGTAGAAATAAATGAAGATGTTAAGCAGGCAGCGATAAGGGAAATGAAGGAAGAGACAGGGATTGATATTGAACTTATAGGTATAATTGGTGTGTATTCCAAGCCTGAAAGAGACGAAAGACATACTATAAGCATTGGATTCCTAGCATTCCCGAAAGGAGATGTCTCTATTGTAGCTCAAAAAGGAGAGATTAAGGAAGCGAAATGGTTCGATCTCAGCAAAATTCCAAAGCTTGGGTTCGACCATGATGAAATAGTGAAAGATGCTATTGATATATATAATTCAATGCAATGTCATGGTTGCGAGCATTGCAGCGGCTGTGACTGAAATATTCTAACCCCCATCTATTTATGCACCATATAGAAAGGATTATATATCTTATAATATATATTTAATTTGCTATTCTACAGGATAATCACGTCTAGAGAATAAGGGCCGGTAGCTCAGCCAGGTCAGAGCGACAGTCTTATATGGCGCGTTCTGATATATTCAGAACTGGTTTAGGATAACTGTAGGTCCGGAGTTCAAATCTCCGCGCCCCGACTGGCGCCTTTGCGGGCGTAGCTC
>CAZJHL010000003.1:21972-24881 GCA_964545865.1 Microcaldota archaeon | reverse complement strand
GGCTTCTTGAACTTGCAGAGAAGTATGTAAAAACAAAAGAAGAAAGAACAAAAAGGTATGTGTCTCTTGCAAGGAAGCTCTCTTCAAGATACAGGGTTGCTATTCCGAAAAGGTTTAAAAAAAGAATATGCAAGATATGTAATATAATATGGATTCCAGGATATAATGTTAAAATAAAATTAAGCAAGCGAAGCAAATCCGTTGAATATGTGTGCTCATGCGGATCTGTGCGACGCTTTGGATATGCTAAAAAGAGGGATTGAAATGATTACTGCATTTGATGTAGAACCAAACAAGCTGATAAAAGGAGTTGCTCAGAAGCTCAAACAGGATGGAATGGTAACTCCACCTGAATGGATTGTGTATGTAAAAACAGGACCTCACAGGGAAAGAGTGCCTCAGAACGAAGATTTCTGGTATGTGAGATGCGCGTCTATAATGCGAGCACTTTACATTGACGGTCCAATGGGTGTCAGCGTTCTCAGAGAAAGATTTGGAGGAAAGCCGGGAAGCAGAAGCGGAAGAATGCATGCGACGAAGGCCGGTGGTTCTATTATAAGGAAGGCGTTGCAGCAGCTTGAAAAAGCAAACTTGATAACAAAAGATAAAAAAGGAAGGCATATTTCAAAGAAAGGAATCTCTCTTCTTAACGGCGTAGCAAAGCAGGTTTCAAAGCAGTAAGAAGGTGAGATCTTGGACGAGGATAAAGTTCTGGCTGCTCAGCAGGCTGAACTTCAGCTCAAAAAGACGTTGAGCGTTATTCTAGAAGAAAGCGCCTATGCTCGCCTTATGAACGTAAGGCTTTCTAACCAGGAGCTTTACCTCAAAGTTGCAAACGCTTTAATCCATTACTATCAAAAAGTTAGAAGAAGAATAACTGAAAAAGAGTTATTGACGATAATAAACATGAATCTGGCTGTTTCGAAGCAGCCTGAAACTAAAATTCATATAAGGAGGAAATGATATGGGAAGCAAAAAAACTGCTCAAAAGAAAAGAAGATTGGTCAGCGCAGCTAAATCGGCAAGGCCTGTCCCAATCTTTGTGAGATTGAAGACTGGAAGAAGGGTTAACACCTCTCCATCAAGAAGACATTGGAGAAGCCAGAAACTCAGAGCCAGGGAGAAAGAGTAGGTGATCATATGGAAAGAATAATGGTTGTAAATTTAAAGAAAGCTTATGAAAAACCAAGAACTAAAAGAAGACAGGTTGCGATTAAACTGCTCAGAGAGATTGCAGCAAGACACTCTAAGTCGAACTACTTTGATGTCAAGGTAGATAACGCAGTCACAAAAGAAATATACAAAAACGGAAGCAGATTTCCACTCAAGAGAAACAAAGAAAAAATGACAAAGGACGAGAAAACTGGAATAGTGATGATAACACTTCCAGAAACAGAAGTAAAGAAGGAGAAGAAAAAGAAGCCAGAAAAACAAGAAAAGAAGAAAGAGAAAAAAGAGCAACAGAAGGAAGAAAAAAAGAAAGAATAACTTAGTGAGATAAATGATAAGTAAACTGCAAAGAATAGGATTCTACGGCAATCCGTACATAGGCCTATTCATGAAAAGCAATTCGAAACTTACTCTCATGCCGGCAAACAAGCCTGAAAAATTCTCTAGGGTCGGCGAAGTACTTGAAACTAAAGAAATCACGATAAATGTTTTCGGAAGCCCATTGACAGGGCTTTATTCGATCATGAATGACAACGGGGTGTTGTTTTCAAAAGTGATCCTAGATGAGGAATTAGATTTGGCAAAGAAGAAAATAAAAGAAGCTGGAATCGACATCGAAGTTGGCGTATTGGATACAGGGTTCACTGCGATAGCTAACAACTTTGTTGTAAACAACAAGAAATGCATCATCAATCCGAAAATCAAAGACAAGAACGTGATCAAAACTATAAACGATGTGCTTGGAGTAGAAGTGGAATCTTTGCAGCTGGAAAAATTCAATGTCATTGGAAGCGTTGTTTTTGCTAATGACAACGGATTTGTAGCCCATCCCGGGCTTAACGAGCATGAAATGGATCTGATAGAAGAATTCCTCGGAATAAAAGGAGGGGTAGGTACTGCCAATGGTGGAGTTCCGTTCGTATCCCTCTGCCTTGTCGGAAACAATCGATCCGTAATGTTCGGTGAAACAACGACTGCATTCGAACAACAGAGAATAATTGACGCGTTGGGATTCGTGTAACAAAGTAACTGGTGATTGTTTGGAACAGAATGTTTCAGAAAAGATAAATTACGATAGTTTCTTGAAAATCGACTTGAGAACTGCAACTGTATTGGAAGCTGAAAAGGTAGAAGGCTCTGATAAATTATTAAAGATGAAAATAGATTTAGGATATGAACAAAGACAGCTGGTTGCAGGTATAGCACAGATGTACACGCCTGAAGAGATGATCGGTAAACAGATAATTGTCGTAGCCAATCTAGAACCTAGGAAGATAAGGGGAGTTGAATCAAACGGAATGATTCTAGCTGTTGAAAATTCGGAAGGAAAGATAATTCTTATTACAACAAGCGAGAAGACTGAAAATGGATTAAGGGTCCATTAAGTTTATGTTCAATTATTTCAAAAAAATAAAGGTGGATAATATGAAATTCAGGATAACTGGAACCATAAAAATGAAAAATAAAGAGCAAAAATTCAACAAGATACTTGAAGCTGAAAGCGAGAAATTTGCAGTACATAAATTGTATTCCATAATGGGAAACGCCCATGGATTGAGAAGAAAAGACATCGTTATAGACAAGATAGAAAAGATGTAGAATTTCAATAATATGTGGTTTTTATGGCAAGTGTAGAAGAACAATTTGAGCAGCTTGCTGCTGAGGCCTCGTATCACCAGCATTATGCTCGTGAGATAGAGAATCAGATGAGAGCTATAGCGCAAGTAGAAGGCGAGATC
>CAZJHL010000003.1:12322-21961 GCA_964545865.1 Microcaldota archaeon | reverse complement strand
TGCGCTGCAAGCGCTTAAAGAGAATAATCTCACTCTTTTCAATTTAGGTTCAGGAATATTCGTAAAGGGAGAGCTCAAACAAACCAACAGGCTTCTTATGAATGTGGGTGCGAATGTATTTGCAGAGACAAGCATTGAAGATTCAATCAAATTCCTTGAAGGGAAGAAAAAGGAACTTGAAGAGGCAAAGAACGACCTGATAAAGAGCATGGAAGCGATATCCAATAGGCTGAAGGAGATCGACATAGAAGCAAGGCGAATAATGAAGGAACAGAAAGAAAGCGAATGAACGCTCTGTATTGTTGATTATTAGGTCAAAGAGTCAGTGGTTTTATGTTTGGAATTCTGAAAAAGAAAATCACTGGTCTAGTTGACAACATCGCAAAATCTATTTCTGGTGGAAAAGAAGAGAAAAAAGCGGAAGAGGCAAAAGAAGAAATAACTGAAGTACGCAAAACTGAAGAAGCCGCAGCTATTCAGACAAATCAAAAGGCAATCGAAACTAAACCCGAGTCTGAACACATCACCCCAGAACAAATGATTAAGCCTAAAGAACCGACATCTGAAATAAAATATAAGGAAAATATGGAGCGAAAAGGAAAAGACCATATTCAACCAGAAACAGTAAAAGAACCCGAATTTGAAGAGGACAAGTTAGTAAAAGAAAAGAAAACTGAGGCAAAGCCCACCGAAACACAGACAGAAAAGGAAGAAAGGGAAAAGGAGCAGGAAAAACGCCTGGAAGAAAATTTTGGATTGAAAGCAGATGAAATTAAAGAAGAAACGAAAAAGGAAAAACTGCTCCAGCCGGAATTAAAGGAAGCTGAAATAAAGGTAAAGACTAGTTTTCTCACGAAAGTAAAGTCTATAATAACTCCAGAAGTTACAATAAAAGAGAATGATGTGAAAACAGCGCTTGAAGATTTTGAAATGCAACTTTTGACTGCTGATGTGGCCCTACCGGTCGCGGAAGAAATAATCAGCGATTTGAAAAATAGGCTCGTGGGAAAGAGCGTTAAATCAAGCAGCATAGAAGCATATGTACTAGATTCAATCTATGAATCTATAGAAAAAGTAATAGAGCAAGAAAGAATCGATCTCATAAATGAGGTAAAGAAGTACAAGGAAACAACTAGTAAACCATACAAGATACTTTTTATAGGCCCGAATGGAGCAGGAAAAACCACGACTATAGCAAAGGTGGCACATTACTTTAAGAAAAATGGCCTAAAATGCGTAATTTCCGCTTCTGATACATTTAGGGCTGCCGCTATTGAACAGACAATTGAGCATGCGAAAAGGCTTGACATTCCCTACATAAAGCATGACTACGGATCTGACCCTGCTGCGGTTGCATTTGATGCGGTTAAATACGCAGAGGCAAAGAACATGGATGTGGTTCTCATAGACAGTGCGGGGAGACAGGAAACGAATAGAAATTTAATAGAACAGCTCAAAAAGATAGAAAGAGTTGTTTCCCCAAACATGAAGGTCTTTGTAGGAGAAGGAATAGCTGGAAATGCGTTGCTTGCTCAGGTTTCAGAGTTTAACGAAGCTGTGAAAATCGATGGAGTCATACTTACAAAATTGGATGTGGATGCAAAGGGAGGAACTATAATATCTGTAAAGAAAGCGACTGGCGTTCCGATTCTATTCATAGGCATAGGTCAGGAGTATGATGACCTACTTCCTTTTGATAAAAACTATATTCTGAAAAGGATAATGTCAGAAAACAACTAATTCTGGTATTTTGATTATTAACCTAAAAATAGCCGCTATTTAATGCTAAATTAGTCTAACTGAAAACCGCACTGCCACAGCCCACCTGGGCAACAGTAGCCTTGTCCGTTTACAATCTGGCAGCTTATTCCGCAGCAACATTCTGTAGAGCTGCTGCAGGTTTCTCCAACTCCTTTGCATTCACCTTCAGGAAGTCTGAGATCTGTGCATTTAATTTCCTCTGCGCATCCGTTAGAACATATGATATCCTGAGGGCACGTAGTATATGGTGTTCTGTAATTGCAATCGACTAAATTAGAGCCACCTGTTCCTCCGCCACCGCCAGTTCCTCCAGTTCCGGCCCCCACACCACAAGTACCTGAAGTTTGACACTCTGCGTTCTTGCAATCATTGTCAGAAGAGCACTGAGCTGAACCTGGAATTCCTCCACAAACACCGAGAGTCAGATTGCAAATCTTGCATTGAATTGCTGAACTGCATTTCTTGTCCTTGCAGTTTCCAGTCTCTGGATCGCATTCCTGGCCAGCAGGACATATCTTTCCTTCGCACTGATCTACACAGTTTCCATTTATACAAACTTGACCTGCTGGGCATTGAACGTTGTAGCATTTGTCATCCTCACAATTTCCATTTATACATATTTTTCCTGCAGGACAAAATACGTTTTTACATGGATCTGAGCACAAGCCAGTTAAAGGATCGCAAACCTGGCCCGCATCACAAATAACGCCTTCGCATAAATTAGTGCTAGGTTTACAGTTGCCATCTATACAAATTTGGCCTGAAGGGCATTGAACGTTTGCGCACGGATCCCCGTAACATAACCCATTTTCATAAACACAACAGCCTTTCTGGCTGTCCCAATATGTGTCTTCTGGGCAGCAGCTAGTTGCATCGCATCCACCTTGACTTGGCGTTGGACAGCCGCTCCTTGTGTTGTCAACTATGCAACTTAGAATGCATGCGCCTAATGCATCTACGCAACATTTCTGAGAACTATCCCAACCCAATGAGCCTAGTGGACAGCAATTGTTAGCATCACACGAATCAACGCCCTTTAATTGACATGCTACTCTTTTTGGATCAACACTGCATATGTCCGCACAGTTTCCTGCGTTCGGACCTGAGGTGAACAGACAGCAGCCCCTTGATTCGCTCCAAACAGTATTCGGAGGGCATTGTGGTGTCGCAGTGCATGCACACGTGTCTATGTTACAGCATCCGCTTGGACAATTAAGAGTTGATGGGCAGTATGTACTGCAAGGAACAGAACCAGCTGGGCATGGGCAGCTACCATCTGGCAAACAACAATTCCCTGGACAGTTGTTACACTGAACAAGTCCATCTGGACATGAAGGAAGAGGACAGATCACGTGGAAATAGCAAAGCATTGCTAAGAGAAGAAAAAGAATTAACGCCCCTAACAATTCAAAGCTGTAGTCTTTTTTTCTCTCCTCCGCCATTTAACCACTACATAAAAAGAAATAAAGAAATAGATTGAGGGTTCAGAGATCTCTTGAAAGATCGATCTCCATTATGACTTCCTCTACTTCAGCCTTCTGTTTCTCAAGAAGCTTCTTTATTCGTTCAATCCTCTTCTGCTGGTATTCTATCATCTTGTACTTCTTAATTGCCTTGTTGAAATGCTCTGTTGAAAGAGTGAAAACTTCCTCCTTGTCCATTTCTCTTGCTATGTCTTTCAGTATTTCTCCAAGAAATTCATTTGCCGCAATCTTTACTTCCGCTCTTATCTGATGCGGCTTTGTCATGTTTTCCTTTAATATTCTTACAACTCTAGCTGTCGGGAATGGAAGCTTCTCATCCTCTTCTGGAAGAATCTCTGCCTCTCCCTCGCCTTCTATCGGCTCTTTTATCTCTTCATCTGCCATTAATATCACCGAATATATTTTATCAGAGAAATTTATAAAGCTTAATATACGATGATTATAATGTTCATTCATCATAATCAACGCGCAGTGATTTTATGGCATATTTCATAGAGAATTTTGTAGTTGAAGAAGACCCGAAGATGGCTAAAATGTTATTGGAAAGAGGATACGGTACTCTTGACAATGAACAAAGACTGGTTCTTTCCCCATATGAGGCATTATACCTTTTAGAAAATAAGAGAATAGCTATTGAAAATAAGAAAAGGCTAGGAATCGGATTCAAAGATCTGATGAAAGAATTTGCCAAAAAAGAAAAAAATATTGACGTCAAGTACGCTGTATACGCAGATCTTAGGAACAAAGGATATGTATTGAAAACTGGGTATAAATTCGGCGCACATTTAAGAGCTTATGAAAAAGGCATAAGGCCTGGAGAAGGAAAGAGTAGCTTTTTTTTTTTTTTTTTTTCAGATAAGGAAAAGATCTCGTTATTAGAAATTCGCAGATTGCTCCGAATTGCACAGATTACTAAAAAAACTCTTGTTCTTGCAGTCGTAAATGATGGCATGAAAATTGACTATATAAAGGTAAATTCAATGCAATTATGATTAAGACGATATTAAAATGTGCTTGATATGTAAAAACATTGAATCTGAAATAGTATTAAAAAGATTTTTAATACTTAATTAAGTATATAGCTCTAATATTTGACCTTACAAGGTGAGAATATGCCGAAAGAAGATCCGAAGAAATCAAAAAAACCGAAAGATGAGGAAGAGTTAGAAGATGAGGAAGAACTCGATGAAGACGAAGAGGAAGAGGAACTGGAAGACGAAGAAGAATTCGAGGACGACTGGACAGAAGACGAAGAAGAATTCGAGGACGAAGACTACTGATTCATTTTATTTTGTTTTTACAATTTATTCGATACATTCGTAAATTTCAATCCAGCTTGACTTTTTCTATTTTTCTTTCCATTTTTGGAGGCTCTTTTTTTGAAACAATCTTGTATATCAATAATACAGTTATAATTACTATTGCCAGGTAGATGAATAATGTCAAGTCCAAGACCTGTTCACCGGAAGGGATTGAAAGTAGCTCATCCCTTGCGTATTGCATAAGCATCATTGAATTCAGGTATTTTCCTGAAGAATACATCTCCTTTGCAGAAGAGAGAATGGGCTGCAGCTCTATAACCTTTTTCTTTTCGCTTTCGGAACCCTTAGAGATCTTCTCTTCGAATATGGCTCCAGCGTCTTTTAAAATTTCATTAGATGCGCTCTTGTACTGGTCAACTAATCTCTCGTAGTACTCGATATCTCCAGTTACATTCTGCAGCCGGTAATCCAATTCATCAAACTCATTAAGGTTGCTTATCCTTTCATCTATTTCGTATCCCTTAAGCTTGGAGTATAAAACGTTAAGTTCGTTTAACATCACGTCTGTTGTATTTATCTTAACCAATAACTCTTTTACCGAATCGGGAACTGATTTGATTGAGGAGTTCCCGTCTATTGAAAACGCATTGAGGATTGTTTGCTTTTTCTTCTTCCACGTGTCAATAGCTTCTTTTGAAGCTTTTAGCTTATCTTCAAGTTTAACATTAAGCTGGGTTGAGCTGTTTTCTATATCTGAGTTGATTTCATTAATCAGATTAAATGCGTTGTTGAGATTTATTAAGGCAGTATGGTAATCTTGGATTGCTGTTGCGGGTCCGATCAGAGACACATGTGATTTTACTTCGTTCAATTTTCCTATCTGTTGAGATATATCCATGAACTTCCCTAGTCCCACTATTCTTCTTTCGCTCTGGCTAAGGGCATCTAAAACCTTTTTTTCTTTGGAGTATATTGCATTGTCAATCTTTGTAGAAGACACCATCCTTTCCAGCTGCGAGACTATTGATTTCGCATTGGCAATGTCTCCCTTTAGCAGATAATTCCTTGCCGATTGCTCATTGGCTTCGAATTCAGAAATTTGTTTTGCAACCTCTACGCTTACGTCCGAGATAGAAAGGTTTGTTGCGATTGCGTAGATCTCGCTCGATTTGTTCTTTAACTTCGATATCTGGCTGGAGATTTTGTTGAGGCGTTCTGTTAGAGATGCGTTTTCGATGCGTTGCAACTGTGCTTGCGATATCTCTTTCTTTGCTTTATCCAACGAATTGATGGCCTCGTCATACTTTCCTCTGCTTGCACGGTATGCCGCATCCCTTAGATAAGTTGAAACATCCACTGATTCCGAACTAGACAGATTCTCAATCTCACTCTTTAGCTTTGAATAGTATGAAACGATGTCTGTGGTCGCATAAGAAACTGAATAGTTCAAATATTCGGATGAAATGATCGGTATGAACCATTTTGCATAGTACTTGTCTCCGCTTCTGTAGAACTGGAAATTCTGCGGAATCTGGCCTTTTGAATCATAAACCCTTATGCTATCTGATTGGATTTCATCTGCAGAACCCATTATTTCTAACACATAATCGACATTGCTTAGATCCTCATAGTTGCTTCTTATCTGCAAGTTATATGATATTTTATTATCAGAGCTTGTGAATCCTGATGCGGAATAGTTGATTGGATTGTTCCTAGTGCATGTCGCAATTATAGTTTGCTTGCCAGTCTTAACATCTGAAAGGGAAATTGAAAGATTGGAGTATGACTTTACAATCTGCATCCTGTTGTTCATGGACACATAGCACGAGTCTGCAGAATATGCATCAGCCAGTATAAGAGAATTAATATCGTATGTGGAATTGATAACATAGGTTATTTTGTCAGTCAGCCTCTCATTCGTAAGAACCAACCTCTCTGTTTCCTTTGAAACTAGGCTGGCTGGCTTCATGTATGACTTTATCTTCAAAACATAGGTTGTATTTGCGTTTACATTTGGGAAGTAGATAGAAACATAGTCCTTTTCCTTTATTGCATATATTCCTGGAAAATCAGATTCCACGATGCTGTTTAATTCGTATGGCATTCCCCTTACTTGGACGATAACCTGGGAGCTGCTGCCCAAGGATAAATCATTCTTTATTTCTAGATAGGTGGTCATATTCGCAAAAGAATCCACTTGGGGAGCGGTGTCGAATGTCGTCTTTGAGCTGTATTTGTTTGACAGGTATATTGAGAGTAATGATGCTGCGTTCTTGTTGAGATCTTCTAGAACTGAAGAGTAATTGCCTTTGATGGATTTATAGCTTCCAAGGCACTTGGTTGGGCTGAATCCGCCCTCTACAAAATAAGTCTTATCGATTTGATCCAGCTTAGAAGCGTACTTGTATGTATCGACATAAATTGAGAGCGAGCTAAGAATTGAATAAATCCTTGAACGCATATATGGAAGATCAGAATATACTAACTCTGCTTTTGAATAGATACTGTCTTTCGCCTGAATCAAGGAAGACACTGATTCATCAATGAATGTAACATTATTTACATCCATTCCCAATAGCAATGCCTTGGAACTAAGCAGTTGTGTTTCAGCAGTCACGTCGATTCCATCTGCCTGCGCTTTCTTTATGGTTGAATTCAATTCGTCTAATGCATCTTTCAATGATTTCTTCTTAAGTTCCGCTACATCGGATGCCTTTTTAGATGATATTATTATGACATCATCAAGCATTAATGATGCATTATAAAGCTGAACTATTCTCTCTCCTTTTGTTGTGTTCGCTGGATTGTAATTGTTGTATAGAGAAGATGCTGTTTGGTATTTATCATTCAATAAGTTATAAGCCGAAGCTGATGACATATCATAAACTGGATATTTAGTCAGATTATTGTATGCAAATTCAATCTTATACCTCACTTTCTCGTTCAAAGAAGCCAGAACCCGATCCGATATTGACTCAATTTTATATGAGTTATTTATTGCGAATTTGCTTAGCTCTGTTGCTTTTCTAAACTTCTCAATTCCCTTTGAGTAATAGAACATCACTTGGTCTTCAGTATCCTTATCTGCTGCATCTAAAAGATTCTTTACGCTTATAGAAGATCCAGAGCCGTACAATAGCTCTTTCATTTGCATTAAAGAATCTGAGGGAACGATCAATCCTTCTTGCATTGTAGTTTCCTGCGAGATGTTCAGTGAGTATACTGTAATTGGTTGGTTTACCTTCCAATAATCCTCCCTCATTAAAATATCGTATCTTGTCTGTGCATCAATGAATTTCTGCATTGATTCAGACTTTGCAACATCGTAATCTGACCTTAAAGTTGCCCTTGCTTCTTGGATTTCTCTGTATAAATCGATTAAGTAATTAAACGCGACGATATATTGGGGAGAAGACATTACTGCCATTTCACAATTTGAAAGCTTGTTTGTTCTTTCTAAGCTTACCTTTTGACTGATGTTTTTGACATATATGAAATAAGCTGAAAAATCTCCAGAATCCAAATCCGATTGTGTTGGCTCCACCTGGTTTTGATTAGATTTATAGATGAATGATTTTATCTTTTCATTGTAAAATTTATAGGCTGAAGTTGAATAATTTGAATACCCTGCTCCTTCATAGTAAAGAGAATCTGCTTGCTGCGTAACCAGATCAAACATTCCGTTTAACGCATCTCCTGAATTTTGATATGCTGAAGTTTGATACCCCAAATAACTTTCGAAACTTATTACAAAATCAACTAATAAATCTACGAAGTCAGAAATAAATGGTAATTCAAAGCCTTCGCATGAACGTTCTATTCTTATGGAATAAACACCTATTTTGATTGGAGATGATTTAAATTCATCATAGTTAAAGGTCAATGAAAGGTCGTCTAATTCCAATACATGTGTCGATAGGCCGAAGAAAGGTGAAAGTTTATATGTGCAATTTTTCTTCACTAGTGAGTTAAGGAGTTTGTTTTTCATCGCAGTTGTAGAATCATCAGCGGATTCTAATTTCGCTAAAATAGATTTCATCTCGTTTCTTTCTTCAGATGTTAGTGGGACTATGCTTCGTGTAAGATCCAATTCTTTATCTATGCAGAAGTCAGCAACGAAATCATTGCAATGTCCAAAACCCCCATATTTGGCAGGTATTAAACTGCAGCTCACAAATGGAAAATTAGAATAAACTCCCCCAACACTTCTCAAGGATTCGTTTATTGGGACTGCCTCCCTTTGGCTTTGTGAAACGATTGGATACCCTGCAAACGTCAATTGAAAAAATAAGATAGCTATGATCAATGAGAAAAGAAAAGATGAAAGCCTGTCCGAATTATTCATAAACTTAATATGATTGGTAGGTATTTAAAATTAACGTTATCTCAGAGAGAAAAGGATGTGGGGAGTGGGATTTGAACCCACGTAGCCACTACGGCACAGGATTTCCTACTTCCATAAAGGAGTAAGCCTGCACCAGGGTCTTAAGTCCTGCGCATTTGACCAGGCTCTGCCATCCCCACAGAAAACAACATAATATATGTTTGAAATAATATAAAAATTTGCTTTTCTCTATTTTATGAATAACGCATTGCTTATTAAAACTACCCTAAGAGGATAAAAAAGATAATATTTTAAATATATATTAGCAAATAGAGTTAGAGGCGAGTGGGGTTTGAAATCTAGATAGGTTTTTAAATCTCACATATAAATACTAATAAAAGGTGGACACATGGTAAAGCTTCTATTAGCACGCCAATTGGCAGGCAGAAAATTGATAACAAACGACGGTGAAGAGATAGGCAGACTTGTTGACATATTGATCAACGAGAAGAATGGCAAGCTCGAGACGCTTGTAGTCGAACCCAACCCAGACAACCCAACAATGAGAAGAATGAAGAAAGAAGAGGGTTTGATATACATACCATACACAGCGATCTTGGCAGCGTCTGACTACGTAATCGTTGACAAGAAAAGCTTCGCCTAATTTTTTACCTTTTTAATCTCTTTCATTTATTAAATAGTCTTTCGACTATTTATTTTTCTTGTTTTATACTTACATAAAATCAGTGATAGAAGGTTGCGATGAGAATGTTTCCTCGTCGTCTACATCTACTTCGACAACTTTGTT
>CAZJHL010000003.1:6178-12302 GCA_964545865.1 Microcaldota archaeon | reverse complement strand
TCCATGCCTTGTATGACGCTTTCTTTCCTGGCGGGACTGGAATCCCATATTGCCCTGCGCCCCCAGGTACATATCTGAATTTATTCTCTCTGAAAGAAGCGATTAACTCTGAAACTTTTTTGTCTACTCTTTCTAAATCGTTTATGTCTGCTTTAATCAGTATATCTATTTCAGTGCCGAAATTTTCAATATATTTATGCCATATCTCCTGCACTTTTTGGGAATACGGACTCTTCACATTATGTGCTATAGAGATTATTTCTGAGAGTGGGATGATGTGAAGGCATTTCGGCCTGTGATCAGGATGGATTACTTCTCTTCCATTCGCCAATTCCTCTATTCTCTCAGCCACCCCTTTCTTTATAGGTTTACGACATACGGGGCATCTCCACTTGAAAGATTCTGCATCCTTGAGGGAATAGAACACCAAGCAGTTCATGCATCTTGTCCTATGATATTTGCCTTCTCTTGGATCGAATTTTACATTGAGAACGGGTTTCCTTCCTTTTTTCCTCATTATCGCAAGCTTCAATTCTTCAAATGTTATTTCTTCCATCTCAAATGAAGTGAATTCTCTCCCCATTTTATTTGGCCATGGGCTATGTGCATCGCTATTGCTGAGAAATGTCAGGCCTTTTATCTCTTCTATTCTGTCCGCCATGTCCGTATCTGCGGACAATCCCAATTCAAGGAAATAAATCTTGTCTGAATATTTTCCATAGCAATCTTTCAATGAATTGAATTCCTTGTAAAGAGAAGTCCATGGCGTGAACGCATGTGAGGGTCCTATCAAGGCCTCGGCTTCTATTGCTATCTCTGCGATCTCTTCCCCATTCAAATGAACTTTCGGTCTTCCTTCTGTGTCTAAATCTTTAGTGTATTTTGCTAATCTTTCTCTCGCTTCCATTACCTTACTCATCGAAGGAAATAACAATATATGGTGTACTCGATTGGCATCCTCTATTTCTGTCTGAAGTATGAATCTTGTTCCTGAGGAATGCACGAAAGTTCCGTCCTCTTCTGAAAGGCTCCTTTTCACTTCCTCAATCCATTTTCCGTTAAGTATGTCCGCTGTTCCGACCAAATGAAGCCCTTTCAATTTTGCCTGCTCCCCTATCTTTGCAGGCAGCATGTCATTAGATACGGCGCCAGAATATTTTCCATGCAAATGAAGATCTGCGTTAACAATCATAAAACCAACTAGTATAAGAGCAACATATAGTTCTCTATAATTAAATTTAAATACATTCCTTAGAATAGATTACTTAATAATTAGATAGTTAATAGCTGAATCAGTGAGCTGATGAAAAACCTAAAATTTGGATTGTTATTGATAGTTATATTATCGTTTATTTTCATGTCTGGTTGCCTGCAGAAAAATGTCTACCCTTCTGAAAAGGAAACGATCCAAAGTGAAAGAAGCGTTGACCTTGATAACGATGGAATACCAGATGAAATAATCTATGTGTTCACGCCAAAAGAGATACAATCGATAACAATGACAAGAGAGATGATTATACAAAAGAATCTCGGCAATGAAGTGACTGTGAAGATAACACTTATTTCCAAGGCAACAGATAAGATAACAGATATAACCCTTAGGGAGACCATTCCTTCCTCTTTGGCATTGAGCTTAGATAAGATTGAATTTAATCCTAAATATAGCGAGCTGCTTAGATCTGAGCCACCTATCGCAGTCAGCTGGAAATTCACATTCTCTGGAAGTGAGGATGTGGGCAAAACAATTTACTATAAGACAACTGTATTCCAAGAGATAAACAAGGCATGGGTTGAAAAATATGCGCAGTCTGCGTATTTGGAAGTAAGCGTTATAGACCCTAAGAACGTTCCGTTCTTTGTCAGCATCTCTAAAATCGCAGATGGGATATATGAGGTTCTAAAAGCAAATCTCGACTTCTACATTGCCTCTGCGATATATGGGACTTTGCTTTTCATAATTGTACTGATTTATCTTGAGATACTCGCTCTTTTAGGCGCTTATGTAGTCAGCATGGTAAAGAAAACGCCATTGATGACAGAAGTGTACAACTTCATTGGCCATGGAAGAAAGGATAACTTAATTTGGATCGCGACCGGAATAGCGTGTATCGTTATTGGTATTGTAATGATTGTGTTTACTAAAGAGGTACCTGGTAGCGCAGATATGGAAACGCTTGTCAGGCTTGGATCAAACGTCCCTAAGCTTCTAGGTGCATTTGCAATTTCAATAGGAATAATCTCTCTATACTATTCATTATTAGATATAATAAAGGGGATGATTTTCGGAGAAAGGTATTACATGACACCTATAGAAATGGCGAAAGAAAAGATAAAAGAGGCAAGCGCATGGATAGACAAACTTGAAGACAAGATAATGAATGCTGCTGAAAACAAGATAGACACTGAAAATGAAGAGATACTTGCACAGGTTGAAAGAAAGAAGATGGAGAGGTACATGCTTGAGCTAACGCAAGAAAACGCTGAGCAGTATCTTTCGCAGATAAGTAAATCGATAATGGATATCCAAGCTGCCATAGATGGATTGGCGTCTAAAGGAGAGATTCTTGAGAACTGGCCAAAGTGGAGAAGCCAGATTGATGAGCTGCTGAAAACAAATGAAAAGATTGAATTAAGCATGCTGACAGATATACCTGCTAGATGGAGGAAATGGGCGTTGACTAGGTACATGTCTGAGCACATAGGCGAATCGCTCACAATTGAGGAAGGCGCATTGAAGAGGATAAAGACTGTCATGATAGACAAGAACGAGGTTATGCAAGTTCTTAATAGTATACTGAGCGGAGGAAAGGTTGACGGTGTAGCGGCGGTAAGGAAAGATGGTCTTCTTGTTGCTTCAATGATGCCTAAAGAGGTTGACTCCAATCTTATATCTGCCATAGCTGCAAAGGCAATAGCAAACAGCGACATGGCTTCCTTTGAATTTGACAAAGGGCAAAGCAGATACATCTTGTTGAAGGGATCGGAAGGAGATTCACTGATCTATAATGGAAGAAACGTCATACTTGTATGCCTCTTGAAGAAAGGGGAGACGCTTGGATTTGTGATATCTGAAATGAAGAAGGCGGTTGAGAGCCTTGATGCTTTAGTAGCATAATTCTTATTACTATGTTTTGCTTGAGCACTGAATAAAGAGAAGATTTTATAAAAACATAAAGCTTAAAGTTAGAAAAACGAAAAGAATGAAGTTGTCATTGATCTTTAAATCTAAAGATTCTATCAAAGCCGCTAAAAGAATGATGGGTATAATTCCGATCCCGAGAATCAAAACAGAAGGAATGCTGGCTATAACAAATGCAAGATAGGAAAACAAATTCTTATTCTTAAACAATGATTTCTTTCCTGGCTTTGAAGAGAATGCTGCTGATGCAACGTCACCTATTGTGATTATGTATATGCCGGCTATTGATTTGCTTACGTCCTGCGTGAAACCTATCAAAAGCATAGCTCCAAGGATGAACCATATCGCGCCCTCTCCTTGAAACCTATCTCTTGTGCTCACAAAATCCAATATCTCATTTAAGATGCCAGATTTTTGTGATTGGGTGCGGTTTATAAGATAGAATATGGATAAAAGCACCAGCAGAAGCACGAGAAGCGATATTTGGATCGGATAAAGCGAGTATATGCTGCTTAATGTTAGGATAAACATTATGAAAATTCCGAAAAACAAATGAAGGAATCCCCTAAACACATTACTTGCTTTTGATGCGATTCTTTTTCCAGTATCTTTTTCTAGAAGCTGCTCTGACAGGAAATACCAAGAGAATCCGAATGCGGATGCAACAAGAACATCAATAAGATAATGCACCCCTAAATATACTCTTGAGAATGCGACGATTAAATAAAACAGCAATGATGGTGCGAATAGAAAAGTGCCTAGCGAAAATGGAACTAAAACAGCTGCTGATGCTGTGTGTGTGCTTGGGAAAGATGATGAGTTTGGGCATTCTATCTTATGTATACTTAAGTCCTCTGTGCACGGCCTGTCCTGTGGATATGCTAGTTTTACAAATTGGACTGAGGCGATGGTTAGCAAAAGCGCGACAAAGGTGAAGAACAGTCTTTTCCTCAATAAGGATAAGTCCTGCCCAAACCTTCTTTCATTTATGCTAATGCATTTTTCTAATCTTTTAATAATGTTGAATTTTGTGAGAATGTAAATTAAAACCAGAAAACCAATTGTAAATGGAACACCTGCTTTGTCTATTGCAATGCTGATCAAATCAAGAAACTGATTCTGGTAAAAAAACAATGCCAAAGAAACCGGATCGCTTATCATCGCACCACAAGTAAAATGAATACTAAGTTTGCTAGTGCCAGAGGAGGGGATTGAACCCTCGACCTCCAGATTTCCTAGTCTAAGATCCTGAGTAGAAATCTGACTTATGAGTGTCGCCGAACTAGATAGAAAATCGAGTTCGCTGGCGCTCTACCACTGAGCTACTCTGGCACACTCTATGATATTATAATGAAAAAAGATATATAAAATATACGTGCATGGAGAGGATGGGCTGCTTAATTGTATTCGCCTAATCGCAAAGAATATAAATAAGGAATGCATCAGAAATATATGAAAAACCTTGTCTTTTGTGGGATTGATTTGGCTGCAAAAGAGAAAAATCCCACTGGAATAGCTTTCATTGATATTAAAGGTAAGATACTTGAGGAAGCTCTTTTATTTTCTAATAAAGAAATTGTCAGATCTGTTTTGAGAATAAAACCTAGGGTGGTTGCGATTGATGCGCCTCTTTCTTTTCCTATAGAAGGCAAGATGCGGGATGAAGAGAGAAAGCTTAGGAAAGAAGGATATAATGTATTTCCATTCTTTGATTCAATGAGGGAACTTGCGAAAAGAGGGATAGAAATGGACAGGATGTTGGATATATTCACTGTAATAGAGGTCTGTCCTTCTGTCTCTGCGAAGATTCTTGGAATACAAAGGGAAAGAAACAAGCTAAGAAGACACGTGGAAGATGCTAAGATTGCTGCTGTAACTGCAAAATTGTTTTATGAAGGCAAATGCAACCTTATAAGCGGAAGATTCTACATACCTAGGAATGATAAGGCACGCGGTGAATAGAGAAAAATAATGTAATTGAAGATAAAAGGAATAGAAAGTATTAAAATAATATAATATAAATGATGTTTATGGTAAAGGAGATATTGTTTCCAAAAGAGCTGAAGCCAGAGGAATCCGTCCCTGTAATACTGGAAGGGGTAATCGGAGGAACCGTGGCCGGACTCGGCATGATGACCATTGGCGCTTTCTTCTCGCCAGAGGTAAGCACAGCCTTGGTGAGTGCATCTGCTGTTGCAAGCGGTTTTGCCACGACTATCATCCTACAGGAAAAGAAAAATCTTGCTAAGCAAAATGTTCCTGTAAAGAAGCAAAAGAAAAAGCGATGATTATCTTGAATTTCTAAGAATTTAAATAACTTCTAATTTTATCTGCACAAACCTATTGTTAACTTATGAAAATAGTTTACAAGCCTAATATCTTTGGTTGTATCTTTTCCCTCATCAAAATAAACAAGAAGTCTTTTTTGACTTATTAAAGGTTCACAGTTTGAGCCTTCAGTTGAATATGCAAACTTATCGAACTTTAGAAATATAGAATGTCCAGTGGTTTCTTTTACATAGTTTAGATAGTCTCTTAGCTCAGGTGAAACCTGGCCTGTCCTTGCAAATACTGAGAGATCGGTATGATATTTCAGCTCTAAAACCTGATAAGCATCGTTCAATACCACTGTTTCATATAATGGAACTGTATTTTGTTTTTGCTGAATCAGAACATATATTGATACAACAGTTACTAAGAAAAATGTAAATGTTATCAATGCTTCCAATGTAAAAACTATTCCCTTCTTCATAAAACCACATTACCTTATACATACCTTGATTGTTCCTTCTGTATCTTGTCCCGTATTGGAATCATGGATCAGAACCAGCCTATTAATGCAATAAACCTCTTCATGCTGACTGTCTTGGAATGTTTTGTTATAGCTGTCAATTAATGAATTGTTTTTGTCATACAGTTTCCATTCAACATATCCGAAACCATACGCGCTTGAGTTCAATTTACTTAGATAAGTTTTGAATGAAT
>CAZJHL010000003.1:3807-6149 GCA_964545865.1 Microcaldota archaeon | reverse complement strand
TATGTTTGATATTGTTTCAGTGTTTGTCTTGTACGCTCCTTCTTTTCTGACGATCTCATTTGAAAAAACTATCAATGAAATTGTTTTTTGCCTTGTGTCAAGATTATGCATTGATGAGGATATGGCTTGGGCAAACAAGTAGAAAAGTAATGACATTGTCAAAATAATTATCACTGCGAATGACGCGTCTACGCTGAACAGCCCTCTTTTGCTTTTCTTAATCATATTCTTAAGTTTATCCATCAAATTATCACTCTTTCCAATCAAGATTTAAGATAATGGTTTATACATGGCAAGGATGTAATATCCAGTTTCCTTCAAAGGTATTCTTGATGTCCTGGTGAGGTTTTCTTTCTTGCATACTATTGTCTTGTTTGCGCCCATTTCAGATATTGTGCATCCTTCTATGAAAATTTTCATGTCTGTGAAATGGTTGTTTAGTATTCTTTCAGATTCTATCATTTGAAGCGAACTGACTTTCAAAGCGAATTCCTGTTCTTCTGCTTTTTCTATGAATCTTGAATAATCCAGCGCTGAAACTAAGATAAATATGAAAAGAATGTAAACTGCCATCACAAAGATGAACTCCATGGATAATTGACCTTTCATTTGACCACTTTTACTAAACCTAAATAATCATCCCAAATTATTTCGGTTGATTCTGGAATTAATACTGCAGAAGAGATGTTCTCTTCACTATCATATACCATTATTCCATACTTTGCAGTGATGATGTCGTAAATTGTATTCTCTAATATACTTTCTGAAATTTCCTGAATTGCTTTCTTAGTTGGTTTTGTTATTGTAGTTGAATGATTGAGTGAAGTTGAAAGGAAAAGGCTGCATATGTTTTTCACTTCGTTTTCAATTACTACTGTGTCATCAACATTGAATATATTTGGCCTTTGATAGATCTGGCTTGAGCCGAAATATTCTGGACGTTTTGATTTTATCGTAATCATATCAACTATCTCATTCTCATTTGGAAATCCGCACCAGAACTTCAAGGTAAAACTTCTCCAATCATGGTAATGGTATCTTCCGTCACTTGTTAAATCGTTAAGCCTGTTTACTCCGTAAAGCGAATAAGAAGAATCAAATATAACTGAATGTTCTGGAAACATTGATTTAAGAAAATTTGACATTGTTCTTATCTGCTCTGAATAAATGATTACTCTTTTTACAGCATGCTTCAGTTCAAGCTCTCTTCCAACTCTTTCCTCAAGAATGAAGATCTTGTTTTCAAGATAGGATGTCCTTTCATAAATCATGAAATAAACAGAAATGACAGAAAGAAGATATGTGAATATCGCAAACAGATAGAGAAATGAAAACACTCCTTTTTTGAGTTTTTTCCCACAAAACATTAAAATGATAAATCAATAAAAGATATTTAAATTCTTTTATTATATATAATATATAATGTAGCGGGGTAGGGTAGCCTGGAGTGCCCGCTGGATTTTGCAAGTATAATACTTGCAAAAGGCGAAGCTCATAGATGGTGTAAACCATTGAGTCACCCAGAAAAATTGAGAGGAATCTCATTTTTGGATTTAGACCGGTGGTTCAAATCCACTCCCCGCTACTCTTTCTTTAAAAATAAATTTGCACGTGAGATATTTTTCTTATTTGAAAAACCTATTTGATTTTGCCATCTTCTTAATTCATTAACTCCACAAATATGTATAGTAACTTTTCCTTTATCCAATGAATATACTTTGAATCTAAATTGTTTTCTTTTAAAATATTAATAAATTGCATTTGCATTGGTGAAGGAGAAATCTTCATTTCTAACCTTGGGTATTTAATTCCATTGTTATTCATGATTGTAATACATCCATCGGTGTCAAAATAACCCCTTAAAACATTTCTACCCAATTGATTGTTACAAAATTGATCAGGTATTATAGCCCTGTTCCATTTTGGAGACAATTGCAAACCTATCTCATTCACAAGAAAGTTGAGAATGGATTTGTTAAAAATAAGAATATCAACCGCATTTATGTTTTTTCTGAAACAAATCCTAGGTTCAATATTGAAAAGATGATTGCAAAGATTTGCAATGTAATCTACGTAATCCAAGTCATCTATTGAATTTAGAGTTATTTTCACTCTGTAATGGTTTTTTGAGCGATTGTTCCAGTTATAACTATAATGACTTAAGCATCCATCTCCAAGTAGTATACCTATGAATTCTGCTAGCTTCAATTTATATTCTTGACTTAATTCTAAATTCGATCTAAAACACACATTACCTCTTAGATTTGAAATTTAAATAGTTTGCTGAAGTTGATTTCCTCTGATTTTACTTCTTTGAAAGAACGCATATTTATAAATAATAT
>CAZJHL010000003.1:0-3797 GCA_964545865.1 Microcaldota archaeon | reverse complement strand
GAGATAGATAATAATTACGGGCCCGTAGCTCAACGGATAGAGCGCTTGGCTTCGGAGAAACTCTTTTAGGAAAAGAGTTTCATCAGAAAAGAATGATGTGGCTTTCTATATAAGAAAGTTTCGGGGAGACCAAGAGGTTGGGGGTTCGAATCCCCTCGGGCTCGCTTGAATAGAGAGAGGTAAAATTCTTAAATTATTATAAACAATATTAATTAAGAGAACTTATTCTCTTGTTTATGTTCATGCTGTGGTGGTAATAATGAGCGATGTTGCTGAACTTTTTGTAGCAGAGGCACTTAAGACAGATGTAGGAAGAGGAATAGTCAGATTAGATTCAGAAACAATGAACAAACTTGCGCTTACTACCGGAGATGTAATTGAAATAAAAGGAAAAAAGACAACTGTGGCTATTGTATGGCCTGCACATCCTCATGATGAAGGACATAAATTAATAAGGATGGATGGACAGGTAAGGCAGAACGCAGGAGTAGGG
Source organism: Microcaldota archaeon (assembly GCA_964545865.1). GTDB lineage: Archaea > Micrarchaeota > Micrarchaeia > CABMEP01 > CABMEP01 > DTQF01. The sequence continues at coordinate 3,304 of CAZJHL010000003.1, read as the reverse complement.
ATGGGAGACAAGGTTACGATCAAGAAAGTGGAGGCAAAGCCTGCGAAGAAGGTTGTATTCACTCCATACCAGGCCATGAGATTCTCTCCTGGATTTGACGAACTGTTGAAAAGAAGACTTGAAGGAAGGCCTGTAATGAAAGGAGACACTATATTCATAAGCATAATTGGAAGCACTGCATTCCCATTGGTGGTTGCAGTCACTCAGCCTGTTGGAGCTGTAATTATAAATGAAAGAACAATGGTTGAGATTAAGGAAGAGCCTTTGAAAGAGACAGGAAGAATACCTACTGTTTCTTATGAGGATATTGGAGGACTGAAGGAAGAAATAAGAAAGATAAGAGAAATGGTTGAGCTTCCGTTAAGACATCCTGAGCTTTTTGAAAGGCTAGGAATAGAAGCGCCTAAAGGAGTTCTTATACATGGATCTCCAGGAACTGGAAAGACATTACTTGCAAAGGCAGTAGCGAATGAAAGTGATGCTAACTTCATATATGTTGGAGGACCTGAACTAATATCTAAATTCGTAGGCGAATCTGAAGAAAGATTAAGGCAGTTGTTCAGAGAAGCTGAAGAGAACGCTCCTTCAATCATATTCATGGATGAGATAGATGCAATAGCTCCAAAAAGAGAGGAGGCAACCGGAGAGGTTGAGAGAAGAATGGTGTCCCAGCTTCTTGCCTTGATGGATGGATTAAAGGCAAGAGGACAGGTAATAGTTATTGGAGCAACAAACAGGCCTAACGCAATAGACCCAGCATTGAGAAGGCCTGGAAGGTTTGACAGAGAGATTGAGATAGGAATACCAGACAGAGATGCAAGAAAAGAAATACTAACTATACATACAAGAAACATGCCTTTAGATAAGGATGTTAATTTTGATTATCTTGCAAATGCAACGCATGGTTATACTGGTGCTGACATCTCATTGCTTTGCAAGGAAGCAGCTATGAAGGCATTAAGAAGAATAATGCCGAAGATAAACCTTGAGGAAGAAACAATTCCAATTGAAATATTGGAAAGCATAACTGTGAAGATGGACGACTTCACAAACGCGATGAGAGAGATCCAGCCTTCAGCATTGAGAGAGGTGTTCGTTGAGATTCCCAATGTCAGATGGTCTGACATCGGAGGGCTGGATGACATCAAGCAGAAGCTTAAGGAGGCTGTCGAGCTTCCTTTAAAGAACCCAGAGGTGTTCCAGAAGATGGGAATAAGAACGCCTAAAGGAATACTGCTTTATGGTGCGCCCGGAACTGGAAAGACTTTGCTTGCAAAGGCAGTGGCAACAGAAAGCGAAGCAAACTTCATCTCTATCAAAGGGCCGGAAGTCTTGAGCAAATGGGTTGGAGAGTCTGAAAGGGCGATAAGAGAGCTTTTCAGAAAGGCAAGGCTTTCTGCCCCATGCATCATTTTCATAGATGAGATAGATGCGATCGCTCCAGTAAGAGGAGGGGCTGACGAAGGAACAAAGGTGACAGAAAGAATGGTTAACACCCTGCTCTTAGAGATGGATGGTGTGGAACAGCTAAAGAACATAGTTGTCATAGCAGCAACAAACAGGCCAGATATACTTGATCCTGCTTTGCTCAGACCTGGAAGGTTTGACAACATAATAGAGATTCCGTTACCTGATGAAAAAACAAGGCTTGAAATACTTAAAGTCCATACCAAGAGAATGCCTCTTGACAAGGATGTCAACCTTGAGGAATTGGCATCAAGACTAACAAATACGACCGGTGCGGACATTGAAGGAATAGTAAGAGAGGCTGGAATGAACGCAATAAGGGCAAGAAGAGACAAAGTCAAGATGAGCGACTTTGAGAAGGCCATATCAACAGTTGTCCCTACTGTAAGAAAGGAGCATACTGAAAGAATAAAGAAGTTTGAGCAAAACTTAAAAGGAATGTATGCATAAATATTAGATTAGAAAGGTGTTAAGATGCTGATAAATGCGCTTTGGAAGCTTCTGCTTATACTTACTGCAAGTTCCCTTATAATCTATGCATTGACACCTGAAGCTAGCCTTGGTTATCTTCTAAAGCTTTTCGCGCTTAACTGGGGTGTATTGATAGTGTATGCGATAGCATGGCCGCACATAAGAGGAGTGAGGAAAGGGGATCCTATTGTTGTGAGGGGAGAGCCTATAGCTTTCTTCTTTACTTTTCCAAACGCGATTGCAATGAGCAATGGAAGGCTGAACGGATATGTTGAATTGAAGCTTATGGACGGCTCTTTTGGCATAGGGAAGGTTGTGAGATACCAAGGGATACTTTCTCACGCAGAGGTGGAGCTTCTGGAGCAGCATGCCACGGAGATACATATAACAAAATTAAAATAACTTCTTCTGCTCGAAATCAAAAAACATGAAGTGATTCAATGGATGAAATTCAAGAAATGTTAATATCAATGATTGCAATTATGGTTGCGTTCACAATCGCAGTCTGGGGAGTAGGTGTATTCTTCCAGCCTGGATTCATATACAAGCTCCTAATCATAGGATTCACAGTGGGAATAGGATTCATGACGCATGAGATGGGGCACAAGTATGCGGCAGAGAAGTTCGGCTCACCTTCAAGATTTATGATGTGGCCGCAGGGTCTTCTCTTCATGTTTCTTCTTGCTCCATTCGGATTCATTTTTGCCGCGCCAGGAGCGGTTTACATATTCAAAAGAATGGGAAGGGTGGAGAATGGAATAGTTTCCCTTGCAGGACCTGTAATGAACATGATTCTTTATCTCATATTCGCAGCAATCCTGATAATGAGCGGAATGTTCCAATTCAAGCTCAGCGATTCTGTCTTCCTGATTGCAGTAATAGGAATGCAAATAAACGCTCTTTTGGCAACATTCAACCTTCTTCCTATTTTCATATTGGACGGAGCTAAGGTAATGAATTGGGATTTCAAGATCTGGCTTGCTGCATTTCTGATATCCCTGTTTATGCTTTTCAGCTATACAAGCATTGCTTCATTGGCTTTCTAAATATTTAAGAATCTGATGAATTGAGCAATAAAAATAGAAAAGGTGAATATGATGGAAACTATAAGTATGACAATCGCGGAAATGATGCTTAGATCATTACCGATATTCCTGTCAATAATAATTCCAGGATACCTAATTTCATTGGCGCTTTTCAAAAAAACAAAGAAGTTCACGCATCTTGAAATGTTCTTCCTTGGAATTCCTTTCGGAATGTTTCTTCCATCATTCCTTGCATTAATAGAATTCACAGTGGGAATACAGTATTCACCTGCTATCGCACTGATAAACTTCGCAATACTTACTATAGCTCCTTTGACCTA
>CAZJHL010000002.1:31298-34535 GCA_964545865.1 Microcaldota archaeon | reverse complement strand
GGCCTCAAGCCAACTTACGGAATGGTTTCAAGATACGGCCTTGTAGACATGGCAATGTCTCTGGATCAGATAGGCATAATCTCAAAGGACAAGGAAGTTATGAGAAAGGTTTTCCAAGTGATAAGAGGTACCGATCCGAACGACCAGACAACCCAGCTTGCAGACAAGATGCTTTCTCAAGAGAATTCTAATAAGAAGATAAGCAGTATAGGGGTTCCAAAAGAGTTTTTCGATTCGATCGATCCAAGGATAGAAAAAGCGGTGAGAAGTAAAATAAAGCAGCTTGAATCAGATTTTGAGATTCTTGAGGTTTCGGTTCCTACATTAAAATACACAGTCCCGATATACCAGTTAGTCATGGCAGCGGAGCTCTCATCCGCGCTTCAGAAATTCGATGGATTAAGATATGGCTATTCTGCAGATAGGAATGAAGACCTATATTCAGCTTTCTCTAAGGCAAGAGGAGCAGCGTTCGGAAAAGAGATAAAGAGAAGAATAATGATAGGTACATACATTACAATGAAGGAATTCAAGGACGCTTGGTATAGCAGGGCGCTTAGGGCAAGAGAGAAAATGAAGTTAGAGTTTGCAAAAGTTATGAAAGAGGTTGACATACTTGCAGGACCTGCGATGCCTGCTCCCCCATGGAAATTCGGGGAGAAGATGAATCCTTTAGAGATGTATGCGGCAGATACATTGACGATAGCAGCGAACCTTACAGGACTTCCAGCGATAGTATCTCCGCTTTCTCAAAGCATATTCGATGGTGCAATCCAATATTACGGAAGGCACTTTGAAGATGATATTTTATTTGAGATCGCATAAGCAAGTGAGAAAATGGTTGAAAAAGACTTGGACATAGTAATAGGGCTTGAAATTCACGTGCAGCTTAAGACAAAGAGCAAACTGTTCTGCAGATGTCCAACTGATTACAGAGACAAGCCAGAAAACACTAACATATGTCCAATATGCACTGGGCAGCCAGGAACAAAGCCATTGGGGCTTAATTCGCATGCATTAGAGCAGCTTCTAAAGATAGGAATAGCATTGAATTGTAAGTTTGTTGACTCGGCAGTAATACAAAGGAAGCATTACTTTTATCCAGACCTTCCGACAGGATTCCAGAGAACTTCAAAGCCAATCGGTGTGGAGGGAATGCTTGGAAAAGTGAGAATAAGAGAGATCCACATAGAGGAGGATCCGGGAAGGTACGAATTAAGGGAAGGAACCGTTGACTACAATAGGGCCAATGTCCCTCTGATTGAAATAGTTACCGAGCCAGATATGAAATCCCCTGCAGATGCCAGGGATTTCCTTGATGAGCTAGATGCGATTCTTAATTATCTTGATGCAGGAAGAGACGAGCCCGGCTCGCTTAGGGTGGATGCAAACATAAGTCTCAACGGTGGAACAAGGGTTGAGATAAAGAATATCAATTCATTCAAGGGAGTATACGATGCATTGAACTACGAGATAATAAGGCAGCAGAACATACTAAGGCATGGCGGCACTATTGTGAGGGAGACAAGGCATTTCGACGATTCAACTGGAACAACAACCTCTCTTAGAAAGAAAGAGACAGAGGACGACTATCGTTACATGCCAGATCCAGACGCGCCACCAATCAAGATAAGCGAAGAAAAGGTATCTGAGATCAAAAAGGAAATGCCTGAGCTACCAAGGGCAAAGGCTGCAAGATTCGAGACGCAATACAAGATAAAGAGCGATGACGCATGGATCCTTTCGATGGACATGAATCTTGCAAGGCTTTTCGAAGAGATGGTCTTCAAGGTGGAGTCAAAAGGAACCATAATAGAAGCGCAGAAAATCGCATCATGGATAAGGGGGCCGCTCAAAAAGCAGCTAAATTATAGGAACCTTTCATATTCAGATTCAGGGTTGAACTCGGAATGGCTTTCCGACCTATTTATAATGTTCCATAAGGGAGATCTTACAGACAGAGGAATGGAGCAAGTTCTAATAAAGATGATAGAGACAAAGGAAAATCCCTCAAAGATCGCAACCGATCTTAATCTAATTAAGATAAACGACACATCCGAATTAGAGTCTATAGTTAATAACATAATACAAAGCCAGCAGAAAGCAGTGCAGGATTACTTAGGTGGCAATGAGAAAACGCTGCACTTCCTTGTAGGCCAGGTTATAAAAGAGACGAAAGGAAGGGCGGACTCAAAGGTTGTCAAGGACTTACTATTGCAGAAGCTTAAGAAATAAATGAAATAAAATAAGAAATTAAATAAGTAAAATGAGTAAAAGTAATTCTTTTTATTTTGTAAGGCAGTTTAATTAGATGGTTTCTTGCTTTGTTGCCTGGATTATTCCAGCTACCTTTCCGTTGTTTGTAATCATAACTATTAATCCATAATTCGTTGATTCAGAAGTCCATTTCACTATCCAGACATCAGAGTAAGGCTTCTTTTCTATAGGATCGAGATATTCAGAATAGAACTTCGCTGACGCCTTTGCATTTGAATAGGTAGTTATGAATCTTTTGACCACATCTGTTCCTTCAAGAGTATGCGACGCGATTATTGCTTCCTCTGGCGTTCCAAGTATGCAGTTTGCCACTCCTTTGCAAACCTCGCAATCTCTTGTTATGTATTCAGGAGGTGTCTCTATGAATCCTCTTCTTGGATAGTCATAATACACGTTCATTCTTACTGGGCATGGTGATGAATAGTTGAATGTGACTCTTGTCTTTATTTGCCAGGTGTTGTTTGCTTCGCCAGGCTTCATTTCCAGTATTTCCTTTATGTCTGCATCTGGATATTTGGCATTCAAGTCATCCAGTACGAACTTCTTAACTTCGTCTGCGCTAAGTGCAGCTGTTTTGCTTGACTGCAAACAGCCAAACATGAATACTGAAAGGATTATGAAACCAATTATCCAAATCTTGCTCATTGAAAACTTGACCATATAAATCATCCAAATGCAAATGACATATATCTGCCAATAATATATTAAAGAGAATAAAATAAAAGTTTAACGTTTTTGAGCCAACGCATTCGCGAATCGCATTCATTCATTAATCCAATAATTAAATCATAACCCTTGATTAAATTACAGAGGAATCTCTCCAAAGTAGTTCTTGAATTTCTGTGTAAGTTTCAACACTTTCGAGTGTCCTTTCGTTTCTGTCACTATGTATCCCTTCTGCTTGAGTTCTGCAACAGCGTCGTAAACAGAGGCGCCGAGCATTTTCACTATCTTAGACTG
>CAZJHL010000002.1:23840-31272 GCA_964545865.1 Microcaldota archaeon | reverse complement strand
TTCTTTGCAACCACCGCCAAGACTCTTATTGCACGCTTGGAGAGTTCAGTCTCTTGTACAATTGGGCTTACCACTTCAGTGTATTCCGGCTTCAACCTCATAAGATAACTCTTGTCAACCTTCACTATCTCAAGCCAGCTCTTCCTAGATGTATACCAATGCTGAAGATTTGAAACCGCTTCTTTTATAGAATAAAGATCTGCGTTTGTAAGCTTCTGTAAATCAGTTATGCTCACTGCCTTCGCAGCCATGAAAAGTATAGCCTCTATCTTCTGCTCTAGATTTGCATTATTTTGCTCAGTAACCAGCATTTCTTGTTCTGTCTCTTTTTCCTTCGTTTCCTCTTGTTTTTTATCTGTTGCCTGGTCGTCCATCATCACACCTTACTCTTCCTCTTCTTCATTTTCTAGATTAGGATCTAATTTTTGTATTATTATGTCTCCAAAAAATTCCTCTTGTTCCACCGTAATCTTACTCTTTTGGCAAAGGTGTAATAAAGGTAAAAGCGTGAGAACCGTCTCCTTAGGCCCTCTCTTGTCCATCAACTTAAGCAATTCGGAAAATAGAATCATTCCGTTTTCATCAGAATGCTTAGATATTGATTCGTATACATTTTTTGTTTCTTTTTCTATGTCATACTCTGGCGGCTTAAATTCAAGTACGGCAGGAAGAACAACCTTTTCCTTTTCTCTTTTGACTTCAATTTTTATTGCGTCCTCGAGAGCATTTATCAAGTCAGGGAGGGTAATGGCCCTTTTTGGCTGAATTCTCATCTTTAGCTGAATCATTTCTAATGGGGCAGATTCCAATCCCTCTTCTATATACATTTCTTCCATGGTGGGCTGTTGTTCTTCAAATTCAAACGCCTGTGCCTTGAATCTCAATAATATGGAAGCTGCCAGAACCACATTTGCAGGTATGTGTAGATCGTCAATCTTCATCTTTCTTATCTTCTCTATGTAACTATTTGTAACCACCGAGATGTCAATATTCCAAGGATCAAGATTGTTTGAGTCAACGATCTCAAGCAGCATCTCTCTCCAAGTAGGTTTGTGCACTAATTCCTCTATTTGCTCTATGGATGAAGGATTGAATTCAAAGATGCCTTCATTTTCGTTTATGAAACCTTCGGTCGCCATGAATACACCTGCATCAATGGATTTAATCTAATGTTCGGCCCTGCCTCATGAATATCTTAAGTCTAATGCTTTTAAATTTAACCATTCCTCGGTTCCCGTGCTGCATGTCGCCTATGCAGCTTCGTTATTTCAATATTTTATTCTGCCTGAGGGTTATCGTTTGTTTTCTGTTCTTTATTGTTTTCTATTTGTTTTTTTCTTTGGTATTCATCTAATTTTCGTGCAAGTTCTTCTCTTTTCTTTTGTATTATTTCAGCTTTTTCTTGTATTGAGATTACGAAATAACTCAACGTTTCTGGGGTCAATTCTATGAACGTTTCATTAGTATATCTATCGTAATAAGCCACTCTTTTCAAATCATAGAACAATCGTCCGCCTATGAGCTTGCATTTGACTGACGCGTTAAAGTTTGAGCCTGCAATTTCATTCTTCCATTCTTTTTTTGGTAGGTATTCCACTATTCGGTATATTCCTGGCCCTATCTTTACAGTGTCACCTATTCGAACGTGAATCTCTTCCTGCCCTTTCTTGACGACCATTATAGGTTCAGATTTTCCATCCACCTTAAATGTCGGTTTCATCGTAGACTTTGTTACAGTCATTGTTATTCCAGATTTATGTCTTTCTTTATATTCCATATTCCCACTTAGTCTAAACACGAGTAACAACATGTCTTTAAATCTATTAACTAAATAAACAATAAGCGATATAGGTATTTATATCTTCCTATGGGATTTCTGATTTCTTGGTGTTACAATAAATATAATGATCAAAACAGATTAAAAAGAAACTTATGCAAGTTATAATGATATTCCGCCGAAGAGCCTATCTATTATGAATCTTCCAACATAAAACACTCCAAGAGAAACAAGCAGGAACGGAAGGATGTATTTTATGAAGTTTGATTTCTTTCCCGTGTTTATTACAGATATTATCAAAGTTGCTATTATGCTTGTTATAATCACAATGACAATAGCAAAGAGGTTGAATTCTGCAGAAGTAATTGCTGGTGAAGTCGGGTTTATCTGGGAGTATTGGCTCACTGCAATGCCAGTTGTAGGTTGGCTTACCCAGAGCTTCTCAAACAGGCTTATGAGCTTGCTTGAAACCACATAGAGGAAAGGTGCACCCACAGCAGCGCTGAAACCAATGAAAATAGAATACATTATCATAGAAGCGCTTACTTCCTTGTGTATTATCTGCTGGTTTCTAAGATCTATCGCAGTCTTTTCAAGTATTCCGGCAACCTCTCCACCAGATTCTATTCCTTCTTTTATGAGTTCTATAGATCTATCCAGGTATCTTGAGTTGAATCTCTCAGCAAGTTTGTCAAGCGCCTCGTTGATTGTTTCCCCTCCAAATATTCTTTTAGAAGCAATCTCTACTTCCTTCGACAACAGTCCAAATTCTGGCTTTGCAGCATACCAAAGCGCCTTCTCTATCTGCATTCCTGCTCTTACATTTGCTGCGGCAAGCTGCAGAAAATCAGGGAGCACTTTTTCAACTTCCGTTCTTCTTTCATCTATCTTCAGCTCGATATATTGGTATATCAATCCAAGAAGGATTATATTCAATATTATGAATGACAGTAATAGCAACGCTACGTTCTTGAAGACAAGATATGAGACTATGAATGAGAAAAGCAATGAAAATGCAAAATATAATATAAGGAGACCTGCAGCATACTCTGGGTCAACTTCTATTCCCGCTTCAGAGATTTTCTTTCCTATCTTTTTTACATTGTCTCTTTGAAGCAATCTACCCAAAGCATCTATTTGTTTTTCTAACGGAAGCATATTATTCAAACCTCGTAGCTCGGCCTGCTCAACTCAATGTATGAAAGGAACGCGTACTGTATTATCGCAATCAGCGGAACAAGCGCCCATACGTTTATACCTGTCAGTTTTATGCCTGCGAATGATAATAACAATATACCTATACTTATACCTAAGGAAGGGAAGATTATGCCCATAACTAAATAGAACATCACTAAAGGATTCAATTTCTGCCCGTATTCCTTTATCTCTATTACCTGCTCCTTAGAGATTTGATCTAGGACTATCTCTAATGAATTTGCGACATCAGCTCCGGATCTCACAGAATTGACTATCTGCAGAATCATCCTTCTGAAAGATTGCGAAGGGCAGTCTTCTATTGTTTCTTGCATTGCAGTGTCCAAAGGCACACCAAGGAAAACTTTCTCAGCTATTTTGTTGAACTCCTTGCTGACTTCCCCATAGTTGCTTTTTGATATTGCAACAATGGAATCAAACAAAGGTAATCCTCCTTTTAATGCAATCCACATGTGCCTTCCTGCGAAGAGAAGCTCCTTGTCTATCATTCTTCTTCTTTTTGAAGCCAACGCCTTTGGCTGCTGAATGAATAAGAATACTGAAAATGGAACGTATATTATTGCAAAAGGAATGAGAAGTAACATATTAACTGACTGGAGCATGAAAAGGATGTAGGTTAGTATTATTAAGGAGATAGTGAGCAATCCAGCCTTTACAAGTGATTTCTCAACAAACTCATCTACATTTTGGGTCATCCCCGCTTCTCTCATCTTCTTTTCGAGCCAGGGAAATCTTGATTTTGTATAATTTATTAAATTAGCTTTAAGATCGCTTTGCCTGACGTTTTGTTCTGCTTTAATCTTTGGTTCGTTTTCAATTTTTATTTCGTCCATCTCTTCACTCCTTTTTGATCCACAATTACTACTTTTGTATACTTAAGTATATATCGTTTATTTTATAATTATTTCTTTGCAAGGCGTTTTATCAAATAAAGTCTTCTAAGCTCGGACATCGCCTCTCCGAAATCCATTGATACCACTTCTACTGCCTCTACTTCTTCTTCAACAGATTTCGGTATGACCTCCTTTTTCTGTTTTTCCATCTCTTTTATTTCATTGACTGTATCAGTGAAGCTCTTCCGTATGGTTGATATTGTTTCTTCCATCGTTATCACACATTGATTTTTTGTGTTCGTGTCATTCTTAGAACGACCAATCTCTGTTGGAGTTTGCATATTCTACAATTTCTTCGCTATCCCTATAGTAGTCTGCAGTTATTCTTCCAACTGCGTTAATGTCGAAATATTTCTTCGCAACCATCCATTTCAGTATCTTTGTCTTGTCCAATAGATCTATTTTCATTTCCTTAACAGTCATCCCAGTATAAAGCGCGAGCGTCTCGCCAAGTCTAGTTATCGCATTCTCTTCTTTCATCGTGTCTGTCCTGGGATCCCATCTGTAAACAACATTAGCCTTTCCTTCACTTGTTATCTCAGCGAATTCAAAGGTCCTTCTTATTCCGCTTCTTCTATTTCTATACTGCGTCACTATTCCACCAAGCGCAGGAAGAGAACTTTCAGGAATACTTATTGGAGGGGTGATTAATCTGTTGACACATTCTTCTGCGTTGTCCGCATGCAATGTTGCATATACCGAGTGTCCAGTATGCATGGCTTCAAAAAGAACCTCTGCCTCCCTTTGTCTTCTTACTTCACCAACTATAATTCTGTCAGGTCTTTGCCTTAATGCATTAATCATCAGATCCAACATAGTGATTTCTCCCTTGCCTTCTGGGTTGGGCTCTCTTGTTGTCATGGCCACCCAGTGGAGGAAGTCTGGAAGTGTCAACTCTCTGGTATCCTCTATCGAGATTATTCTTTGATTCGGAGGTATCATGCATGCAAGCGCATTAAGGAAAGAGGTCTTACCAGATCCAGTACCACCGCTGCTTAGTAATGAGATTTCATTCTGTATACAAAGCCACAATAAGGATGCAACCTCTGGAGTCACAGTTTTAACTTGAATCAGGTATGGGATAGTCCATGGGTTCTTTGCGAATTTTCTTATTGAAAGTGTGTTTCCGAATGTAGATATTGGGCTGAGGGTTGCATTCACTCTATCTCCGCTTGGAAGATATGCATTCATTATAGGGTTCAACACATTTATCTGCCTTCCAACCCTCCTGCCTATGTTCGACGCATATTCATAAACAGTATCATCCCTTCTTATCCAAAGATTTGTCGAGCACCAGCCATGCCTTTTGTGATAAACCTGAATCGGTTCTGCCGGGCTGTTGATTACAATATCCTCAAGGTTTTCGTCAGACATCAGTATTTCAAGCTCTCCCAATCCGAGCGTATGCTGGATCAAATAAGAAGATAGAACCTTCCTTTTTTCAGGCGTCAAACCAGAGAACTGCCTGTCGAGCAGCTCGTTGGCCTTGACTTCGAATTTTGCCTGGATGTCCTTCATCTGCCTTTGATCTGTCAGCATTGCAATATCTATCTTCACTTTCGTTATGAGTTCAGCCTTCAATGCGTTAAGAATAAGCTTAGTTCCTTCTGCAATCAATGGTATCTGTATAGTGTATTGAGGAGTATAATCCTTTTTAGATTCAGTTATTTTCACTTCTACAGGTATCCCTTGCGCATCAAAAGAATACTTCTCAAGGATTATTTCACCTAATTCATCCGGTTTCTTTTTCTCTTCTTTTTCTTCGTTTCTTTGTTCTTTAACTTTCTCTGTTTTTTCATCCTTTTTTTCTTCAAGCGCCTTTCTCATAAGCTCAAGTTCCTCTCTGTTTTCATTCTTGTCTTTCAATTCATCACCGATGCGCAGCTAATATAATCAGCTTGAAATCCATTCTATATATATAGAAGCGAGAGTGTAGCTAATTTTTACTAAACCTTGATTTTCAAGAATATACGACCAATATTCTACTGTTTCCTCTGGCACATTCATTTCTTTAGCTATCTGAGATATTTCAACTCTTTTCCTTTCGTAAAGTAAACGCATGAATTTATCTATCCCTGTCGTTATGTACTCTTCATTAAGATCAACATTTTCCATCTTATCGCCTGATTTGTAGTATTAAAGGCAAAAATCAATAATATCAGATATAACTAACAATAGTTATACACATAATAATTTAAATGTTAATTTTAAAACATATCTACATAGTTGAAACATCATTACATTATTTTATTTGAATTGTGGTTTTATGGAACAAAGCACAGATAATAACATCTTAGATAAGGAAGCAGCCAACAAGGTTAATGCGCAGTCGCTTTCAGATTTGGAAAAATCAATATATCTAGAGTATGGGTCAGATGCGGTTCTAATTTTCAGACTTGCAAACAAAAAGCTTACAGTTAGCGAGATTGCTAAAGAGCTCTCTATTCCGGAAGAAAAGGTTTACGAAGTAATAGATAAGCTTAAGGGCAAGTATATTTATGTGGAAGAGCCTGAAGAAAAGAAGGCGGAGATGGGCGAGGTGAAAGCGAAAGAGACTATTTTTGTAGACATACCTAAGAAAGCACCGCTTGACAACATATCGTCAGTCGCATTAATATCAGAACTCACTCTCAAATTCGGTCCGACAGCAAAGAAGATTTATGAGATGATAGATGGAAAGACAGATGTTCTTGAGCTTGCTGCAAGCAGTCTATCAGGTCTAAATTATGTAGATAATCTGATGTGGGTCCTAGCAGAGAAGAAGAGCGCTACTTTCTCCAGGATGGGGGCAGAAGAGATAAAGAAAAAGTATGGGTCGGTAGGATTCAAGATATTCAACCAATATGGGAGAGAAGGACTGTACCTATATATTCTTTTAGATAAGACTGCAGATCCAATCGCAGCGCTAAGATTCTCAGAGATCGATCCGTCTATAGGGGTGGAGATGATGGATTACATACTTAAGACAATAGACGCAACAATTCCTTTCAATAAAAAAGATGCGCTTACGCTCTTAAAAAGATAGAATCGTTCATTCTTCAATTTCTAATTCAACCATCTTTCCTATAATTTCCTCATCATTTTTTTCTTTCCATTTGATCTCTTTTCCTTTAATAATTTCCAGAATTTTCTTCTTCGTCATACTCGTTTTCTCCTTATCAAATCCGATCAAAATCTTATTCGGATTCTTGCACCCAATATAGTGAATCGCCTCTTTTATTTGCCTTTTCCCTGAAGCCCTGACCAGCCATTCCATCATAAGGTCATTTGTGATGTTTCTCTTTTCGTTGAACGCTTCAACTGCATGGAGATAGGCAAGTTCCAGCTGGAATTTGCTTGCAACTGCATCCGAATCGAATACCTGGAATCCATGCTTTCTTGCTAATTCTATAACACTATCTTTCGGTAATGAGCTTGATAGAGCGAATAATTCAATCTGAATTTTTTTCATTTTTTCCACCTATGTCTTTATAAATAAAAATACAATCAGTAAAACAAAAAGAATAAAAGGAAAAGCATTTTAAACTATAGTGTATATAATAAATAT
>CAZJHL010000002.1:22857-23799 GCA_964545865.1 Microcaldota archaeon | reverse complement strand
TTCTGATTTAAATTTCTGAATTTCTTAATTTACATTTAAATAGGTGAAACATATGCAACAGTATCATGAATCAAAACAAACAAAGAAGAAAACGGGTGCAAAATTCGCAAGACATAGAGATAAGAAGCTTGCGCATTATGGAGGTCACTTCGCATCAACAAAAGTCAGTGACACAGACGTAAGAGTAAAGGCAAGAAAAAGAGGAGGATCCAAAAAGACAGTGGCTCTTTATGCAGCTTATGCGAATGTTGTAATGCCAGACGGCAAGATCAGAAAGGCGAAGATAAAAACCGTGCTTGATTCCCCGAACAATCCAAACTACAAGAGAATGAACATCATAACAAAGGGAGTCATAATAGAAACCGAAGTAGGGAAAGCAAGAGTAACAAGCAGGCCGGGACAAGACGGCATCGTTAATGCTAAGATAGTGTCTTAATCGCTTTTTACTTTTTTCGCTTTTTTATTTCTGCCTTCTAATTTTAGTCTTGTGTTCTTCAATTTTGAGCAAAGCTTTATGATACTTTATGCACCATTATTACGTACTATATTTTAATCGGGTGGGAAGATGCCGAAAGAAATAAACGAGCAGAGCTTTGAAGAAGAGGTAATGAAATCAAAAGGAATGGTTATTGTGGATTTCTGGGCCCCATGGTGCGGCCCTTGCAGGATGTTGGGTCCAATACTTGAGGAAGTGGACAAAACAGGCAAGGTAAAGGTTGTGAAAGTCAACGTTGATGAGAACCAATCATTGGCAGCATTATTCGGAGTATCCAGCATTCCTACGATGGTACTTTTCAAAGACGGGAAGCCAGTTAGCGGAAGAATAGGAGTCATGTCACTCCCACAGATAATGGCATGGGTTGAATCTGTTTCAAAAGAATAGTGTTTCGGTTTCAACTCGTCTATTTATCATAAACCATTCTACTTTTTTATATTTTTTTA
>CAZJHL010000002.1:6741-22847 GCA_964545865.1 Microcaldota archaeon | reverse complement strand
ATCCATTTAAGAACGCGCATTTTATCAAGAGAATTTTTATATTTTTTTACTCGATACACTTTTTTGCATAAAAACAGGTATAAATTAGATTTTTAAATCTACATACTAAATTCATAACATGGCTAAGAAAAAAGAAGGCTTCAAACTGAATTTAAATCTATTTAATCCTCCGAAAGAGAGCGAGGAGGGAAAAAAGAAAGAGGCAAAGGCCAAGGCGAAGGCTAAGAAAAAAGAAGGCAAGATCAAAACTTCAAAGGTTAAGACCGCTGTTTCTAAAATCACGAAAAACAAGAAACAAAAGCGTGAAGTCAAAAAGAAAGTAGAAAAGCAGAAGGAAATTAAAAAACAACCAACTAAGCCAAAGCCAGTTAAACCATCGATGAAGAAGAAAACAAAAGCAATCAAAAAAGTCAAGAAAGAAAAAGAGATAAAATCGCACGAGGAAGCTATTGAGAAAATACTCGAGGGGATAAAAGATATAGAATACGCGCCGCAGAAAAGAAAAATCGCAGAGAAGGAACCGCACATCGAACACATATTAACTCCAAAAAGTGAAAAGAAGGAGATCATTGAAGAAAAACCGATTCTTCCAGAATCACTGATTCCTTCTAAAAAAGAAAAGAAACATCTTGCAAAAATTGAGAAGGAAGTTAGCAAGGTCAGCTATGCAATGCCTGAAAAAGAAATCCAGACAATAAGAACTCTCGCGACAATAAAGAAGCCAAGAGTAGAAACAGAAAAGCCAGTTCTGGTAAAAACAGGCATCCCGGGATTTGATGAGATGTGCGGAGGCGGAATAGAAGAGAAATCAGTCGTTCTGATAAATGGAGATGCAGGCAGCGGAAAAACAGTTTTCGGTTTGCAATTCCTTTATGAAGCAGCAAAGAATGGGGAGGCGGGGCTTTTCATAAGCTTCGGTGAATCAAGAGAAACAATATATTCAAGAATGATGAATTTTGGAATGGATTTCCAAAAGCTTGAGGACAAAAACCTTTTCTTCTTCCTAGAATACCGGCCTCATGAAGTTGCAAAGATCATGCAGGAAGAGGGTGGAACTTTATACGATATTATAACTGCTTACAATATCAAGAGAGTTGTCGTGGATACTATAACTCCTTATCTTATGCAATTCAGCGATCCCTACAAGGCAAGACTTGCTTTAGTCAGACTTTTCAACGTTTTCAAGAAATTCAACGTTACAACATTGCTTCTAAATGAGTGGTCTTCAGATCTTCCATCTCATCCATCTACAGCAATTGCAGAATTCCTCGCAGATGGAATAGTCTACATAATACACAAAAGATCTCCGGAAGGAGTTCAACTAAGAGGTATAGAAATCTGGAAAATGACGGGGGTAAGCCACACAGAGGTTGCAAGGCCATTCGCATTTACAAATAGAGGAATAGTGATTTATCCAAATGAGAGACTATTCTTCGGTTCTTCAGAAAAGAAATTATAATTTTTATTTTAAGTGATATTTATGTCAGAAACTAAGGAAAAAAAGAAAGGTCAAGGTGGACTAGAATACGTGATTCTTTTCTCTTTTACAGTTGTATTCTTAGCTATTGTTGTTTATGTTGCAAATGAACAGCTTTCTATAGTTAATACGCAGCAGAGACTTGAACAAGCAAAACTTGGATTGAAAGAAATAGCAGATGCAGCAACCCAAGCCTACCAGCAAGGAGCTGGAGCACGAGTGATCAAAAACGTAGTCTTTCCAAACGGAGTTTCAGGAGAGGGTGAAATCATAAACAACACATTACATATCGTCTTTGAAGGAACAGATCTGAGTTATCCTTTGAATTTTCCGATAAGCGGGAAGATAACAATAAGACCTGGTTCGCAAGAAGTTGTGTTCACTTCATACGGTTCATCTGTCTCGGTGGGAACAGCGCAGTTTTCATTGTCAAAATATTCAGTTTCCTTCCAGACATGCAGCTTACCCTACTCTCAATCTTTGAATGACACAATTCAAATCATAAACAACAACAATGAATCAATTCTGGTAGATGCACAGGTGAACTTAACATCACCATATGCAGATGTTGTTCTTTCTTCTTATTCTTTCAATGTTTCATCAATGGGAAGCGCAGATGCAAATGTTACAACAAACATATATGCAAATGCAATAGGAACATTCTCCGGATACATTATATTTAATTCATCTAATTACAGCATTATTGTTCCAGTAACCATTAGCGTAGAAGCATGTGGTGGACAGACTTCTAATGTTTCATACATAATATTAGATACATATAAAGATTCAGGATATTCAATCGCCTATGCAAACTTTTCAATACCTCCATTAGTTCAAATCACAACAATAGGGTGGATTCCGAATATAAATATAAGCTTAGATCTAAGAAACACTTCAGGTAGTATGCCAGGTTATCCAAAGATTGTGGAAACAGATTTGGCGGGATCATATGCTGAGGAATGGGATGCGACAGGCATGCCTGGGACATATACGGTTTATGCAAATTATTCAGTTTATAGAGTCAATTATTCATTTACGGTGGAACCATGCTGAGAATATCAAATAAAATTACAATAATAATAAATTGCATCTTTTCATTGTTTCTTATATTAATCAGTGCATCTTTATTAAACGCGCAAGCAATCGGAAACCCAAAAATCAACCTTCCATTTTTCATTTCTTCTCCAAATATGGTTGGAAATCAGCTTGTAGATGGTAATGATTTTGATGAAGTTCCTATTGTGCTTACAGATGATGGAAACACATCACTCAAATGTGGTTTTTGGCAATGTAACGCTTGGACTAGGAGTGGTACGAATGGAAGAGGATACTACTGTTCAGGAGTTTGGAATTGTACAAGCTGGAATGGAGTCACGTGTGCAGCCTATAATTGTACAGCCTGGACTATAACTGGAACTGCAAGAAGAGATGTTTACTGTTCTGGTGGGTGGAATTGCACTAGATTCAATGGAGATGTTTGCGAATCCTGGGGATGCTTAGGATTTACACGAGATACAACAAATGATCGTGATATGCTTTGTTCTGGATTATGGAATTGTCTTGCCTGGAACGGAACTCGTTGCTCTCTTTGGAATTGTACAGCATGGACTGCCGCAGCTACACTAGACACCGATCACGTCTGCAATAATTGGGCATGTTTAAGTATAACAAATGGAATATGTTCATCCTGGAATTGTACTTCTTGGACATCAGGTACCGCTGGAGATACATTAGATAGATATTGTAGTGGTGTTATAAATTGTACTTCTTGGTCAGGCAATGTTTGTACAAGCTGGTCATGCACCCAATATTCTGCTGCGACTACAACGCAAAGAGACACGTATTGTGATTCATTTAACTGTACTGTTTGGAATTTGTTAACTAAAAACTGTCAAACTTGGTTCTGTACTAATTGGCTAATGTCGAGAACAAATCAAAGAGATTATTACTGTACTGGCGGGTATACCTGCCAACGTTGGATAGATACTATGAATCCAATAATAAATTCGGTTGATGCTTCTCCACAAATTGTTGAAATATATTCCAACGTAACTATCGTAGCAAACGTAACAGATAACATTGCAGTAGACAAAGTAATACTCAGCATAAACGGAACAAACTATACTATGATCCAGAACACCTCAACGACCTGGTACTATGTTTATAACACATCTTCACTCTCATTGGGCTTACAGAATTATACAATCTATGCGAATGACACAACAGGAAACAACGCAACTCCAAAACTCGGAAACTTTACTGTTGTCGATACTACTCCGCCAGTGATAAATCAAATATCGGACTTCCCAGACCCTATAATCCATGGATTCAATGTTAAAATAGTAGCAAACGTCACAGATAATGTTGCAGTAGACAAAGTAATAGTTAATATCAATGGAACAAACTATACGATGATTCAGAATACATCAACAACTTGGCAGTATTTTTATAACACCTCATCATTGCAACCAGGTTTCTATAATTTTACAATCTATGCGAATGATACTTCGGGAAACAACGCAACTCCAAAAATCGGGAATTTCAGTATTGTAGTTTTCTTGACTCCTTCGATATATACAGATAAAGCTTCATATGGGACATGTAACACATTATACTTCAAAGTGTCAGTTTATGATGTGAATGATCAATTGATAGATGCGCCATTAAACAATTCATTGTTGGATTCAACCAATATGACAGTTATCAGTGAAAATGTATTAACTGGCAATGGCGGAACAGGAGTGTATCTTGGAATGTTTATAATCCCAACAGGATACACTTCAGGAAACTGGATAATCAGAGCAGTTTCAGGTACAGTCAAAGGCCAGAAAACAATTCAGGTTTCATAATTTATCTTCCATTAAATTTGAAATTTAGTTGATATTCATGAAAGCCCAAGTCTCAGTAGAATTTTTCCTCCTGTTTATAGTTGTGATTGTAATATTTTCAATAGTTATGGTTTTTTCAATAGAAATGCAAAGGCAAACGAATTATATCTCAAACTATAATAAAGCAAAAGTAGTATCATTGAAAATTGGAAACGCGGTAAACAGCGTTATTTCAAACCAGGTAAATATGAGAATAGATATTCCATATGGATACAGAGTTTCTTCTGTAACTGGCGCAATCATTGTAACAGACCTTTCAACAAATACTTCAGCATCTTGGCCAATTTCACATATTCAGATAAATTCAAGCATACCAGATAACACAACTACGATTAATATTAGTTTAGTTAATTCAACAGTTTACATAACATAATCTATATAGGTTAGTCATAAGTGATAGGATGGATTGCAAATTCAAATCCAAAAAAGGTCAGAGCTATAATATAGAGATAATATTTTTTGTAGTCATATCACTTATCGTGATTTATACATTATTCTCAATATATACTTCTCTAATTAAGCTAAATTCAGATGAAAATAAGTATTACATTATGACTTGGAGCAGCTCAGATGCTTTAATAAAAACCAGAGGTTTTTCTACAGATTGGGAGGAAAATGGCAATCTTACAGTTTTAGGAATTTCAAATGGGAAGAATGTAATAGATCCAGCTAAGTTGCAAGCCTTAAATTCATTAACAAACGAAGAGATTTCAAAACTTGTGCATTTAGACATCTATAATGTTTCGATTGAAATACTTATAAATGGAAACACATATTTCCAAAAAGGAAATATAACTACAAACAAAACAATAAATCAAATAGAAAGAACATGCGTTTTCGCAAACGGTACACCATGCATGCTTAGAGTCAGATATTCATTAGGATGATATAATGATGCTTAAAAAATCAACAAAAGGCTTTGTTTCAATTCTGGATGCCATGTTCGCACTAATCGCATTATTGCTCTTCTCAACAATTATATTTTCTTATTTCCAGAATTTACCTTCATTATACGATATTTTCATTTACAAGCAAGGATACGATGTACTTACTGTTCTAGAGTATACGAATTTTTCTAATCCAACATATGTTTTTCAACAGACAAGCGACAATCTCTGTATGAGGTTAGAGATTTATAACGGAGTAGCGGGCACATTATTATCAACTTATTACAAATCAGGTTGCGATCCTTCTAACATAAATGAAAAGATAGCATGGAGAACATTCATAGATGGTAATCAATTCAAGACTGCAAAGTTGGCAGTTTGGAGAAAATAAGGAGATATTATGGAATCAGTGAATAAAAAGAACAAAAGAGGATACATTCTTTCACTTGCAGTAGTCACAATTCTCCTGATTTTTTCAATACTTGCAATTCAAATAATATCTTACAGATATTCTGAGAACTTGACTCTTAGGGACCAAATCTTTTCAGACAAAGTCGGCTTTATAGTTGACGATGTGCTGATGGATATTAAGAAAGTTCTTTCAGTTTCACAGGCTGGAAATTCCTCGATAGTCTCGATATTTGAGAATTACAGCTATTCAAAGTCTTCTTTTCTTTCAAATGAACAAGCAAGATTAAGCGAATTTGGAAATCTTACAGGTGTAAACATCTCATTCATACTACCATCCCCTTCAAGTGTTATGAATATCTCATTCAGCAACGGTATGGTTTACATTACAAACGAAACAGATGCAAACAACAAGGAAATCAAGATTTACAATTTAACAGGATCAGCATTATATATAAATGAATATGAAATAAGAATCGTAGGCACCCAAAATAAAAACATTCTTCCAGTCTCTGTTTCGAGCGGTACTTTGCATGTAAAAATAATATCTACAAATACCCAAACAGGTCAAACAGGTATAGACGACAGGTATGTCGATGGCAATTCTTTAAATGTTTGGAGGATAAATGCGCCATCTGCAGGCCAGAATATTACAATTCTAGTAGGCAATATAGCTGGCAAATCAAACTCTTTTAATTTGAGACAGTACTCTACTAATTCGATTTCCTATCTGCAATTGAACATATCAAACGACAATCAAAACGATATAGAAGGCCACTATAATATATTTCTTAATGTAAGCACCATGAATTCATTCTATTCAGGTTATCTCAAAATAAGATGATCTTTCTCTTTTGTCTTCATGTTGCTTCATACTCCATTATAATAAGCTTTATAAAGTTTAATACAATAATATATACAGCTCTTTTTCTAGAGCATTTTACTATAGCCTCATCCTTTAAATGTGGTTATGGTTAAGGTTTTTGAAAGTCAATGTTTATTAGGAGGGATATGTTATGGCAGCAAAAGAACACATGAATTTGATCTTTATAGGACACGTTGACCATGGTAAGTCAACAACCGTAGGTAGAGTCCTATACGACACAGGAGCTCTCTCTGAGCAGGAATTAAAGAAGCTCAAGGATGAAGCAGCAAAAGTAGGAAAGGCAACATTCGAATTCGCATTCGCAATGGATAGATTGAAGGAAGAGAGAGAAAGAGGAGTTACTATCGACATTGCACACAAGGAATTCCAGACTCCAAAGTACCACTTCACAATCATTGACGCACCTGGACACAAGGACTTCGTCAAGAACATGATTACAGGAGCATCACAGGCAGATGCAGCAGTTCTCGTATGCTCTGCAAAGGATGGAATTCAGCAGCAGACAAGGGAACACGCATTCTTGGCAAAGGTGCTCGGTATAAACCAATTAATAGTAGCAATAAACAAGATGGATGCAGTAGGATACGACAGAGTCAAGTTCGAGGACTTGAAGAAGCAGCTTCAAACATTCTTGCAGACAATCGGTTTCAAGCCAGAAACAATGCAATTCATCCCAATATCTGCTTACGAAGGAGAGAATGTAGGAAAGAAGACAACAAAGATGGAATGTTACCAGGGAGACAATCTCGTAGGTGCATTCGACAAGCTTGTTCCACCAAAGAGACTCACTGACAAGCCACTCAGGCTTCCAGTCCAGGAAGTATTCTCAATCACTGGTTTCGGTACAGTTCCAGTAGGAAGAGTGGAGACAGGAGTTCTCAAGCCTGGAGACAAGGTCATCTTCATGCCTTCAAACAAGGTAGCAGAAGTAAAGTCAATTGAAATGCACCACCAGCAATTGCAACAGGCAGTGCCTGGAGACAATGTTGGTTTCAATGTTAAGGGTGTGGACAAGACAGAAATCAGCAGAGGAGATGTTGCAGGACCTGTTTCAAACCCACCAACAGTGGTTGACACATTCACTGCACAGATCGTTGTATTGAACCACCCAACTGCAATAGCAGTCAACTACACCCCAGTCTTCCATGCTCACACTGCGCAATTCGCAGGAACATTCGTTGAGCTTGTGGAGAAGAAGGATCCAAAGACTGGCCAGACGTTGCAAAAGAACCCAGACTTCATAAAGACTGGTGATGTTGCAATAGTTAAGGTCAAGCCATTGAAGAACGTATCTCTTGAGAAATACAGCGAATTCCCACCACTTGGAAGATTCGCAATAAGAGATATGGGTGCAACAGTTGCAGCAGGAGTAATTCTCGATATAGCTCCAAAGAAGCTATAATTTGAGGTAATTAATTAAAGACGTGATTGGAATGGGAAAGGCAAGAATAAAGCTTATTGGAAGGGACCCGAAAGAACTCGATGAAGTCTCTAAGCAAATTGTAGAGATAGCAAAGAGTGCGGGCGTTCCTACCAGTGGTCCAATCCCACTCCCAACCAAGAAGCTTTTCGTAGCAACAAGAAAGACTCCTTGCGGTGACGGTTCAGACACCTATGAAAGATGGCAGATGAGGCTCTACAAGAGACTTATCGAGATCGGGGGAGATGAAAGAACCCTCCGCCAGATCATGAGAGTGAAGGTGCCTGACACTGTAAAAATAGAGATAACAATTAGCTAATTAATTTAGCTAATTTTTTATTTTCTTTTTTATTAATTTTTTATCTATATTTTCGATTTTTATTTTCATTTTCTATCGATTGTTAGTTTGTGAATCGGTTGCTTAGCTGTGGAGATTTTAATTAGGTTTAAATTCTTTTAGTGACAAATATATCTATCATTTATGTCTAAATGCCGGGGTGGCTGAACGGTAAGGCGCTAGCCTTGAGAGCTAGTCCCGCTCTGCGGGTTGCGAGTTCGAATCTCGTCCCCGGCGCCATTTTATTATCCAGGATAATTTCATCTGTTTTTATCTGTTTATTCGTTACCTGGTTTATTTCGATTTATCTTTTTAATCCAAAGACGACTCGCTTCTTTCCTTCGTTTAGCTCTTCTTCTATCCTTAAGAGTCGATTATATTTCGCAGTCCTTTCTCCTCTTGCCGGAGCGCCTGTCTTTATCTGGCCGCATCCGAGTGCGACTGCGAGATCGGCTATGAATGAATCTTCTGTTTCTCCACTCCTATGGCTTACAACTACACCATAATCGCTGTTCATCGCTATCCTTGCAGCACTCATAGCCTCCGTTAATGTTCCAATCTGGTTCACTTTAAGAAGAAGCGCATTCGCGGCCTTTGCGTTTATGCCTTTTCTAAGAAGATTGATGTTCGACACGAAGCAGTCATCGCCAACTATTTGGATATCTTTGCCGCTCTCCCTGGTGAATCTGCTCAAAAGCTCCCATTCGCCCTCGTCAAAAGGGTCCTCTATCGAGACGATCGGAAATCTTTTGATTAATTCCTGGTACTTCCTCATCAATTCTATTCCAGATATTGTTTTTCCATCTATTCTATAGTATCCAAGCTCATGGAAAGACGAGGCAGCGGCATCCAATGCAATAAACACTTTCTTTTGATATCCTGCTTCATCGATTGCCTTCGTAAGTAATTCCAATGCATCTTCAGTTGTTCTTATCGGTGGAGCATATCCTCCTTCATCCCCGACATTCCTTCCGCTTGGCCCGTATTTTCGAACTATAAGATTTCCTAATACGTGGTATATCTCTGCTCCGGCTCTTAAAGCTTCTGAGAAGGAATCGAACTTCCTCGGAACAATCATGAATTCCTGAATCGCAAGCCCGCTTCCAGCATGCTTTCCACCGTTTATCACATTCATCATCGGCACAGGCATTATTCTTGCGTTAGGATTTAGGTATCTGTAAACAGGAACTCCAGCTACATTCGCTGCTGCAGAGCATACAGCCAAAGAAATTGCGGTCGTTGTGTTGCCTCCAATATTTGATTTTTGTTCTCCACCCAACTCTATCAGTATCTTATCTATTTTATTCTGCTCTCTTACGTCAACACCTTTCAATTTTTTCTTCAATTCTGCAACTTTCTTGATCGCTTTCCTTACTCCTTTGCCCAGATATCTTTTATCCCCATCCCTTAGCTCCAACGCCTCGTTTTTTCCAGTGGATGCGCCGGAGGGAGCGACCCCTCTTCCAAATCCTGATTTAGTGAACACATCTACCTCTATAGTGGGATTTCCTCTCGAATCCAGTATTTCCCTGGATTTCATATCAACTATTTCAAATCCTTCACCCTTTAAGTTTTCAGACTTCGCTTTCATATGATCAACCTTCTTCATAAACATAAACCATCATATCATTGTACATCATTTACCCTAGGGAAGGAGTGGATACAGTGATTTCTTCAAGCTCCTCCACCATGCTTGTCTCGCTCATCTCTGGATGTCTCATCACCCTCACAAGTTTTCCGCTTGCGGCTTCTTTCATAAGCTCGTCATGAGTGATTACAAACGTCTGCTCCACTATCTGCGGTATGTGGTCTCTTAAAGTCTCTGCCAAAGTGCCGACTGCTTCTTCGTCCAAGTTATGCGTCGGCTCATCTAATATCAGCCAGCTCAGGTTTGGTGTAAGCACCATGGCAAAAGCAATCCTCAATGCCAGGCATGCGAGGGCCCTTTCCCCACCGGAGCCTATCCCGTCCACGCTTATGTAGTCGTTATTGTACTTGAACATCAATTCATAGTCGTTTTCGGAAGGTATGAGCTTTATCAATTCATAGTCAGAATATGGATACACCTTCTTCCATATTGTAGCGAGCGCTTCATTTATGGACTCGATCAGTTCCTCTCTTAGCTCATGCTGCGTCTCAACAATCGCGGTTGAGAATGTCTGAAGTTCAGATATCAATTCAGTGTACAATTGGATTTCCTTCGTGTATTCCTTTATCTCCTCCATTCGTTTCTTCTTCTCTTCCAGCATTTTCATTATATACTTTTCCTTCTCAATTCCTTGATCTATTTTAGATTTTATTTCCGCGCACCTTATGCTCAATTCAGTCAGTTCTTTATTTTCTTTCTCCCAGATCTCCTCGCTGAATTTCACAGTTAAAATCTCTTTCTCCTTTTCAGCTAGGCTTTGCGAGATTGTATTCAATTTTTGCTTCTTGTTCTCCAGCTCCTTAATCCTTTCATATTTCTTTGTTATCTCCAAGTATTCGTTGCTTATTGTTTTCAGCTTTTCTTCCACTGATTTTCTATTTTCGTTTACTGATTCGATTTCCTTTTCTATTTCAGACATCTTATTTCTGTATTCCATTTCCTTTTCTTCTATTCCTTCGTACTCTGATAATAATGAGATTATTTTCTCCGCAGACTCAACGCTTATTCGCACCGATTCCTTTTGCTTTGTTAAATCTGTTATCTCCTTTTCAACTTTTGAGATCTCATCCCGCATGCCTTTTATCATTCCTTCCTTTTTGGTTATCAACTGCTCTTTATGCTCGTCATTCAATTCAGAGTCGCAGACAGGACAATGAGCGCCAGCGGTCTTCAATTCGCGGATAGACTTTTCAATTTCTGCAACCTCTGCCTTGAGTTTGGAATGGCTCTCCTTCATCTTGTTTAATTCTTCTTCACTCTTGGTCAACCTGGACTTCAAGTTCTCAATACTTTCATCCTTCAAATAGGAATTCAGTCTGTTTTTCAAGTCAGCCTTTATCGCTTTCTTCTTTTCTATGCTGCTTATTTCTGATTTAAAGAACGCATGCTGCTTAGTCACTTCCCTATTCGCAGCCTCTATTTCCATTTTTTCTTTTTCAAACTTTTCCTTTTCAGTTTTCTTGCCGCTTAGGATCATTTCGATTTCTTTCAAATTCTCTTTTATGTCGGAAGAGGAGATCTCCTTTTCAAGCAGTTCTTTGTTATGCTTCAGTCCTGTGATCTCAGTTTGAAGTTTTCTGAATCTTTCCCTTTGCGCTTTAAGCTCATCCACTATTTTTTCCTTTTCGTTTTTCAGTTTGATCTGATTCTGAAACTCAACATTATGTCTCTCGTTTTCTTTCTTGTTTTCAGCGTTTTCTCTTTCCAGCCTTTCGATCTCCTCCTTGATTTTTGAAGAATCCATGTTCCTTATGAACGTCTCCTTGTCGCTTTTCATATTCTTAAGTCTAGATATGACTGTAGTTATGTTTTTCCTTGCAACTTCGAACTTGTCTATACCTATCAATTCATCTATCTGCCTTTTCCTCTCCCCTCTTCCAAGCGTCAAAAAATAGTCGATTCTGTTTTGTTCGGAATAGATAGCTCGCGTGAATAGCTCGTAATCTATTTCAAGAAGATGGGAGATGTATTCCGACACTCTTTCCGACTGGGGTCCTTCGACCCTTGTGGATCCTTTAAATATCTCTGCCTCGCTGCCGCCCTTTCTCTTTATTCGTCTTACGATCTTATACTCGTCTCCTTTATGTTCAAATATCAGAGTGACTTCCGCTTCATTCTCTTCTCTTGGCCTGCTTTTAATGAAGTCAGTTATCTTCAATCTTCTATGCTGGACTGCCGGTGTAGTTCCGAATAATGCAAAGCAAACACCATCAATAATGCTGCTTTTCCCTCCACCCATCCTACCTACGATTATGTTCGTTCCACTAGCAAAATTAATGGTGCTTGAAGAATGCGATCTCCAGTTCTTTAATGTTATGCTTTTTATCATTCGCTCACTGCAGATAATGACAGACAAATCGCTTATCTAAGTATCTATTTTATAAAATAAGTATTAAAAGTATTCTACACTAAGATTCCATTATGTCAAACGCGCACGGCCAAGATGTTGCAGGCAAAAAGTTTCTAGTTGACATAATGCTGATAAAACTAGGGAGATGGCTGAGAATACTGGGCTATGACTGCAAGATTCCGAACGCGAAAGAAACAGACGATGACGATTTGTTGGACATCGCAGAGAAGGAAAATAGGATATTGATAACAATGGACAAATCTCTTTCTGAAAGAAAAGCAGGCGCGATTATAATTTACATCCCTTCAAGGATGAATTCGGCAAAGCTGCAGCTGGAATTCCTCATGAAGAACAACCACATCAACAGGTCATTTTTAGGCAGGGACGTGGAAAGCAAGATAGAAGAAGCGATCAGATGCTCTGAATGCGGTCATGAGCTCTTAGAGGTGGATAAAGAAGAATTGAAAGCACTTAATCTACCTGAAAAAGACGAGAAGAAAGGTAAATCAGTCAGCATAGAGAAATTAGTATCTTCCCATGATAAGTTTTGGGTGTGCAAAAAATGCCATCACATCTATTGGAAAGGCAGTCATTGGAGAAAAATAATCGAATTTCTTTCTTCGCTTGAAGTGGATCAGTAACAGGCCATGTATTGCATGCCTATTTTTATCCATCCATCAATACTAATCAGATTACTTCTATGTCTTCGTTCCATTTCTTCCATGCCTGTTCTCTTCTTTTCATATAGTCGAATATCAGATCGGCGCACATCCAAGGGTTGACGAAGAATCCTATCTTTTCAAGTATTTTTGCATCTAAATCTCTTTTCTTTATATGCGTTCCATCCTCTCTCTTTTTCCAGCTTTGCGTTATCCTGTATATGTCTATTCCAGGAAGATAGCCGTTGCTCTTAGTAGAGAGGTATGGCTTCTTGACTTTCAATATCCTGCGGATTAGATTTTTATCATCCTCTGGGATGATTGACAATCTCTCCTTTAATGACTCGTATGAAGTCGGATAAGGATTGCTATTCTTATCCGCGACTATATTCTCATAATACCAATGTTCCCTGAGATAGTATTCTCCCTGTCCTATCAGATCAGCAAGCAGTTT
The DNA here is from genome assembly GCA_964545865.1 of Microcaldota archaeon. Lineage (GTDB taxonomy): Archaea > Micrarchaeota > Micrarchaeia > CABMEP01 > CABMEP01 > DTQF01. Next base: position 9,433 of record CAZJHL010000002.1, on the reverse strand, counting down.
CTCTATTTCCGGCTTTTCTATGTTCTCATGGGAAAGAAGTTTTGCAGCATATGCGTCGCGATACCCGAGTTCATATGCAGGATATTCAGGATCATAATCTCTATTCCACTTTCCTTTGTAAAGAGCTGCGAACAATTGATAGATTTCTACTTCATTCAATACATCATAAAGAGAGTCAGGGAATCCTTTGTGTATTTTTAATGTATTGTCTATATATGCCATTCTGCTGAATTCATAGCCGTAGTAGACCCAAAGAGTTCCCTTCCTGCATTTATAAACGCATTTTTCATTTCTTTCTCCGTCTTTTTTGTCAAGATTCTCGTATATGTTCTTTTCAACTATTCCAAAATTCTTTCTATGAAATATCTTTATCTTGCTTATTTCAGGCTTCTCTTCTTTTTTGTCTTTTATTTCAAATAGCGTCTCTCCTTTGCCTTCCTTTTCCATAGTTTGTGAATCGTTCTCTTCCTTCTTGCAATCAAAGTTTTCTTTCTTTACTATAATCTTTTCAGCCTTAACTAGATCTGGAAATAGGCTTTCTTGTCTTGCTATCGTGTATCCTTCTTTCGGCTTATAAAGGTGAGAATGATCGTGCTCCCACCAATTTATCTTTTTCCTTGTCATATTATTCAATTAAACAATTCATATATATAAACTTTCCTTTTGATATTTTTCAATATCTGCTAAGCCAGATTTCCTGCAAATTTTTATCTATTTTAAATATTTTCTTACAATATTAACTTATGAAACATAGAAGTTTGTTGAGCGTAAAATCACATTTCAATCTCAATTCATTCTTTAAATTGGTAAGAATAGAGCACGCGGTTATGTACGCAATCGCAGTGATTATAGGTGCAGTTTTAGTTGGAGGCACAAACGCAGTAACAGAAATGGTTTTAATCGGAGCACTTGTATCGGTATTTCTTGAATTCGGTGCATTCTCCTTGAATGACTACATAGACATAAAAGCAGACAGAATAAACAGAAGAACAGATAGGCCTTTGGTAACTGGAGAGATCTCTCCAAAGGCAGCGCTTTTTATTGGTTTGTTCTCTTTCTTGATCGCAAATCTGGTCGCATTATTCTATCTCCCTATTCAGGCGTTCTACATCGTGTTCCTCTTTACAATTCTATCGCTGGCGTATGATTTTATTCTCAAAAACATGCCTTTGATAGGAAATATAATCATAGCTTTGACAATGGCGGTTCCATTCTTTTTCGGTGCATTTATTTTCTCTATAGAAGCGAATCTCTCATCAGCCCAGTTTCAACCAGCATTATGCCTTTCTGCAATAGCATTCTTTGTTGGGTTAGGTAGAGAGATAATAAAAGACATTGAAGATATGAAGGGAGATCAATCAACTGGAGGAAAGACATTGCCTATACTTATAGGTAAAAAGAACGCAGCTAGATTCGCTGTTTTGTTATTCTCCATCAGCATAATTCTTTCGTTAGTTCCTTTCTTCACATTTTTCTCAGGCAAACTGTTGTATCTTACAGTCTTGATAACGGATGCAATGCTTTTGGACGTCTCCATGCACGTCTTAAAAGACCAATCTATTCAAAATTTAAGAAAGGCAAGGAAGATGACTTTAATTGCGATAGGAGTAGGTCTGCTATCTTTCTTGATAACTTCGATTGTTTAATCTATCACTTATCTATACTTCTTTCTAATTTTTATTTTCCTATCTGCTTTAATCTTTCTTTTTACTTTTCCAATTAAGAAAAGAATGACAAACGCTACGAAGACAACACCAGCTACAAAAGTAATAAGGGAAGTTATTTGGTACGCTTGCATCAATTCTACATTCTCATCTATGCTTTTATTTTCATTTTCTCCGATTAAAAGCTCGCTAATAATAGGTTCGGAATCATTGTTTGAGATTGCTATTTTTTCTGCATAATTGTAATAATTCTCTAGGTTTTCTGCAATTAATGCTATTCTTAATGCAGAGAGCTTATCTGTCTTGCTTATCTCTTTTGCATGGTTTCTAAATATTATGGGCCATATATATGTGTAATTCTTTTCTAGGGATGAATTAAGTCTGAATAGAATTTTTTCCTGAGTGCTGTCATCATAAACCAAATTTTCGATGTCAGAATATGATTTAACATAAGCAGCGTCTACAAGAGCTGAAAGATACTTTCCCTCTTTAAATGCGGCTTCTGCTGACTGCATTCTGAATACTGCATCTGTGTTTTGCTCGTCAATTTCTAAATTGTCTAATACGCTTCTTACGTAAGTCTTTAGTTTGTTTTCTTCGAATGCACTATAGTTTCCAACATTTGTGTAATTCTCTCCTTCAACATCCTTAACATTTTGGATCATATGGTTTGCAGCAAGACACCAGTATTTTGCATTTATAATATCCTTATACTTAGTTAGTAGAGGTGAAATGAATTCAGATGTTTGATTTTTCGTTGTGATAGTAAATATTTCTTTTTCATCGATTGTTTGGTTTATTTTAACTTTTGCCCAGAAATATCTAGTCTCGGCCGGGCCTATCACTTGAAAGTTTTCACTATTCATGTTCTTTCTTATCTCTTCGTCATTCTCTACAAACTTATATAGACATTCTTTTGTATCTCGATACTCGTTGAGCAATCTTTCCTTGCTAAATAAAGAGACCTCTTTATCTATGGAAAGCAAGAATGCGATATTGGCTGAAGTATAGTATTGGTTTGCATCGAA
>CAZJHL010000002.1:0-6731 GCA_964545865.1 Microcaldota archaeon | reverse complement strand
GCATTCTTAGAATTCTGAATTCTGGATTCAAAGTTTTCTCTATATTCAGCCTGGATTAGGTCCATTCCGTTTTCTGCGTCAGATATCATTTCGTCGGTGACTTTATTTATCCAATCCGCGTATTTATGAGAAAAGTTAATTGTATTAAACGTTTCAATCTTTTCTGGTGAAAGCGAAAGATTCTCTGAATAATTAGTTTCTGATGTCATAAATCTATAAGCATCTTCTATCGCTTTTGCTTGAAGAATTGTGATGTTGTAATATCTCTTAAACATCAATAGCTCGATTTTTTCGCTGTTATCCATATTTGGAAATATTATTCTTTTGAACCCAAGCTTGTAAGCTGCTTCCGCTTTCAAAGGCAATCCACCTACGCTTCCGATTCTTCCATCTTGTTCTATTGTGCCCGTCATAGTTGTATCGGGTCTTATTTTTTTATTTTCAAATCCGCTTAGAATAATCACCGTGAAAAGCCCTCCTGCGCTTGGCCCTTCTATATATCCTACTCCATTTTCATTAGAGATCTCTACAAAAACATCGCAATCTGAGGTGTTTATGCCTTTAGATTCCGTAATTCTCCTTGCTATATTGTTTGCAATCAAAATTGATTTTTGGGTTTCAGCTCCTATTATTGGTTCAAGTTCATAGTAGACCTTTCCTTTTTCTTGATTAGGTTTTATCTCGATAGATATCTTAACCATCTGGCTTGAGTTTTCATTTATTACTGCCGGTGCATATATTTCTTTTATAACATTCGGGCAATAGGAATTTATAATCTGGACAAACAGTAGAGCCAATATCAATATTCTGATTTTCATATTATCACTCAGTATATTAGTTGAGCTTTTTTAAGAATTTCATAAAACACAGCTCCAATCGCAAGCAACACAAAACCTAAGAATATTATTTCAATTCCACTTGCAAATGCAAGCAAGATACAAACTGAAAATCCTAGGAGAGGAATGAATGGAAAACCAAAGATATCTGGAACTTTGAACTTTCTTTCTGTCTTTTTGTCAGTAATTCTGAACCAAACAACCGCTAAATTAATAGTTGCAAAGGTGAAGAATGTTGCGAAATCTGCGCTGTAAGCTACAAAACCTATGTCTCCAGTCAATGCAGGTATTATAGAAAGCATTCCAATGACTACTGCTGCAACCCATGGCGTCTTTCTTTTAGAGACCGCCCCTAATTTTTTGAATATCTTTCCGCTTTCACTAAATCCATAAAGGAGCCTTGAGGTTGTTACAAGCATAAGAAGAACTGTATTTGAGGTTGCGAAAAGCGCAATCATCGCCAATAGTATTCCAGCCTCGCTACCAAGTATTTTCTCTGCCACAACAGCCAATGGAGCATGCGATATTGAGAGCTCTTTCCATCCTATTACACTTACAGCGACTATTGATATCAAAATATATATTATGGAAGATATCAGGAGAGAAAGAAGCGTCGCCTTGGGTATGTTCTCTTTCGGATTCTCAGTTTCCTCAGAAAGTCTCGGTATGCTTTCAAAACCAAGAAAAGCAAAGAAAAGCAAGGAAGCTCCGAAAAAGAGCAATGAATAGTCAGGTGTTGGCATTTCAAAATAGTCTACGCTTCCTATAAAACTAAGACCAGGGATTACGATTATAAGAAGGCCTACAATCCCAACTACAGACCCTATATTCGCAATAGTTATCGCTTCCTTTACTCCATATAAATTTAATATGGTAAATAATATTATAAGTCCTACAGCAACATATGTATAAGGCAGCTTTATAAAATAGTTCAAATATGTAGCAAATCCAAGACTTACCGTGGCAACACTAAAAACAGTTCCTATCAAAAGAAGCCAATTGACTAAGAATGCTATTCTGTTTCCAAACGATCTTTTAGTATATACATATTCTGCTCCTGATCTAGGAAACATAGATGCAAGTTCAGCATAACTCAATGCAGTTATTCCGGCCACAATCGCGCCTATCAAGAATGAAAGCCATATTGCATTTCCTACTATCCCTGCAGCTTTTCCTATGATTGCATATATTCCTGCTCCGATTATTATACCAACGCCTGCAAGCGTAACATCCAAAAGATTCAGTTCCCTTTTAAGTTGTGCCTTCATTTACTCACACTATATCTGTACAACAATCAATAGAATTCCTCTCTTTATGAATTCAATTCCAAATGCTGCTAAAAGCAATCCCATAAATCTTGACATTATCTCTAATGTATTTGTTCCTATTGATTTCACTATTCTGTTTCCTACAAACATGATAATATAAGTTAAAATCAGAGCTAGAATCAAACCGATTAAAGATGGAATCAATCCGTTAGTTTGTGAGATCAATATCATTGTCGTTATCGACGCAGGGCCAGCAAGCAAAGGAGTTCCTAAAAGAAGTGCTACGGTTGTCTTCTTATCCTTTTCGTTCTTTTCTTTTATTATCTCCTGTCCTAGAACAATCTGTGTTCCGAGCAGAAACATTAATATACCTCCAGCTATTTGGAATGATTCGATAGATATTCCAAACAATTCAAGAAGCTTCATACCTAAGAAAAGAGTCACCAACATTATTCCTCCCGCAATCAATATTCCTTCCTTCAAAATAGCAGATCTCTCTTTTTCTTTCATTTTTCTTGTCATTGCCAAAAAAGGAGGAGCTGCCATGAATGGATCGAGAATCGCTAAAAGAATTATGAATACGCTCAACGTTTGTGTTAATATCTCCATTTCACCACTTGAATTGCATGCAGAAAAAGTGCGGCGGCCGGGATTTGAACCCGGGTCATGAGCTTGGAAGGCTCGCGTCCTGACCAGGCTAGACTACCGCCGCATCACTTGCCATATATGAATTAGACTATTATTATTGGTAGTTAATATTTTTTAAACTATTGATTTATATTTTAAATGATGAGATTCGATGTTTTGGTTGTAGGGGGAAGCGCAGTAGGTGGCGCAGCTGCGGCTTCATGCTCAAAGCGTGGTTTAATCACTGCGATTCTTGAAGAAGATAAGCACGTTGGAAAATACAGGAGATGTACTGCCATATGCTCAGAAAAAGGTTTGAAGAGAACAAAGATACAATATAAGAATGCAGTTTTAAATAAAGTGAATGGAGGGATAATACATTCACCTAGAAAAGAAGTCGAAATTAAAATGAAACGAGATGTAGGTATTGTTTTTGATAGACAGAAATTCGATGAAAACAGTATAGATCGGGCGCTATATTACGGGGCGAATTTATTCAAAGAAAGCAGGGCGATTTCATTTTATAAGCTCAATGGAGGATATTCTGTATTTGCAAGAAACACTTTTCATTCTAAAATAATCGTGGGTGCGGATGGGGTTGCATCAAAGACAGCTGCAGAATTTGGTTTTCCATCTTTTAAGAGCATTGCATACTGCTTTGAAAAAGAAGTGACTAATGTTGATGTTCCGCATATGGACTTGGTGGATGTTTACGTTGATAATAAGAATTTACCAGGTTTCTTCGGATGGTGTGTACCAGTTGATGAGAGAACAGTAAGAGTCGGCTTTGGGGTTGAAAGACTTGAAAAGTTAATAGAAGCAAAAAAGTTTTTCTATTCACAAAAATCACTTAGTTTTGTTGAAAACAGATTTGCAAAGACAGTAAGAAAATTTAATGCCGCAGTTCCTTTAGGGCCAAGAAGGATAACTCAGATCGATGGTGTGCTTCTTGTTGGAGACGCGGCCGGCCAAACAAAAGCAACAACGGGCGGGGGATTGGTTTTCGGTTCACAATGTGCTCAAATATTGGGAGAGTCGGCTGCAGACCACATATATTCAGATATTCCACTAGATTATGAAAAGAGATGGAGAAAAGAATTTGGAACAACTCTGTCTATTCACAATTTGGTGAGAAAAACTTTCAATTTGTTGCCAAACTCTATTTTGGATATTTCAATTTCAGTTATGGATCTTCCGTTTGCAAAAAGCATCATCTCTAAATCTGCAGATATGGACCACATACTAAAATTCTGAGAAGGTCAGGTCCCATACATCTTTGCTTTTTTGACAATTCCTAGAACTATAGGCATTATATCGATATGATTTATATGCCCTAATCCGCCTTCGGCAGCATTTTTTTCATCGAATTTATTAACACCGTCTTTCCTTATTAATTCTCCAGGTCCCCATATCATTATTGGAACTGGATCTGCAGAATGGGATTTCATTTTGCATGGAGTGGAATGATCTCCAGTTAAAACAACGACGGTATCGTCAAGCTTTAGTATTGGCTTTAGTTCCTTGTCTATTCTTTCTATCATTTTCACTTTAGTTTTCCAATCTCCATCGTGTCCAGCTATGTCTGTTGCCTTTATATGTAGGAATACAAAATCATATTTCTTTAGCGCAGCTATTGCGGAAGACACTTTCGCACTTAAATCAGTATCATATCCTGCATTCGCGGTTGGAACGTTTATAAGATCCATTCCAACGTATTTTGCAACTCCTTTGTACAACGCCCCACCAGCCACGCATGCGGCGCTTATTTCATATCGTTCAGGGAATGGGACAATGTTTACCGCCCATCCATATAATCCACTATATTCGTACCCTTCCCCCGCTATTCTTTGATTTTTGTCTATCCTGCTTGCACCACGAGTCATTATAGAATTTGCAATTTTCAGTTTTCTTTTTCTTCTTTCATTGTTGATTTCATGTTTTTCTAAAATTTTATTTATCTCCCGTATGGTCTCGTTAACTACCTCCGCCGTAATTTCTGCGCTTTCATTGTCATCAAGCGCCCTGCACCACTGCATCCTTCCTTCATGGTGCGAATCCGTGTCGCTTATCAATGGATTTAGCTTGAAATCCACATCAACGCTTCTTATCACTAAAACTCCCCTGTGCGATTTGGTGTGATAAAATCTGGATTCGAATTCTCTTGTCTTTCCCTTTCTATCTTTTAGTTTTATTTTTAACAAAGATATTGGTTTTGTAATCTCTTTTGCTTCTTCGTCTGTGATTCTCCCGGCTCTTCTATCAATAATGTTCCAATCGTCTCCCTTCTTTTCAACCGTGCAAAAATTAGCTCTAAATGCGATCTCCCCAGGTTTCACATCTATCCCAGCACCCAGCGCTTCAAGTATCCCTCTTCCAACATAGAATCTGAACGGATCATATCCGAATAAGGCTAAGTGGCCAGTATCGCTTCCAGGAACCCAGCCAGGTCCTACTGGATAACTTATCCCGTTTATCCCCTCCTTTGCCATCTTGTCAATGTTCGGCTTCTTTGCAATCTCAAGAGGAGTCTTTCCATTTTTTTCAGCAATCGGCCTGTCCCCAATTCCATCCAGGACTATAAATAGCATTTTCGTCATTCCATCACAGAGAAGTAATCCTTAGCAATATTTTTTAATATTACTTTTGTATATTTTTTATAACGATTTATTGATCTATTAAATGGAGCGGTTTTATGAAGCCTGCAACACTTTGTTTTTTCTTTAGGAAGAATAATGGGGAAGAAGAGGTTCTTCTTGCAATGAAGAAGAGAAGGTTCGGAGTAGGGAAATGGAATGGATATGGTGGCAAGATAGAGGAGGGGGAGCCGCTTTTAGAAGCAGCTTGCAGAGAGATAAAAGAGGAGAGCGGCTTGGAAGTTGAGCCCTCTGCACTAGTAAAGGTCGGCGAGATTGATTTCAGAGTCCAAAACAATCCAGATTGGGATCAGTTTGTTCATATCTTCAAAGTCACAAAATGGAAAGGAGAACCAGTAGAGACAGAAGAGATGAGGCCGGCATGGTTTAAGATAAAAGAAATCCCATATCATCAAATGTGGGAAATGGACAGGATTTGGATTCCTTACATGCTAAAAGGAAAGTTTATAAACGCAAAATTCATATTAGATTCAGATGGAGAGAAGATATTGGAGTATGAGGTAAGATAAAGAATTTAATCAATAAATGTAAATAGTAATACATTTGTAATTGAAAATTCAAAAGTATATGTTCATATATTATGTGAGGAAATGAAAATGCGAAATACAACATTGAATGTATTGATTTATTCTGTATTTTTCATCTTGTTTTTTTCCTTCTATGTTGTTGCGGAAAATCTAGGTTCGTGTAAAACAACAGGGTGGGTATCTGGAACTGTTTATGATTTAACATCGGATGTTTCTTCTCCAGGGACATGCATAAGTATTGATGTAAACAATATCACTTTAGATTGTCATGGAAAGAAAATAACATATGCAACAACTTCAACTGGATATGGGGTTTATATTAATGGTGTTAATTTCACGACAATTAAGAATTGTATTATAATTTCTACGAGTGGTTTTAATTATTCACACGGGATATTCTTACAATTCGCAAGACCAAGTTTTAATATTATTGAAAATAATACAATTAATATAACTGGAAATAGGTCGTATGGTATCGTATTCAATTCTGGCGGTTATTCAGTTTATAATAATACTGTAAGAAACAATACAGTTCACGTCCAAGGAAAAGATTCAATTGCATTAAATCTTTTGTGGCGAACGGACAATAGCTTTTTCTATAATAATATTATAATCGCGTCAGGTTTAAATGGTGTTGGAATACAGGCTACATCTGGTGGGAATAATAATACAATTTATAATAATTTTATTAACGCTACAACTACAGTTAATTCTTCCTCTTCTTGGCCACAAGTTTGGAATACAACACTTAATTGTTCTGCAGGTTCCAATATAGTGGGTGGGTTATGTATAGGTGGTAATTTCTATGCCACTCCATCT
>CAZJHL010000001.1:29517-34995 GCA_964545865.1 Microcaldota archaeon | reverse complement strand
AAGAGCGATATATTACAGGTTGCAACAGGGCTTTGACCACTCTAAGGTAAAAATAGCGGTTGTAGTTCAGCATATGGTTCAGTCTGAAAAGTCAGGGGTTTTCTTTACAGTGGATCCAGTTACTCAAGATCCAAGCAAGATGGTGATAGAGGCAGCATTTGGGCTTGGCGAGACTGTCGTTTCCGGTGCTATAACCCCAGACACCTATGTTATAGATAAGAACACCTTGGATATATTGAACAAACACATTGCAAGGCAGGAATGGATGCTAATAAAGTCAGAGAACGCTAATGTCAAGGTAGGCATAAAACCAGAATATCAAAACGTGCAAAAGCTTGAAGACGAGAAGATAATAGAGCTCGCAAAGATAGGAAGAGAGATAGAAAAGCACTACAAATGGCCGCAGGACATAGAATGGGCATCAGAAGGAGGAAGGATATATATCGTTCAATCAAGGCCAGTCACAACGTTAAAGAAGGAAGTTACAGAAAGATTTGTCAGGGAGATGGAGCAAAGAGAAGTAGGAATCGTACAGGAGCGCCCTTCAATCAGAGCAGAAGAAAAGGTGGAGACAATGGAGATTGGGAAGAAAGAAGAGAAAGGTTCAATAATACTTAAGGGTTTGCCGGCCAGCCCAGGCTTTGCTACAGGCAGGGTAAGGGTCATATTAGACATTTCTGATCTTCCATCAATGCAGTCCGGAGAGATTTTGGTTACAAAGATGACAACGCCTGATTTCGTGCCTGCAATGAGAAAAGCATCAGCAATCATTACGGACGAAGGCGGACTGACTTCGCACGCTGCAATAGTGAGCAGGGAGCTTGGCGTTCCTGCGGTTATAGGGACAGAAAAAGCAACATCAATCCTAAAGAATGAGATGCTTATCACCGTGGACGCGAACAAAGGAATAATCTACGATGGAAAGGTTGACCTTACAGAAGTTCCAAAGCAGCCAGCGACAATATCTGGCGAAATTCTTCCAGTCACTGCAACCAAGATTTATGTTAATCTTGCAGAGCCTGACATGGCCGAGAAAATAGCAAAACTGTCTGTTGACGGAGTAGGCCTTTTGCGCGCAGAATTCATGATAGCATCCATAGGCGAGCATCCGAAGAAGATGCTCAGGGAAGGGAGAGAGCAGGAATTCGTAGATAAGCTTGCGGACGGAATAGCAAAGATCGCAGGTGCCTTTTATCCGCGCCCAGTAGTCTATAGGGCAACTGACTTTAAGACAAACGAATACAGAAATCTAAGAGGGGGAGAAGAGTTTGAGCCTGAAGAGGAGAATCCAATGATGGGATACAGAGGGGCAATGAGGTACATCAAAGAGCCAGAGCTTTTCAAGATGGAATTAAAGGCAATCAAAAAGGTAAGAGAGGAGCTTCAGCTAAAAAACGTCTGGCTGATGATACCTTTTGTGAGAAGGTCGGAGCAGATAATAAAGATAAAGAGAATTCTTGAAGAGGAAGGCCTGCACCAGTCGAAAGATTTCAAGCTTTGGATAATGGTGGAAGTGCCGAGTACAGTATTCATGATAGAGGAGATGTGCCAGACTGGAATTGACGGAATATCTATAGGCAGCAATGATCTGACACAGCTCATATTAGGTGTGGACAGGGACAACTCCTCTATCGCTTCTGAGTTTGATGAGAGAAGCACAGCTGTTTTGAGGGCGATACAATACGTGATCAAGGTCTGCAGGAAATACAGTGTCACTACCTCAATATGCGGCCAGGCACCTTCTGTTTATCCAGAGATAGCTGAGAGGCTAGTGGAATTCGGAACAACAAGCATATCAGTTAATCCAGACGCGATCGAAAGAACAAGAAAGATAGTGGCAGCAGCTGAGCAAAAAGTTTTGCTTGAGAGAACAAGAAAGATATTGGAAAGGATGGGGGTAGAGGACGAGCCAGTAAAACACACTAAGACTTAGATTCTCTTTTTCCGTTTCTATTTGTTTTTTATTCTTTTTGTACTATTGTTAATCATTAGAATCGTTAATCAAACACAGTTTGATTGTAAGGCGTGGTGTTATATGTAGGGCTTGCAGGGACAATGCTTAGCGGGAAAGGCTTGATAAGGGAGATAATAAAGAAGAATTTCAAGACTTATGACATAGGGCTTTCGGACATGCTTAGAGAAGAGGCGGATAGAAGAGGAATAGAAAAGACAAGGGACAACCTTAGGGACTTGGCTGATGAATTAAGGTTAAAGAACGGTCCTGGAATCTTGGCAGAGCTTGCAATCAAAAAGTTCCAGTCCTTAGGGGACAAGATTCTAGAGTATGAGGTTATAGTGATAGATTCGATAAGGAATCCGTGGGAAGTCGAAGCGCTAAGGCAGACGTTCAAGAGACATTTCTACTTGATTTTCGTGGATGCGGACGTACGATTGAGGTATGAGAGAGCTCTATCAAGAAAAAGGGAAGGAGAAGAGGCAATGGATTTCGAATCATTCAAGAAGCGTGATCATGAGGAGATGGCGGGAAGAGAGGATAGGAAGATAGAGGACACTGAGAGCGAGCACGGCGGCGTAATCGACTACGGGGTAAATCTGGGAGCATGTTTAAGGAAAGCAAACGTCAGATTGATAAACGAAGGATCAAAGGAAGAAATAGAGGAAAAAGTGGTTTCAATGATAAGGAAGAGAATGGAAGAAGTAAAGAAACCGATTGAATAAACAATACTGCATTTTCATATCAAGTGATAAGATGGTTATAGCATTAAAGGTCGGTAAGAGACATGCAGAAGACGCAAGAAGGTTCCTTATCTCAAAGAGGTTAATAAATTTCAATTACAATCCCCCTTCAGACAAGGACTTCATATTTTTTCCGCTTGACGAAAACACAAGCGAAGAGAAACTAAAAGAAGCAATCAGTCAGCTAGGTTTCGATTTTAAGATATGCAAAAAAAGAATGAGAAGGAAGGAAATCAAAAAAGTGAGCCTTCCCCCTTTCGATATAATTGGGGACGTTGCAATATTCGAGTTGCCAAAGGAATACAAGGACCTGTCAGAAAAAGAAAAGGAAAAGGTCTCCAAAAAAATCGCATCTGATATAATGGAACAGCACAAAAACATAAGGTCAGTTGCGGTGAAAACAGGGGGGATAAAAGGCCCGTTCAGAATAAGATCATTTAAGGTTGTTGCAGGAAGGAAATCAACTCTTACGATACACAAGGAACATGGCTGCAGGTTCAAGCTGGACGTTTCGAAGGCGTATTATTCTCCAAGGTTAAGCTATGAGAGAAAGCGAATAAACTCATTAGTAAAAGAAGGGGAAACAGTTTTCGTACCATTCGCAGGAGTAGGTCCTTTCGCTTTGATAATAGCAAAGAGCCATCCAGATTCAAAGGTATATGCGAACGAGCTCAATCCAGATGCATACAACTATCTGATTGAGAACATCAGGCTAAATAAGCTTACAAACGTTATTCCAATCCCAGGGGATGCGAGAGACCTGCTGAATAAGAGAGAGTACAAGGGAATCGCGGACAGGGTAATAATGCCACTTCCGATGTCTGCTGAGCAGTTTCTTGATGTTGCGTTTTACCTTGCGAAGAAAGGAGGGGTTGTGCATTTCTATCATTTCACAGATTCCATAGAGAACGCGGAAAAGGTTGTGAAAGAAGCCGCAAAAAAAGAAAAAAAGAATATCAAGATCATTCAATCAAGGCTGGTGAGGGATTACTCCCCAGATATAATTGAAGTGGTGGTAGATTTTCAGATTTGAAGCCGTATTTGCGTATTTTAGGAACTTTCAACCGAAGGACATCGAAATCGTTAAATATTTAAATACTTATAGTTGTATTAATATATCAGACCAAAAGGCAGAGGCGAGACGATTACCGAAGGGTTAGACAAGATGTTCGCGCAAAAGGTTAAAGAGCAGGAAGTTACCTTAGAGCCAAAGACAGGTCAACAGAGAGAGAATTCTATTTTTGACAAAAATCTTCTTATCGAAGACATATCTGATTTTTCAGACTTTGCAGATTATAGGCGGGTTTGCGTTCCAATAAAATGTGGTTCAAGAATAGGCGTTGTATGTACATTTGCACACAAAGACAACCTGAATTCTAAATTCGACACATTCTACATGGCTGGACTAAAGAATCTATTGGAATACAAGAAATATATAGAGTCTGAGAAATTAAATTTCGATGTGGGACCAGCATATGCTATCGCAGTCGCAATTGAAGATGGAGATTATTCGAGGTTTCTTTCCCAGTTCCACACTGCAATAAAAATAAATGATTTCGAGCACATATTCCAAGTCAAAGAAAATGGAGACACTTACCATATTCTTCCAGCTAAATACGAAACAGCTTTCGGAAACATCGAGCAAATGGGTCTTATAAGGTTTTCAATACTTAAAGCATTCGGAGGATCCAATTTCATAATGGAAAGGAATGAAATCAACAAGCTAATAATAGAATGGCTTGCTTTCAATAACAGCGAGAATGCAAAGCGATTAAGGAACATTCTAAACAGTTCCAAGAAGAATAGATTCAAGGACATAGAGAGAGAATTCTCGAATTGCATAATCTATGAAAACATTTTCGAAAGAATCAAAACATCATTCGAATTAGAGAGTCTTGTAAATAAATTGAAGACATACAGTGATTCAAGCCAAGGAAACGAACAACAATAACTAACAAAACATCAACGAGTAAAAATGAGAAAAATCGTAAGTGGCCCCGCGGAGAATCGAACTCCGAGTCTTCACCTTGTAAGGGTGACGTCTTAACCATTCGACTACAGGGCCAAAATATGAAGAAAACAAATGTAAAGATTACAGTATAATATAGTATCTTGGATTTTTAAACTTTAATATTTATCTGTTTTACCACCATGTCAAAATTTATCCTAAAATCAAGGTGAACCCATGGCTTCTTATACAGAATATCTCTGGTTCAACACGAAAAACGAAAGGGAAATAATAAACATCACGAATCAGATAGAGGATATTGTCAAGAAGAGCAAAGTGAAAGATGGATTCTGTTTAGTGAGCGCAATGCATATTACTGCAGCCATCTGGGTTAACGATGAGGAGCCCGGCTTGAAGCAGGATGTGATGGAATGGCTCGAGAGGCTTGCGCCAAAAGCAGATTACAAGCACCACAGAACTGGAGAAACGAATGGCGATGCACATCTTAAGCGCACACTCATACACCACCAGGTGGTACTACCTATAACTGAAGGCTCTCTAGACCTTGGCCCTTGGGAGCAGGTGTTTTATATGGAGTTTGACGGCCAGAGAAGAAAACGAGTCGTTGTTAAGATTATAGGAGAATGACATTGATATCATTGATTAATTATTTGGGTTCTCCTTCTCCAAGGATTTGTATCCCATGTCCACCTTTGTATCTAGGTATCACATGGATATGTAGGTGCATTACGACCTGCCCTGCTGCCTCTCCATTGTTTGAACCGATATTGTATCCTTTCGGCATGTCCTTTCCAGCTTTCTTTTCTATCTCC
>CAZJHL010000001.1:0-29499 GCA_964545865.1 Microcaldota archaeon | reverse complement strand
TTAGCATCTCTGGCAATTCGTCTGCTTCTTCGTTGCTCATTTCAAACATATTAACTATATGTCGTTTAGGAATTATCATCGCATGTCCTTTTGAGACAGGATATTTGTCCCATACTGCGAATAAGTGCTCAGTTTCCACAACATAAATCTCTTTCATTTCCGCAAGCTTACAAAAAATACAATCCTTCATCGCTTCACCCTCTAATGATAATTATTTTTGCAATAAATTTAGAGTATTTCAGTAGCTGGTTTGAAATTAGTGTGCTTGTTTATTTTTTTAGTTATTTCATCTTTTTTAGGGTTGTTGCTAAGCTCTTCTAAGACTGATTTTATTTTTTTGTATTTCTCTAATCTATGTTCATCTAATTTTATGTCAACTTCTAACAATTTTTCTTCCTCTAATACCATATCTTTTATCTTATTGAAAAATCCCTTTACTCCTTTACTCTTTTCTTCTTCCTTTTCTTTTTTCATCTTTTCTAGTTTTCTTTTGTTTTCACCTAATCTTCTTTCTATTTCAGGAATAGATATTTTAAGGTCATCTATCGCTTCAACATTGAGTTTTCCTCTTGGGGAATTCAGTCCGATCGTTTCAATTACTCTCTGTGGAGATAGGTTAAGCTTTCTTGATAATTCAGAAATGAATTTGGCTTCTTCATCAGTAAATCTGCATTTCTTTTTGTAGTGCTCCAATTCCTCGTTCCATTCAGGTTTAAGCTTTACATCTGCTGCTTTTTTAACTGCAAGTGGCATCCAGTCGCCTCCATTTAATCTATCTATGGACCTGGCGCGACTCGAACGCGCAGCCTCATCCATGCCATGGATGCGCTCTACCATTGAGCTACAGGCCCTTATTAAACATGTATAAATAAATTAACAAAATAAGATTAAAAAACCTGTCAGTAAGCATTAGGCAAAGCTAATACTAGCCCTAATGCTGCATGCAGGAAAATAAGTAATAAAACGAGGTTATGCTGGTGAGAAGAATACTATACTGTCTCCCCTTACTAGCATTGTTCCCAATTTTCTTTTAACTTCGCCATTTTCAAGCTGCTCTGCGTCCTGAAGAACAATGTTCATATGCACGTCATATGCAGTCATCGTCCCTCTAAGCTCAGTGCCTCCTTTCAGTCTTATTATGACTGGCTTGTTCAAGGCACCATTCAAAACATCAAACGGTCTGTTTTCTGGCATCATTCTCACCTATAAAAAACTGCAAATTTCTGAATTTGCTTATTCTAATATTAGACGGAAAGAGATTATAAACCTTACATTTACCTTACAGAACTACATCATTTCTTATCTGCCTTCGCTTCCATGTGTTTTTTAATGAAATACGCACCGCCAACTCCACCCATACCGATTCCAATCGCAAGGTTCGCTACGAACCTTAGCTTCAATGTAGTTATTGTAAGGAACGGGTCTATACCTGAAAGAATCAGCATTATGTTAGCAGTTTCAAAATCGAATATGCTTCTATAGAATATTGCGATCGCGTCTCCGTAAAGGATCGCTATGATTACCATTATCGCAGTTCCTATCAACGCACCTATGAAACCAGTTATTATACCTACTTTCATTGCATCTTGTATTGTTATGTACTTCTCATAATAATCCCTTACAAGAGCAACAGCGTAGTAGCCTCCAATCGCCGCAAGCGGAAACAATATATTCAGGCCAGGTATTCCAAGAACTATGCCGATCAGTAATCCGCCAATAAACGCTGGCGTAACTGTTTCTGCAAAGGATACTTGTTGATTCTCTTTTATTTCAAGTTCCTTTCTTATCCTTCCGCTTAGAAGCTCCCTAAGAGTCACCATACTATACCGCCTTTGTTTATTAGTTGATTTGTATTATTTGACAGATCAGAACTCAAGACCTATTTCATTGGACATAAGTCCTCAATACTCATAAGATTCATCATCTCATTAACATTTCTAATATTCGGATTCTAATAGCTGTTTATTCTATCCATTCAACCAGCATTACTCAAATATAGCGCCAAATCCCCCTGCTGCAGATTCCTCCTCTTTATGTATCATCTCTATTATCTCAGATTCCTCTTTTTCACTCGCTCTTTCTCCATTTATTGTTTTGAGTTGTTCTTCTACGAATTTGAACACTGGCTCCTCTTCTGACTTTACATAAATGAATATAAGGTCGTCTTTCTCCTTGAGCAAAGGAGCGATTCTACCGAACGATATAGGTGCATACGGGTCCTTCGCCATCAATGCATCCAATTCTTTCTTCTTGCTTTTTTCTACTTTGTAAACTCTTTCCATTGAAATCCCTCTACTATATTATTGGTTTAAGTATTTTAATTCTAAGCCCGAGAAGGGATTTGAACCCTTGACCTCCTGTTTACGAGATTCGCCGAAACTTCCTTACAAAGAAAGTTTCATCAAAGAAATTTATTGATGAAACTTCTTTCTTTAAGAAGTATCTCAGGCGCTCTACCACTGAGCTACTCGGGCTTTAATATTATATTTTCAGATTATGTTTATAAAGTATATCAATAAATTATTAGGTATGAGATTGCTAGCCTTTTTAATTATGATTTCATCTTTCTTCATATTTGGATGCATTGGAGTAGAAGAGATGTTCTTAGAGCCGACCACTTTTGGGCTAAACGGCACAATAAAATCAGCAAATGGAGATCCGATTCCAAACGCAAGGATAGAGATGATCTCTAATAAGACATACTTCACATACAGCGATGAGAATGGAATGTATATGTTTTCAAACCTCACACAAGGAAGCTACAAGATAAGGATAACAAAGGAAGGTTATAAGGACTATAACTTTTCATTCGTTTTTTATCCTGGAAGCTATGATTGGAACTTTACTCTTGTCAAAGACTGCTTGTATTACGAGGTTCCTTTGAAAAGAAATTACCTGGTTAGGTACGGATACAACGGAACCCTGTATCGCACGAATCTGACTTGCGACCTGCCATATCCTGAAGGCTCCATGTTAAATGTTTCCTTTGATGGAACAAATAAGAATACCTATTACATAGGCCAGAACAAAATGGTAAGGCTTTCAATTGACAATCTTAACCAGAGATACAACTCAATCAGATTTCATTTTCTAGTCACACTTAATGGAACAAATGAAATAAGGATCTTCGAAAGGAAGGAATCCACGATCGAGGAATTGTCTTCAATGCAAGGCTATCTTCAGGAGAGAACAATTACCGACCCTGCAACAGGAAAGGTAAGGAAGATTATAGATCCAAACAATGAAAGGATAAAAATAGTGGCTGAAGAAGCAAAGAAAAGAGCAAACAGTAGCAACGTATGGGATATAGCAAAGGAGATCTTTATCTGGCTTAAAACCAATACTTCCTATTTCAACCAGGGAGGGGTGGACGAGTACGTCCAGTCTCCATCTGAGATGATGGAATCAAGAAAGGGAGATTGTGATGAGCTTAGCTACCTTTACATCTCCCTTCTCAGGTCCGCAGGAATTCCTTCAAGATATGTTGAAGGCTTTCTAGCTAAGGAAAACGACACCAGATTCGTTAGGCATATGTGGGTTGAATTCTACGATGGCGAATGGGTTCCAGTAGAGGTTGCAGGAACTGGAAAAGTTGAGGACGAGGTAAACATTAATTTCGGAATAGGAAGAAACTTGCACGTTCCTATATTCATAGAAGA
Source organism: Microcaldota archaeon (assembly GCA_964545865.1). GTDB lineage: Archaea > Micrarchaeota > Micrarchaeia > CABMEP01 > CABMEP01 > DTQF01. The sequence continues at coordinate 25,840 of CAZJHL010000001.1, read as the reverse complement.
AGGCACGCAAGCCTCCTTTGAAAGAACAGGATGCAAATATAAGTATTACAACCAAAAGCCAGAGATATTAAATTATGCTTATTACACATCTTTCCCACTTGATGAGGCGTATCTAGCAGTATGCAAGGAAAAGGAAGGAGAAAAAAGATACATAACATATAAAAAAGAATAGGAATTTAAATCCAAAAAACGTTAATAGTTTAGCAAATGTATTAAGGCAAAGTGATACCTTATGCCACCTATATTAAAAGAAGTTCAGAACGAAAAAAAGGAAATCGATGAAATACTAGAAAAAATAAAAGAAATAGCAGAGAAAGAAGTGATGAAATTTTCTATCGAAGACCTGAAGGAGGCTAAGGGTTCATTTTTCAAAATACCGATAAATATAACAAACGATGATTTTAAGAAGAAACTCATAAATGAAATCTACGATTTCATCAGAAATAACGGCTATCAGATTGTTTTCAGGATAGGAGAAGAGAACAAAAAACCAATGCTTTATGTGGGGAAGAGCTATGCGAGAGAGATAAACTACTTTTCACCACCTAAAGATATACTTCAAAGTTTCGTGGACGATGCAATAAAGGATAAAAAACTGACTGGAAAAGGATATGAGCTTTATGCGAATCCGAATATTGGGATTTTGGCAAAAGTAAACAATGGCGAAGTAGAGGACGCGACTATCCTTTCGGGAGCTTCTATTTCTATTCCATTAAGGACTGGTACATTTGAATTAGGAAAATTAGAAAAAGGAGGCTGGGTCATACCTCCCGGAAGGAAAGGCTTTTCAGAACTGAGACAAGTATATCCAAATTCCTTTTCATCTTCAACTTCTCCGCATCCTTGGAGCATTTTCAATCTGATGGGTTCAGCTAAAATCCCATTTAAAGGCACTGAAAAACTGCATTTCCGTTCCTACATATACCCTGGCTTCATAGGGGAAGCGCCTCTCGGGAGCGAGGCAGGAATACTGGACGACCTTTACAATCAAACTACAGCAGGCTGTCTTTTCGTAGGAGAAGGGTCATTCTACGCATTAAAGAGAAAAGGTGGATACATCACAGGCACGGATGCAGAGATTAGGAAGAAAGATATAGGTCTATTACTAAAGACCGGAGAATTAGAGCTTGAAAAAATCGAGATTGGAACAAAGCTAAGGATGAGAAACGGCGAATGGGCAATCCTCTCAAAGGACCAGTATGGAAACGAGGTCTGGCTTGACGAGAACGGCTACTATGTCTCATTCGATTCAATAAATTTTGACTGGAATCTTCAAGATATACCACAGATAATATGGAAGCCTCCAGAGTTCGGAGAATCAAGATTCATAAACAAGGATACTGCTGGAAGAAAGATATTTATTGACAGTAAGAGTTATTATATTGTGGAAAAAGATGATGTAGTTCAGATAGTAATTTATCCAGATCGGTATAATTTATATGCAAATTCAAAGAATAAAATAAAGAGTGAAATAGAAAGATATCTTGATGGTAAAGGGTTACAAATAATGGAAGAAAAAGTGGGTGTTATTGATCAGGCAATTAAACTATCACAATTGACTCCAGCTAGCATTAATATAGAGATTAAATGAGGATTATATGGGGTGAAGGGATGTTTATATTGTTTCAAGTTGCCAAAATTTCGATTAAAAAAGAGGAAAAGACTAAATTTTCAAAAAGAGAACAAGAGGTCGTGAAGAAATTCTTAGATCAAATAGATCTTATTCCAAATAAAACAAAAATATTGGATGTAAAAGATACAAAGAATAAAATAGAAGAAATACTGGAAAAACAAAAGAAACCAGATATCAATGTGGAAGGCATGATCCTAGTTCTTAATGAAGAAGAAATAAAAATTCTTGAGTCTGTTTTTGAAAGATTAGGTTACGAATTTAAGGCCGAAGCCCTACCTGAAGATCATGAGTATGTTAAAGTTTGGAAGAATCAATTTGAAGCTAAAAATGACATTAAAGCTTTTTTTGACTATGTTTATATAGGGAAAGAAGTTGAAATTCCAAGTAGCGATGTAAAACCTAAATCGTCTTTGCAGGTATTCGACATAAATTTAAAGGCAATAAAGAAAAAAATAGATAATGTAGGTGAACAAATATCAGATTTAAAGGAGAAGTATACGGATGATAAAAATAATCAAAGAGAAGAAATTGGTGAAAAACAAAAATTAAAAGCCGATGAGCAAAAAAAGGAAACAAACGTATCAGAATTTATTATCAAGCAACAGATTATGGTTGACAGTATAAATTTCAACAAAAAAGCAGATGAAAAGGACGAGTCGTCTTACAAAATACAAAAATTAGTGAATGAACTAGTAGAGGTAGAATTTCAAGCAGATTTGAGCCAGAACGTCAAGAATTCGAATAAGAAACGAAGTGCTGAGTTATTGGATAAAATAAACGACGCAGTCAAAAATTATAATATACAATTTACATATTCAAATGGATATCCAAAAAGAATAGATAAATCTGATGGAAAAATATGGTATGCAGTTAAGCTAGAGCAAAAAAATATTGAAAATGAAAATAAAGAAAGACCTCTTGGATTTGTTTACAAGAATAAAGTAGAATTAGGTACAGGAAATAATATTGTAAACTTCAACCAACCCATAAATAAGAACAATCCAAAGTCAAAATATAAAATCGAGGTATTGGTCGAAGGGCAAGAAGTAGAATACAACTATGCTGCCTTTGATAAGATAAAAGATGAATTTCTATCTACAATAAATAATATCACTGAAAATACAGGCAAAAAATATAGATTTACCCAAGATTATCCAAAACATATAGAAGGAACAACCAAATGGAAGGTAAAAATAGAAGAAGTATCAGAAGAAAAGGAGTCAAAAGAAAGCAACCAAATTGAAAATAAAAAGATGGAAGTTAAGCCAATCCAACAAGAGCAAAAGAAACTTACATATACCGAGGAAACCAAAATCACAGCGCAGAATATTATTAGTGCTCTCAATAATTACAGAGAACAGAAAAAAACTTCTATGGAACCAAGAAATTTCAAACTTTTAAACAGAGAGATAAACTCGCAAGTAGCTGAATTAGAACAATTAGTAAAGTTATTACTTCCAAATAGAATATTAATAAAATCAGAAGGTTTAGAAACTTATTTTAAGGTTGTTAATAATGAGGGTATGATAGAGGCTTCATTAGAGGTAGTTGGAAATTCCATTTTAAAACACATCGATGAATTGAAAGGTAAATCTGAACAAGAAATTATACAAAAATTAATATCAAATGGATTACTCAGAGCATAATACTAATATCTTGACTAAAAAAAATAATCAAACATAACTTTTTTCATCTTTCAGATTATTTTGTACTTAAGTCAAATTTCAACCCAATTCTAGCATTTATGCCCCATGTAGTTCCTACGAGTGAATTCCATGTCCTGTAATAAGAAAGGTTGAACGTTAAATTTTCGCTGGCTTTTCCAAACGCGTTAACCCCCCATTGTTTCTGCTCGTTTTTCATCTTTTCTAAATTAGAAATTGTTTTGCTGAATGTTTCTTGATCGCTCAATATGTAGAATATATTTAATTCCATCCATTTATTTCTAAAACCAGGTCTTATCTCCTTGGAAATCGTTTTTGTTCTTTTTACATCTCCTTTTTCCAAAGAGTTAATCTCAGAAGAATCCAATCTCTGTCGAACTGTAAGATACGCATATGCATCTAAACCAAGTTTAGCTAATGGCTGAATTTCAATAATTTCATAGTTGTTAGTTGAAAATAAATTTAGTATATTGTTATTTTTAGTTAAGCTATCCGTTCTTCTTTTTTCGTACGTGCCGTTAATCTCCATTCCAAATAACGGAATTCCTTTAAAAATTAAATTCTGGCCTATTTCCTTTATCTCAGTTCTATTAGTTGTCAGTTCGGAACTTTCAATAGTTTTTATTTCAGTACCATTCGCATAATGCAGTCCAACTTCATAAGCACCAAACGGGGTTCCAATTCCGATTGTAGGGTTCCATCTCTTATAACTAAACTCTGTAAGTTGCTTTATACTTGTTGGATTTCCAACCATAATTTCATCTTGACTCCTCTTGATACTATTTAAATCTAGTTTACCATACAATGAATTAATTAATCTATTCATATCGTTTATTTTATATTGGGTCGAAGTAGTATAGTCTGTTTTTTGTATGCCAATATAGTTTTTATTCTCTTCCCCTTTCTTCCTTTCTTGGTTGTATTTAATTGTAAGTATCTGAAATCCCTCTCTATTAGGATCGAAAGTGCTGAAAAGAAATTCAGTTCTGTCACCTTTGGTCTCAATCATATTTATTATTTCCTTTTTGATCTTTTCGTCAATTATTCTTCCTTCACCATGCAATGCAAAGGTGTCAAACAATAACCAAAGACCATAACCTGTAACATCTTTTATTTGTTCTACACCTATATTTCCTTTTGATAGCTGTTCTTGCTCATAAGCAGTTAAACCAGTCAATCCGAGGCTCTTCCATCCAGCTGTTTTAAATTTCGCAGTTATTTGTTTAAGTGCATCACCATTGTCACTATATCCTTTTTCTATCAAAGGTCTTGGGTCATATAAGACACCCCAAATACCATTTCCTATTGAATTTGTAGCGTTGAATGAAACACCAATCAAGTTTTGAACAGATAAGCCAGTCAAAGTTCCTATTGCGCCCGTCTGTGCCGTTTCTTCATTTAAGAGCTCCTCTTGTTTTCTACTCTTTGGCACTTTTTCTTTTAGTTTTTCTTCCTTTTCTGCAAATGGACCTTCTGAGAGCATAATCGCCTTAGCTTGGAGATTGAACTCTTTTTCTTTAAATTTAACTATGCCGTCCCAAGAAGCATTGTTAAGGTATGCTATTTCTTTTTTGTCATTCTCGATTTTGTTTGTCCTAAAATTAATTCTCATATTTTCATATCGCACATTGTTAAGTATAGATATATATTCAGGTTGTTCTATTTTAACGTCTAGAATATTATTTCCAAATTTTACATTAGTTTGCACACCAATATTTAATTTCAGTTTTTGCGTGATGCCAGTTGCATTGTCAGTGATATTGAGATCTCCAGTCATATTTTGTATTTCTCCATTTATTATTGGTCCGCTAAAGTTTACACTACTAAATTCAACTGTATAGTTGCTTTTATTATCTTGGTAATTAATTGCTTTGTTAATTGAAGGATTAATGGGTATTTTTGTCTCATTTATAATTATATAATATGTTTGATCAGATAATGAAGAGATTGCATTGTCTATTGATTTCTTTGAAGGTGAAACTTTTAGATTAAAATATGTATCTAAGAAAGATAAAGATATTTCTTTTTCAACCTCAATTTTTTCAGATTTAACTTGATTCCCGTTTGCATCTAAATAATAAACAAATACGTACATTCGGGGATTAGTCATATCTGGGTTTTTTTCTACAAACGGCGCAGATACTGAGAAATATGTATCACCAATTTTAACTTTGCCTCCCTTGTATAATTCATTTCTAGTTTTTTCACCTTTCGGAGTAATAGTCAGCATTAATTCTCGTTCTCCAAGAATTTCAAGATTTTGAGTGAGTGTTCCATTAATCTCGCTTATTTTATTTATAACTGGTATCGTAGATTCGATCTTTCCACTATACTTGTAAAATGTCTCCTCCCTTTTCATTTTTTCATATGTAATATTTGAAGTCGAAGCTGAACCAGATATTATCAACGTAATGCTATTATCAGATTCCTTTTTGAATTTTGTATATGAGTAAGTGCCCGTTTCTCCACTTACGAAAACATATGCTTTTTCATTAGGTTCAAGCCAATATCCTCTGAATTGCGCAAACCTTGTTTTCGCGTCTTCCCATTTATTTAATTTTGCAATCCCATCTTTTATCCAAATTTCCATTTCATTTATTCCTTCTTTTGTCACTTCTGTTTTGCCAAGATATTCATAAGAAATCCCATAATTATTATCACGTTTAAATTTAATCCCACCCCAAATCGCATTTCCGTTTTTATCTGTTACTTTCAAATAAGCATCAAACGCACTCTGCTTTTCTTTCGCAGTGGTTATACCCGTTCCACTCATAGTAACCTCTATAGTTTGTGCATTAGGAAAGACTTTTCTTAAGCTTTCAATAAGATTTTGCGCTGCAGCACTTTGTGTTTTATACGCCTTTTCTGCTTTCTGCCATTTTTCATTGAACGTATCTACATATTTTTTATTTTTTGAGATTTCTATCCATGCTTCTTTGTAAGCATCATTGTATTCTTTGTTTTTTTCTCTTTTTTCTTTAATTGAATTATAAGTTCTTAAGAGCATGTCTTTATCAGTTGAGTTTATTAATCCATATATGTCACGTTTAGCCTCCTCTACTAACTGACTTCTTTGTTTTTGTGCGGTTGCCACTTTATCACCCATCCTTTCCACCTTTATACTATTATTCATTTGATTTTTAAATGCTTTTGTATCTGCCTCTTTTGCATTCAATGGAAGGATTAGGGGTTCGACTAGAAGAAAGGATGCAAAAGTGATTCTAACAAGCCTTTTGATCTTTTCATTACTTTTATAGAACTGCGAATACTCCTTCATATGCATAAAAATCAGCAAAAATAAGACACAAAAGGGGTTAATATATTTTCCGCCATCTAGGGATTAAGCTTTATATATTTTTTCTAAGTTAATATATCTTACAGTCTTAACTTAAGTTTTGACTTATTAAATTAGTTAAAGTGATACTATGTCTCTTTATAAGCAGATACAGGAAACATTCCGAAAAGAATACAAGGAAAGGTCCCCAGCATATAGGGCAAGAATAGCTCAATGGAGAAAGGAATCTCCAGTAGTTAGAGTGGAAAAGCCTACTAATCTTGCAAGAGCGAGGACATTAGGCTATAAAGCAAAGGATGGATTTGTGGTAGCAAGAGTGAGAGTAGAGAGAGGAAAGAGAAAGAGATACATCCATATGAGAGGAAGAAAGCCTTCAAAGACAGGTCAATTCTATGCAAGACACAAATCACTCCAACTAATTGCAGAGGAGAGAGCAGGAAAGAAATACAGAAACTTCGAAGTCCTTAACTCATACTTTGTTGGGGATGATGGCCAATACAAGTTCTATGAAGTAATACTCGCAAATCCTGAAAAGACGGGCCTTAACCTACAGAAAGGAAGAGTATTCAGAGGATTGACTTCTCAAGGAAGGAAGATGAGAGGCTTAAGATAAATTAGTACGAGAGATAAGCCTAATCTTTTATTCTTTTTCTTTTAACTTATTTTGATAGCATGTACTTCGACATAGTGGAATCTCTAGACAGCGAATCAAACATCAAAGACCAGGTCAAATTCTATCAATTTTCAGAGATAAAGCCTAAGCTCGTGATTGGAGATCCAGATAAGATAATAAAGAATATGAGGAAAGGAGGCATTCTTTACTGCCCAAAATACGAGATTTCGTTAGAGATGTTTGCCAAGGCGAAATCCCTAAATAAGCCGTTCCTTATTTCCCTGTCCGATATCTTGAATGAGAATCCCCATCTGGCAATCTATCGTATTTCTAATTTCATAAGAGTAGGAAGGCATTATAAGCTTAAATTCATAGTTGCTTCATTTGCAAAGGATAAGTATTCTATAAGGAGCATAGATGAAGCTGCATCGATAATGCGGCTGTGCGGAATGAGTAGAGACCAGATAAGGCAGTCCTTCATGCTTCTTAAAAGACATTTGTAAAATATGGTTGGTGGATTCATGAAACCTACACTAAGGGAGAATCACAGGTACGTTGCAATAGAGGTCATCTCAGAGGTTCCTTTGGCCAAGGAGGACCTAGTTTCCATACTTAGGAAGGATTTTCTGAATTTGATTGGCAAGATTCATTACTCGAAAGTGATGCCAAGCGTTGCTTATTTTGACAACCTAAGACAAAAAGCGATCATAAGATGCCTGAATGAAGGCGTAGAGGATTTAAAGACTGCTTTGGCTCTTTTAAATTCATACGAAGGAAAAAAGATTCACCTTAAGGCAGTCTACACGTCAGGCACAATAAGAAAGGCTAAGGAGAAAATCAAATAATTAAACTGTTTTTTGTAGCCTATCTAAAGCAGAGTAAGCAAGAATGAGACCTTCTATCTCTATCTTTGTTTGTTCTTCAACTTTTTTTGCATTCGGAACAAATTTCTTCCATTTTTCCGCCGCTTCTTGAACCATTTCTAAACTTGCGCTTCTATCTCCGCTTGCGACTTTCTTGAAAAAAGTAAGACTTCTTTCTTTTACTTCTTTAACATTTTCAAGTTTCTTTGTAAGCTGATCTATTTTTGCTTGTATTTCTCTTTTTAAATTATTCATTAATTTAATTTCTTCTTCGCTATATTCTTTTTTATTTTTAAATAGACTAATATAAGGATACATAGTTTTCGCAAACTCTTTACTCATCAAACCAGCTAAGGAGAGGTCTATCTGTCCAACCATGAAATTATTGAATTTTTCCGCATCTTCCATTCCAACGAGCATTCCTTTATATTCAATATTTCTTTCTTTTGCGATTTCTATGCTTTGTTCATATATCTCTATTATGTCCAGATAAAACTTTCTTAACATCGTATTGCTTGAATTTTCCTCAATTTCCGCGTTTCTAAGGTTTTCAATGGATTCGGTTGTTTTCTTAAGTCGTTTTCTCATTTTAGGTTCATTAATCAATTCTATTACTGCCAAATTATCGTCTCTAAGTTTTAAAATTTCCTTGTTCATTTCCTCTCTTCTTATCCAATACGCCATTATCTTGATTCGGTTTCCATTATACGTGCCATCTGAGTTATAAAGAATAATTTTCATCTCTTCTTCAAGTTTCTTACCTATTTCGGGATTCTTTTTAAGTTGAGAATTTAAGGCAGAGATTTCTTTTATTAACTCTTCTTTTTGAGTAGAAGTCAATTTTGACTGATTTCTGAATTTTTCATTGATCTCGATATATCTTTTTTTAATTATACTGTATTCATCTTTAATTTGTGCTTGCATAGCTTAATTTCTCCACCACTATTTATATATTTTTTTGTATAGACCTTTAGTACCAAACAAATATATTTAAATATGGGACACGTAATATAATCGTGGTATTATGGGTGAAGGTGGCAAGATGGCAGGACAAAAGATCATTCCAAAAGAGATAGTTAGTTTAAATGAAAAAAAAGAATTGATTGAAAAATATATAAGCAAAGATAAGATTCCACAAGATGTAGGAGATATAATTCTTAAAAGAATCAATACAGACATAATTCGTATTAACAAAGGCGAAAAACCGATTTTTAAAGATATTAAAATTTATGAAGAAGACCACATCAAAATCGATCTGATATTCACTTCTGCATTCAAGAAAACGCAAGTTGACTTATTTGAAGATGATTTAGCCAGTTTAAATGTAACAAGAGAAGCACAAGAGATGGGTTTAATTATTCCCATTATAGATAAAGAAAAAGGAGTGATAAAACTGGATGAAATGCCAGAATTGATTAAGAAAGAACAGGTCCAAACACCTTCTTTAGAAACAAAATCACAAGAAATTCAAGTTTCATCCGTTCCACTTACAGATATTCAAAAGTCAACTGAAGCAGTATCAAATGCAATCTCCGAAATGGAAAAAACATTAGAAAAAATAGATTCTAAAACAAAAAAGGAGACGTGGTGGACTAGATTTAAAGAAGATTTCAAATCACTGAAAGATTTACCTGATTTGGTAAAGTATGCTTCAAGTAAAAAAGATACAGATGAAATTGAACGTTATGTTAATGCCATGCAAAAAATTATAAAACTACATCAAGAGACGAAGAAGGAATTGGAAAAAGAAAAAGGTGAAAATAAAGAGAAGATAGAAAGACTTGAAAAATCCTTAAATGAAATAAGGCAAACGTTTGAGAAGTATGTTGCATCAAAAGAATCTGCAAAAGAGAAGAAAAAAGAAGAGAAATCAATTCAGACAGGAAAAGAACAGAAGAAAGAAGAAAAAGAAAAGGAACAAGATAAGGAAAAAGGCAAACAGAAAGAAGCATCAAAAACTTTAGTATTAACAGGTAAAGAAAATACACTTCTTCAGAGTTTGATTAATAATTGTAGTCAAGTGAAAAATCTCATAAGTCAAGTTAATAGTAAGGATTGGTCATCTAATTTTTCTGAACCCATCACTTTAGATTTGAATGATAAAAACAGCAAAAAACTTTATGATTTTTTGGTGAGTAGGGTAGTCAAAGATGTTGAGTATATATACGAAATAAGCAAAACAAATAAATTGCATTTGACACTTAAGGACAATGGATTAAACGTCATTGCTGAGAAATAGCTCTAAAACAACACCGAAAAGTATTTTAATTCGAAATAGGTTTATTCTTAGATTTATATGCGCTTAAAGGAAAACACACGTTCAAGAAGATTAAATCTTAACAGATTACTTATCTCTTCTTTTTTATTAATCGAACCGTTATTCCATGGGATTCCAGTTTCCGAAGCAAAAGAATTTAAAAACCAAACGTTTAATACAATTAGGTATGAGAGGATGGGTGACAGAGTAGGTGAAATCATGAATAAACAAGATTTTTTGCGAGAAGGAGAACAAAAGAATCTAAACTTATTTTGGTCAAGGGCATATAGCGAAGTTAAGTCTAAAAAATTAGAATATCTAAGAGCTAAAGAAGAAAGCAATACATTTAAAGTGATTAATGAAATTCCATTCGGTAAAGAAAAAGGATTTTATGGTTACGCACGATCGAAAACATCTAAAGAGGAACAAGTAAAAATAGATTTCCTGCAAAAAAAATATTTACAACACATAGTAGAAAAAATAAATAGATATATGGAAGAATCCGATGAAAAAAGGAAAAAACTAGCTACTATCTTAGGTTCAAGCCTAAACTATGGGCCGATCGGACATGAGCAACAACAATATTTAACTATACTTAATATTTCAGCTATTATGACGATACAGGGCCGAGAAGAGGATCTTAAAATAATCCAAGAATTAGTTGACAAAAAAGAATCAATAAATTTAAAGGAATTCGGTTTTTCTATTACAGATAAATGGATCCATTTGGATTCTAAGAAACTACTTTCGGGCCAATTGTATGAAGCCTTATTTGATCAAACTGGCAAGTGCAAGCTTTCCGAATTACAGGTCCAGGGGTTAAAAAGAGTTAAAATCGGCTTGTGGAAGGATGGCGATTCTCTTCTTTACCAAAACAACGATAAGGCAGCATTGTATCCAGATGGTTACCTGAGTGGAAATGTTGTTCCAGGTGTTAAAAGCAGCAAAGACGTATATAATCAAATATTAAAAATCATTAACGATGGAAGAATTTCAAGTAGTTTTGATGCAGGTTTTAATTACTATACAATGGCCAATAAAGAAGTCGGCATAAAATATGAAGCCATTAAATTATATATCCACGATTTGATTCGTACACAAATAGTAAATTACGCTCCATTATATTCTCAATATCCAGATGTACTTAGACAATTGCCCGCAATGATGTATGTATTCATGGATGAAGCATATAATATATTAATAAAGGCAGTGTCAACTTCTCAAAAAGAAGACGCAATGTCGCGCCAGCTAGACCAAGCGAAAGCACTTGCAGAGATGTTCTATTATATGGTACCAATGATTATTGACAAATCAAATGAAATTATGTTGAAAAGCAAGAATAATGAAAAGTATTTAGATAACAAGGCAGACTATTATCTGTTTATGTCTTCATTAGTTCAAGGGGTATTTGAAATAATGAAGGACGGCAAAGAAAAAATCATAGGGGTTCCACAGTTAGGTGCGGTACGCTTAGAGTTCAAAAAGGATCAAACCCCATTGAATGATTATTTATCTGGTAAGGCAGTATTTCCTTCTAAACCTAATGAGATAAGAGATTTGGCAAATAAAATCATAAATTCAATTTCTGGCGAATGTCAAGTTCAGCAGATTAGATTTAATGTTCAATTAATTGAAAAAGGAAATCAAGTTAGGGCAATTGTAAAGTTTTTACCGCCAGATAACGTATTACTAGACGTCCAACCTGGAAAGAAAGATAATTCACAAATAATATTTTATACTGAAACCATAAAATTCAGTTCCAAGGTGTTCGCAGGGTTACCGGGTAAATGGAAGTCTAGCAAGAATTATAGTGAAAATGATAAATACAGTCTGCCGTTTAATTCAATAATGAATGTTCATAACAACAATAGATTTGAATTTGATTTACCTCAAATCAGTTCTCAAGAAGATTTAAACCTTTCAGGGATATTCAAAATAAAAGGAAATGCGTTTAAATTCTTAAAATCATTTAAATTTGAAACAGCGGAAATCAAAATCAAAGCTCCAGAATCGTTACCCATCTCAATCCCATTTTTCATCAAAAACAGTATCAATACTGGAAGTGGAATCGGAGGAGTACCGACTGGATTCGAATCTAGATTCTCTGAAAGTGTTGCATCTTTAATTAATAAAGCATGGAATTTACAAAAAAATGCCGATCAAAATCCGCTTAATTTAATTGAAGTTAATAAATTAATATACGATGCCATCAATCAGGCTTACAAATTAGATCCAGCAAAAGTCGGAGGAGATGCAACAAAGAAATGGCTTGAGGAAAATAAAGATTCGATTAAAGAAGGCAAATTTAAAACTCAAATGCCAAGCGATCTTCTTTCAAGTCAATTCGGGTCGGAAATTTCATTGGTTAACGTTCCAAAGCAATTAAAAGTGAATCAAACAAGATCAGTTAACGCACTGGACATTTATATCAAGAAAGATCTTTATATAAAAACAGGTTGGATTCAATATGATACAAAGTACGTTTATGCGTCCATCAAAGACTACGATAATTACGGAAATCCGATCTTTAAATACGATGAAGGAACAAAACAAGAGAAGAAAATTTTAGGTGGAATCGGTTATCACTTAAGGGTAGATGAAAAAGAAAAAGTTAAGATTGAGTTTTTTGGAGGCAATAAGGATTGGACAATTAAATCAATGTCTGAAGAAGACAAAATGATTTTCCAAAAGTTCGGTGAACACGTCTTACATGAATGGGAAGGAAATAAAATAGTAGGAAAGAAACTTGTTGAAATAGTAAATTTATTTGATGAAATTTCAGTAACTAAGTATGATGACAGATGGCTTATGCAAACAAGGACAAATAACATTTCAATGCCTTTATCAATTCCATTTAGTTGGTTAGGTATAAATGGATTACCGGCAAGCATTAATTGGAGAACTGTGTTTAATATAGATTTTATAGATGGTTCACCTAGAACTTCAGTAAATAAAGAGCTAGGAAACATCTTAGATCTTAATGTAAAAACAAATACTTACGCTTGGTCTATTTGGGAATACTTTAATGGAGATGTTTTATCCCCCAAGGGTTTCGGTGCAGAATTAAGAATACAAGGAAAGAAATCAGAATTAGGGGTCGGATTGAGCTTAATGCCAAAAGCTGGAAGAGACACAGTTGACTTTAATAATATATTTAAGAACAATATCCCAACTGGACACCTTTCAATCAGATTTTAATTATAGAAAGGAATAAAAATTATTAGAGCTAAGTATGTCTGATGAAAAAAACATTCTTATTGCTTTTAATTATGTTTAGTTTTTCTTTCTCAATTACATTTATAGGAATACAGCAAAGTAGAATAGATTCAGATGTATCTGTAGGTTTAGGATTGAACATATCAACTTTAGGTACAGAATTGAGTGATGGAACCGCTGTTTGTTCAGGTCTAACATTGGATGCATTAACCTATTTTAATGGGAATTATTCAAATTTACAAAATATTATGGTTCCCTGCCCTACTTTTGGTTGTGGTCCACGTCCATCTGTTGGAAATGACGTCCAACCTTTCTCAATTTTGCTTGTTAACAAAACAGATTACTTGAACAACGTTTCATATTATTTTAACACCCAATATTATCAGTATGGGACCGGACCGAATCCATTTGCAATTTTTAACAGCACCGGTATGTATTATAATCCTGGGCAGCCTAAGGGAGATGCATCATTTAAGCACGGCATGTTTTGCTATGGTAATTTTTCAATAATCGATAATGGGACAGTATTAAATTCATTCGATCTCAATAATTCAATAGCCTATTCATTAACCCCACCTTTAAGTAAAAGTTTATCTTTTATTTCAACTCTTCAAAACTGTTCAATATTTGTTAGGACTTGGGAAACAGACGGCCCCATGAAAGATTCAACTTATACATCAACTACCTTTAGTCCAATTAGGAAAGAAATTAAATTGGCAGTTTATAATGGTCCAAATCTCACCCTCACCCCAGTTCAATCCGATTATACTGTAACTCCAGGGGGCAGTGTAACCTTCAGATTCAAGCTAAACAATAGCGGAGATATGAATGCAACAGTTTCAAACGTTTATATTTCAAATGGTTTTATTGTAAATTCATTCTCGCCTTCAACAATTAACGCCGGTCAAAGCGTTGATTTTGCAGTTACAGTAACTGCACCAAATGCCTTACCAGGAACTATCGTCTCGCCAACAATAAGCTTTGACTTTAATTCGACAGTCCCAGTAGTCGGAACATGCGGTTCCGCTTCAGTTTCTAGTGTCAATGTGGGAAGCGTTTTGATAGGTGATATCAATCCGATCAGTGTAAGGATATACTCAAGTCCATCGGGATTCTTTAATGAAGGTACTACATTTATTCCATCAAAAATGAACGTTACAGCGAGAATATGGAGGGAAGACCCTGTAAATTATTTGATAAGCGAAGTTAAAACAAACATATCAATTTACTATTTTAATACAACTTTAAAGATCTGGAGATTAAAATTCAATATAACAGATATCTCTGGCTCAACAGGCTCAAGTAGTGAGAACGGAAGAAATATGGTTTGGTGGAATAATTCAGATGGGGTATTCATAAATTTGAATGAAACAATATCTTCATCCCCTCCATTCAACTATGTTCCTGGCGTCTACAAGGTTGAGATCAGATCTTATGACGATGCAGCAACAAGAGGAAGCAAGCTCCAAACCAATTCTGCTTATTTTGTGATATTCAATCTTCCAGGCTGCGCAAGAAAGGTCTAAGAAAGGCATAGGAAGCTATAGGAAGCTAAAGGAGTGTATAAAGGAATGTTTAAAAGATTTGATGGACATTTATTTCTAGAAAAATAAGGGTGGAACTATGATAGATGTATTGAAAAATGCGATAGAAACTTATACAAAGAATATAGGAATGATATTGTTTTTCTCAATCCCATTCTTGCTTTCATTAGTTTTATTGCTTCCTCCATTCTCGCCTGCGCCAGTTTTCACAGCATTAGGAGGTTATTTCCTTAGGTCTGGAAGCATTCCAGAAATGACAATGACAGATTTCATAACAATCATACTTTCAGCAGGCATTTCACTCTTGTTTATATCTTTAGCTGCAGTTGCAGTCACCCTAGTAGTCAAGGCTTCAAGAACAAGAACGAAGGTGTCTGCAGAGGCAATGAGGAATTTAAGTAGATACACCTTAACTGTATTTGCAATATTCGTTGGAATAAAGGTGCTTGAATTCTTATTCCTCAGCTATTTAATTTCAATTAACATGAACGAGCTCCCAGCTCTCGTGTTGGATTTCATTGTTTCATTAGGTCTTTTCTACATGGCGCCGGCAGTGGTTCTAGAGGAGAAGAAGCCAGTTCCAGCATTAGTAAGCAGCTTCAACCACGTAATCAGAAGGCCATTGAATTTCATAATGTGGCTATTGATCGCATTCATCATGATCTACGTATTTTCATCATTGTCATTCATGATGTTCTTAGATCCAATGATGAGGCAGGGGTTCATAATACTGATGAACTCAGCGGTTGTTCTTCCATTCTTAGTAGTACTCCAGGCCCATCTTTATCTATCTAAATACACTATAGTAAGATGATGGATGAGAGACTGGTGTAGAATATGGCTGTTAAAAAAGCAAAGGAAAAGAGTTTTCTTACAAAGTCAAACCGGCAGCTATTGGGTTTTGTTCTTCTTTTGTTTGTTTTCGCGCTTCTATTATACACTACATTTGTTCTTTTCAATGAAGGAAACATCTTCAAGAGCAATTCAGAGAGCAATGCAACAGCAACATCAAAGCAAGACAGTGGGATGACTTCTGTATCCATCATCTACAAGCAGAACAGCACAAATATTTCCAGATAGATTTTAAAGTATATATTTCAAGCTAAGAGCGTCAATAGTTTTTTAAATATAAACCTATAATATTTATTGTTATTTTTATTTGTCATTCAAATGACAAGGAGTGGTATTATGTATCCGACATCACCTTCTGCATATGATAGAGCAATTACAGTTTTCTCCCCAGATGGAAGACTTTTTCAGGTAGAATACGCAAAAGAGGCAGTTAACAGGGGAGCAACATCCATGGCATTGGCCGGGAAGGATGGAGTGGTTTTCATAGCGCACAAGACAAAAATATCAAAATTATTCGTTCCAGAATCGCTAAAGAAGATATTTATGATAGACGAGCATATGGCAATAGTTGCATCTGGATTGATAGCAGATGCAAGAAGGCTGATTGACACAGCAAGAATAGAAGCACAGAAATACAGGTATACCTACAATGAGCCCGCAGATGTTGAATACATCACAAGAGAAATAACTGACATGATGCAGGCATATACTCAGTATGGTGGGGCAAGACCTTTCGGCGCTTCATTAATCTTCGCTGGAGTTGATTCAGAGCCAAGAGTGTTCGAAACAGAGCCAAGCGGCTCATACACAGGAATGAAGGCAGCAGTTATAGGTGCAGGAAGGAACGAGGTTTCAGAATTCTTTGAGAAGGAATATGACGAAAAGATGAACCTTGATGAGCTCATACTTCTCGGTTTCAAGGCTCTCAAAAAGATACCAGATATGAAGCTAAAGTCAGAGATATTTGATGTAGGAATCGTCCCAGTGACCACAAAGAAGTTCGAATTCCTTTCTCCTGAGAAGATTTCAAGCTATGTTTCAAAGGTTTAATTTTCGCAGATAAGTAAGACATAGGAACGGCAATGGAGAGGTAGTTTTATGGGAATAGAGAGGGCAGTCGTTGCCTCCATCAAGATAAATGGAGAAACATTTGAGATATATGTGGATCCGAATACGGCTCTTGATTTCAAGCTCGGGAAGAAGAAGGACTTCAACAATGTGATGATGGTTGAAGAGGTTTTCAAGGATGCCAAGAAGGGAGAAAGGGCTTCAGGAGAAAAAGTAAAGAAGGCATTCGGGACAGAGGATGTATTCGAGATAGGAAAAAGAATAGTGCTTAATGGGGACGTTCCTATCACAACAGAGCAAAGAAGGCAGATGGTGGAGGAAAAAAGAAAGAAGATAGTGGCCATCTTGGCAAGGGAGACGATAGATCCAAGAACAAACGCCCCCCACCCCCCTCAAAGAATTGAAAAGGCAATGGAAGAGGTTAAGATACATATAGATCCATTCAAGCCTGCAGAAAATCAGGTTAATGAGGTAATTTCAGCATTAAGAACGCTTCTGCCTATGAAAATAGACACTGCAGTATACGCAATAAAAATACCTGCAGATCTTGCACAGAGGCTTTACGGAAGTATAAAGTCATACAACGTGCAAAAAGAGGAATGGCAAGCTGACGGCTCGTTAGTGGCAGTCATAGAGATACCTGCAGGTATGCAGACTGAATTCCTTGACAAGATAAACAAGCTTACAGCGGGCAGGGCCCAAGTAAAGAACATGCCAAAAGACAAAAAGTAAGTTGACAAGTTAGGGGCTTGAAAAGGAAAGTTTTAAATATGATTGAGTGTATAAGATATTATATTCTCATCTTTTCGCGCTTTAATGCCCTTATTATTGCTTAGGCGTTGATTAAGAGAGGACTTTTCATACTGACTATTTTATACATGGAATAGCTGTAAAAGAGATATGATATTGTTAAGAAAACTGAAACAACAGAAAGGTGAATTAAATGGGAAGATTAGTAATACCTGGCGATTTGCTTTTAGACAAGCCAATAAGGAATCCTTATACATACATTAAGGAAGGAAAAACATACGCAGCAATAGTTGGGATGTTTGATGAGCAGCAAACCAAATTCATGCCAATAAAAGCATCATACCTTCCATCATTGAGAGACAGCGTGATAGGAATAATAGAAGAGGAGAAGGTGATAGGATACGGTGTAAACCTATTTTCCCCATACCACGGACTGCTTTCCTCAAAGATGCTTAGGACCACGTTCAATGTTGGCGACATAATATTGGCTGAGGTTTCAGAGATAAGCGAAGTGAAGGACATCTGGCTTTCAAGGCCGATGAAGCTTACAGGGGGAGAGATAATTGACATTTCTCCAACAAAGATATCAAGAGTTATCGGAAAACATTCGTCCATGCTGAACATACTCAAGGCAGGGACTGGATGCGAGATACTCGTAGGGAAGAACGGCCTTATCTGGATTAAAGGCCAGAATTCTGCAAAGGCGATAGACGCGATAGAAAAGATTGCGAGGGAAGCCCATACAAGCGGGCTTACAGACAGGATAATGGAATATCTTGGGGTTACTCAAGAAATGCTTCAGAGATTCCAGACTCCAAGGGAGCAATACAGATTCTAATAGTGGATTACATAGATTCAAAAATCAAATATAATAATTATTAGAGGTGAATTAAATGGGAGGAAATTCAGAAGTGCCGTTGATCGTAAACGGCAAGAGATTAGATGGGCGAGGCTTAGAGGATTTGAGGCCAATAACAATAGAGGCAGGAGTGCTTAACAGGGCGAACGGCAGCGCTTACCTCACATGGGGGAAGAACAAGGTTCTTGCTGCAGTTTACGGGCCAAGAGAGGTTTTTCCAAAGCACGAAACCAACCTTTACGGCTCGATAGTTAGATGCAGGTACATGATGGCTCCTTTCTCAACAGAGGAGCACGGGAGAGCGGGCCCGAACAGAAGGTCAAGAGAGATATCAAAGGTCATGAAAGAGGCGTTCGAATCAGTTGTGATTAAGGAAGTTTATCCAAAGACAGCGATCGACATTTATGTGGACATTCTTGAAGGCCAGGGCTCGACAAGAGTCGCAGGCCTTACCGCAGCTGCGGTCGCACTTGCAAATGCAGGAATACCTATGAAGGACATACCTATAGGGGTGTCTGTAGGGAAGATTGACAATAAGATAGCTGTTGACATGATGAAGGAAGAGGACAACTTCGGCCAGGCAGACATGCCGTTGGCAATAAACCCAACGACAGGCGAAGTAATACTTCTTCAGATGGATGGAAAGATGACGAGAGATGAATTCATTCACGCACTTGATCTTGCATTCGCAAAGGTTCCCGAAATAAGGGAAAAGCAGATAGAGGCGTTGAGAGAGTTCTTTAAGAAATCATCTGCAAGCATAGAGGAAGGGAATGGTAACGGTTCATCAGTAATTGAAGAGGAGCAAGGACTTCTCGGACAGCAGGAAGCTGGAGTACAAGAACAGTGAGTAAAGAACAACAAAGGTGATCACATGGTTATGGTAATTGATGAGTTAAAGAAGGAAGCTGTAAAAGATATGCTTAAGCTCGGAAAGAGAACAGATGGCAGGTCTTTTGATCAGTACAGAGAGATAAGCATTAAGACAAACGTCATATCTGCTGCAGAAGGATCAGCGGATGTCACCATAGGAAAATCCAGGGTTATGGCTGGAGTGAAGCTTGAAGTTGTAGAGCCATTTTCAGACAGGCCTACAGAAGGAACATTGACTGTTAATGCAGACCTTCTTCCCACTGCGCATGAAACATTCGAAGAAGGGCCGCCATCAGAAGAGTCAATAGAGCTTGCGAGAGTGGTAGATAGAGGAATACGAGCTGCAGAGGCGGTGGATTTGAAGTCCTTATTCATAGAAGAAGGAAAGGTCTGGGGAGTATTCGTAGATATATATACACTCGATCATGATGGAAATCTTCTTGATGCAGCAGCGCTCGCAGCTACAGCAGCTTTACAGAGCATGAAGGTTCCAAAGTATGAAAATGAGAAAATCATAAGGGAAGAGATGACGCCAAAGAAGCTCTTGAACATACCTACACAGTGTACATTTGTAAAGATCGGCAAAGACATAATCCTTGACCCGACATATGCGGAGGAGATCGTTGCTGACGCAAGAATTACCTACTGCGTTGGAGATGGCATGCTTTATGCTATACAGAAGGCAGGCCCGGGCGCTTTCAGCAAGGATGAGATCATCTCTCTGCTTGACAAATCTTTCGAGCAAAGAAAATATTTATTAAGTCTTTTGGAGAAAATATGATTGCAACTATCGAACATGTGCTTATTATTTGCATATGTAGTTGTAATATTTAAATGGAGTGATTAATATGGTATCCCCTACAATAAGAGGAGGACGTTCTGTTAAGATTCGTTTGGAATCTGTAAAGAAGCAGTTGAAGCAGAGATACAAATGCCCTTCATGTGGTAAGGCAAAGGTAAGAAGGGTTTCCAGTGGTGTTTGGGAATGCAAGTCCTGTTCATATCGATTTGCGGGAGGAGCATATTCTCCTACAACCCAATTCGGAGAGACAGTAGCCCGTATCATCTCTGACTACAACAAGAAGCAATAAACAATAAATAACGACTGCTAGAATCGGTTATTGTGATCTAAAAAGGTGATTAATTGTACATCTGTGGAAACTGCGGAAAGGAAATCGAAGAAGTCACAAACTTTGTAAGATGCCCATATTGCGCATGGAGAATTCTTTACAAACCTTCTTTACCAGTAGCAAGAGTTGTAAAGACAGATTAATTTTTTTTATTTTTTGTTTACTTTTCCTATTCATTATTCATCAAGTGGTTTGATGTATGTTACTACAAGCAGGAAATCTTCTCTTTCTACTAAAATTCTAGCATCAAATATCGCAACTTTCCTAAATGCAAAATACGAGCCAAGAGGGAAGAAATCAATCGAGGATGTCATAACAAGGGCAGATGAGCTAGGGCATTCAAGGATAATCGTTGTGAGCGAGACAAAAGGCAATCCGAACAAGCTTGCATTTATAGATACTAGTGATGAGTGGAGATGGGTCTTTCCCTTCATAATATTTTCAGCTGATACTGAATTCGTACATAAGAAGATAGGCAGGATAAACAAGGAAGTAGAGATGATAATAAAGAATAGAGAAAAGTCAGTGAATTCTCAAAGAATTGCAAATCTTTTCGATATCCCCGAACCTACCACTGATGATACAGCAAAATTTATAATTTCGGATAATTCATTAGTATTCAAATACAAAGACAAAAAAATGCAATTAAAAATAAAGCAACTTTTAGAATCAAGAGAGAATGAAGAGTAACGTTTATTCCTAGGTGTTTTCATGGAAATAAAACTCACAATAGAGATGCCGTTTAGCAGTAAGAAAGAACTAGACGATGCATATAAATCTCTGCAGCCAGAGCTCGACTTTAAGGGAAGAGCAAGGATCAGCATCTCAAAATCCAATCAAAATATAATAATATCGATAACTGCAGAAGACCTCGCTTCCCTCCATGCAGCGGTAGGATCTCAGTTGAGGGCCTTAAAAGTCATAAAAGGAATTCAGAACTTTGCTGAAGAGTAAACACATTAAAAAGAAAGAGGATGTAGCATTTATACGTAATCAAGTTAGGTAAAGAATTATTAACTTTCATACTTATATATAGAATATATTTGCAACGTTTGTAACAGTATTTATTTAAACGGGGTGTTTTTATGGAAGAAGACAGACAATTGGAATTGCAGTCATTGCAGCAGCAGCTTCAGATACTCTCTCTTCAGAAGCAGCAGATGAAAATACAATCTGACGAGATAGACCATGCTCTAAAAGAGATAGAATCTGCAAAAGGAGACATATATAGGTTGGTAGGTCCAGTGCTTCTTAAATCAACGAAAGAAGAAGTCGTGAAGGATTTAAACGACAAAAAAGCCACATTAGAGGCAAGGATACAGATACTGGAGAAGCAGGAAGAAAGGATAAAGAAGCAGTTCAGCGAATCAAAGAAGAAATAAGCGGCAAAAGAGAAACGAATAAGAAGCAATCTTAACCTCTTATCTGGTTTGTCGCACTTGTTGTCAATACAAAAATTCTTTTTCTATTCTTCCGTTTTTTATTTTTATTCCGTCCTTTTTTAGTAGTTCAATTTTCTTATTCACTCCACCCTTTGCAGAATACCTGCCAATTTCGCCACTGCTTTTGACAACTTTGTAGCAAGGGATTTTTCCAGGATCTTTGTTTTTCCTCATTAGGCTTCCTACTGCCCGTGCGGCCTTCCTGTTACCTGCAAGTTCAGCCAGTCTTTTATATGTTATCGCCTTACCCTTTGGTACCTTTGCAAGGATATGATAGACTCTTTCTTTGAAATTAGCCACATTATCTTCATTTTCCTTTTGTTGATTTTGTTTTTTCTTATTTGCCATAGACATCTAGTTTAGATATCAACTGGACAGATTTTAAAACTTATACAGTAATATCTTTTCAGTGAGCAAAATGCCATCCGACCCAGGGATTGTTTCATACATAGTTCCGTACATCTTTACACCAATCCTAATATTCATAGGTGTGCTTCTTTTTTGGTTTATACAGTCTGTTGTCTTGCTTTTCATAACAAGAAAGTTCATATTTCCATCTCTTTATAAATACAGGTTGACAGAATGGCTTATTGTTGAATTTGCTATCGCCATACATGAATTGTCTCATTTCTTTGCAGCACTATTCACTGGTTCTGAGATAAATTTGAAAGAATCGTTCGTAACCTCAAAAGGAGGAAGAATTGCAGCAAGAACCTCTCAATCGATAGGAGGTTGGATTTCAACAATAATAGCTGCATTTGCGCCTGCTTTCATTCCTTCTTTAGCTCTTTTCATTTTCAGCATAATTCTATTCCAGGTAAACGTACCGATATACAAATTGTTAGAAGCCAAACCAGATCTAAGCTTTGAATCTTACATCTCAATTATATCTTCTATAGTTCTTCCTTTGGTTAATCTGCTATTCTCACTGCTAACCTCGCCATCACTATTTTCAGTCATCTTCCTATATTTTATGATCGTGGCCTCACTTACATCCACCCCTAGCGAGGACGACTGGAAGGCAAGCTTTTCAGTTCTGTTCTCATTTCCTGTAATTCCGTTGCTCATAGTCTTTATGCTTCTGAACTTTGTATCTTTGCAGTTCACTTTTAACCTTCTTCTTTTAATATTGACGATTCTTTCTATTGTTTTTGTATTCGTATCATTTGGGATTTTCTTAAATCTGATCTTTGTAATGCTGATTAGATTTCTCGAGAAATCATGGAGCTTCACATCTCCAAGAATAAGGAAGTCATTAAAGATTTACGATTGAATAGTCTATGTCAGAGTGGTGAAATGAAGGAAAGGTATTTGGGAAATGCAAGAAAGGATAAGAAAATAAGAGTGGGGTGGTTCACATTCACCTGCTGCGAAGGTTGTGCAATCATATTTGTAGAGCTCCTAAATGACAAATTTAAGGAATGGTCTGAAAGGATTGAGTTCAGACATTTTAAGATTCTTAAATCCAAGAATAACCTAGGTGAGTTGGATCTTGCAATAGTGGAAGGCGCAATCTCGACAAAAGAAGAGGCTGAGCTTTTAAAAGAAATAAGAGACAAGTCGAAATTCGTAATGGCTGTGGGGTCTTGTGCACTTACCGGCATGCCTGCTGGATTGAGGAACAATTTCGACACAGAAAAAAAGAAAGAAATAGAGCAGATATTGAAAAAGTTTGAATACCTTGAGTCAGTTGAGCCAGTTTCAAAGTTTATCAGAGTTGATTTTAGAGTTCCGGGTTGTCCGATGGATGGAAGCCTATTCGTAAAAGAGCTTTCCTCTTTTATCGAGCAGCACTCATCGTGATTTCAGATTGGTGATCCTATGCACAATGTTTCAGACATATCAATAAAAGATTTGAGCAAGATCGAAGGGCACGGGAGCGTGGAGATAAAGGTGAAAAGCGGAAAAGTGGAAAGCGCCAAGTTGAAGATAGTGGAAAACAAAAGGTTTTACACCCAGGCAGTAAGAGGCATGAACATAGACAGTATATATTCTATAGTTTCAAGAATATGCGGCACATGCAGCCTTTCCCATATGACATGCTGCATAGAGGCGATTGAAAACTCATTAGATATAGAGCCGTCTGAACAAACAATAAAGCTGAGAAACCTTTCAATGTTCGGCACAATTCTCAGGGACCATGCCATGCACCTGTACATGTTTTGCCTTCCAGACATATTCGGAAAAGATTCAATATTGGATTTCGACAAGAGGCAGATGAAAGTGGTTGAAAACGGCCTTAAGGTAAAAAAGGCGGCAAACAACCTTGCCACTGTTGTTGCAGGCAGGGCGGTGCATGCACTGTATCCCAGAATAGGTGGATTTTCATCTATTCCTTCTAAAGACGCCGTTAAGACCTCAATATCGGAGCTTGCCTCTGTAAGGGAACATGTGATTGATCTCGTAGAGCTATTTTTTGACTCTGAGTTTGAATTCTTCTGCAGCGCGAGGAACGTTGCGTTAGTGGATAAAGAATTTAACTTCATAAGCGGCAAGATATATGACTCAAGCGGCTTGAAAGCGGAGGAAAAGGATTTCGCTGAGCACCTGCATAGGGTTGTCATACCTTATTCTCAGGCAACGGGCTTCAAGTTCAAAGGAGAGGAATATATAGTCGGTTCTTTGTCCAGGTTGAACCTTAATCTCAACAACATGCATAGCGATACACTGAGAGACCTGTCTGAATTCATATCTGTATTTCCTTCAAAAAACATATTCCACAACAATCTTGCCCAGGCCATAGAAATGCTACATTGCATAGATGCTTCGATAGAGATACTTGAAAGCAGCAACTTCAAGGAAGAAAATCTGCCAGACCTTAGCAAATACAAAGAAACGAGAGGAAAAGGAGTGGGCGTGGTGGAGGCGCCGAGAGGCACATTATATTACGAATTAAACATAGACAAAGGAATAGTAAAAGACGGACTCCTTGTCATTCCGACAGCCCAGAATCAAGTAAACATGGAAAGAGACATAAAGGAATTAGTGCAACAGAACCTGGATGAAGGAATGGACAGGCACACAATTGAGCACAACATAGAGAAACTGATAAGGGCATACGATCCGTGCATGTCTTGCGCAAGCCATTTCTTAAGAGTCAAGTGGAGTTAGGGCTTCGCTCAGCAGTTTTTCTATTTCCCTGATCGCTTCTCTTTTTTTGCAGTGGATTGGAATCGCAAATATATTTATTTTCCTTATTCTGCCCATCTTTTTCATTATCTTCAAAGTCATTCCAAGATCAAAGTCATGCATGGAACATCTTCTGTTATCGCATATTGCATCTATATCAGTTATCAAACTTACATTTTCTATTCCATCTACCATGTCTATTATGTTGATTTCATTTTCATCTTCGATATCATCGGGGGATTCTGCAGGAATAAAATCAATATTTGGGAATTTTTTCTTTAATTCTGGGATTATCTCCAATGGTAAGCTATCTTCTTTAACCAGCGGGTTTCCGAAGCAATAGACCTTAACGCGCTTGTCAGCCATTTATTTCACTTTAAAAATTTAAAATGAACAAAAATGAAAAAATAAGAAACCAATCAAAAAATCATCAATTATATCTTTCTTTTTCCTTTGTCTTCGATGTGTATGCAGTTAACAGGGCATGCCTCCGCAGCGTCCTGGTTGCATGCGATGTCTTTGACCTCCAATTCGAAAACATTTCCATTCTTCTTAGCGCCAATCAATTCTGATTTGCCATCGCTTGCCATTCTCCAATGTTTTGAACATACCGCTGCGCATGTTCCGCATCCGATGCATGCTTCCTTGTCGT